>CAMOPD010000009.1 GCA_946622085.1 uncultured Prevotellaceae bacterium | reverse complement strand
CACAAGCCACAGCCCGTATACATGGGCGTATGGGGCAGCGTGGGAGGCACAGGCTTTCTCTTCGACATGAACGGACTGACAGGCAGCTACCGCCCCTACGACATGGCCGATGCCCGTGAATACGGCCAACGGCGCCAACTGAAACTCGAGGACTACAACCCCAAGAGCGGCCGCTGCATCATCAACGCCTATCTCAAAGGAGAGTATATAGGGCAGTTCGACGGCATCTTTGAGGAGATGGAAGTAGAGAAGGACGACGGAATGAGCTACGGCTACCAGGCCTACAACGGCATCTTCACAAGCAACAAGGGAGCCAGGCTCGAATTCCACTTCCACTTCGACTGAGTGACGAGGGGGATGGGGGGACAAGTTTTTGGCAGAAATCACGGAAAAACGCAAAAAATGAATTAAATTTGCAGCAGCGAAACAAAACAGCCTCAGAAAAAATGACGATTCCACGCATACACCCAGGGATGACTTTTACCAGCATTTCCCTATACCTTATTTTATTATTGTGTCTGTGCGCTTCGTGCTCCAAGCAGAAGAAGGGCTATTGCATAGGCATGTCGCAATGCTCGGAAGACATCTGGCGCAACTGGCAAAACCAGGAGCTGCGCATGGAAGCCAACTTCCACGACGGCGTGGAGCTGCGCTTCGCCGCTGCACTGGACGACAGCAAGCGACAGACGGAGCAGATAGACAGTCTGGTGGAGAGCGGCATCGACCTGCTCATCGTGGCCCCCAACCAGTTGCAGAGCGTATCGCCGGCCATCGACAGGGCCTACGACCGCGGCATACCCGTCATCGTGTTTGAGCGCAAGACCGACTCGCAGAAATACACCGCCTTCGTCAGTGCCGACAACTACGAGATGGGCCGACAGATGGGACAGTACATTGCCACCCGCCTGCACGGACAGGGGCGCGTGCTGGAGATTCTCGGACTGAAAGGCTCATCGCCCGCCGACGAGCGCCACAAGGGATTTCTCGATGCCATCGGCCGATATCCGCAAATCAAGGTGGTGGCCTCGCTGCAAGGCGACTGGACGGAGGAGACGGCCCACAAGGCCGTGAAGACATGGCTCAGCCGGGGGGAGGGAGAAACCATCGACTTCGTCTTTGGCCACAACGACCGCACCGCCATGGGGGCACGCCGCGCCTTCATTGAGAGCCGCCCATCCGACGGGCTGCCGCTCTTCTGCGGCATCGACGGGCTGCCGGGACAGAACGGCGGCATACGCCTGGTGCGCGACTCGCTGCTCGACGCTTCCTACATCTACCCCACCCGCGGCGACCAACTGCTGCAACTGGCCATCGACATACTGGACGGCAAGCCCTACCAGAAGGAAATCATGCTCACCTCGGCACTCGTCACGCGCGACAATGCCCAGGTGCTGCTCCTGGAGAGCGACGAGGTGATGAGACAATCGGAGAAGCTGGAAATGCTGCAACAGAAAGCCAGCGCATACCTGCAACAGCTCGGCAGCCAGCGCATCATCATCATGCTGGCCACGGGCATGGCACTGCTGCTGCTCCTGCTGCTGCTGGCCATCTGGCTCTACCAGCGCCAGCGCGCACGCCTGGCCCGAGAGCGCGGCAAGATGGAGCGCGAGCAACTGGACTTCTACACCCAGGTGAGCCACCAGCTGCGCACCCCCCTGACGCTCATCGAGGGGCCGCTGGCCCTGCTGGCCGACACGCCCGAAATGCAGCAGGCCCGTGAGGCCACGGCCGAGAAGCTCGACATCGTGAGACGCAACACCCGCCAACTCTCCCGACTCGTCAACAAGATGCTCGACGTGCAGGCAGGCACCGGCGAGGCCACGGCCCTGGAGGACTCCCAGGAGCAGCAGCCCGGCTTCGACCTCGCCACGCAGCCCGACGACGGGCCGGCACCCACGCCGGCGACGGCGGGCGACGGGCGCGAACAGGCACCCGAGGAGAAAACCACGCTGCTCATCGTGGACGACAATGCCGACATGCGCTCCTATCTGCGCTCCATACTGCAAGACAGCTACACCACGCTGGAAGCCGAAGACGGACAGCGGGGACTCGAAACGGCCCGCCAACAAGTGCCCGACCTGATTGTGTCGGACGTGATGATGCCCGTGATGAACGGACTGGACTTCTGCCAGCACGTGAAGAGCGACCTCGTGACGAGCCACATACCCGTCATCCTGCTCACCGCACGCGCCCTGAGCCGCCACCAGATAGAGGGCTACGAAAGCGGGGCCGACGCCTACATCACCAAGCCCTTCCAGCCCGACGTGCTGCTGGCCCGCATCAGCAACCTGCTCAGAAGCCGCCGCGTGCTGAAAAACCTGTGGGGAAGCCACCAGCCGCAACAGCCAGCAGCCCCCGCGCCCCGGGACGAAGCGCCCGAAGATCCCTTCATCCAGCGATTCAAGCAAGTGATCAGCCAGCACATGGCCAACAGCGACCTCAGCGTGGAGGACATTGGCAGCCAACTGGGACTGAGCCGCGTGCAGCTCTACAGAAAGATAAAAGCCCTCACCGGCTGCACACCCGTCGACCTGCTGCGCAAGGCCAGGCTGGCCAGTGCCATGGAACAGCTGCAGAGGGGCGGACTCAGCGTGAGCGAGATAGCCTATAAGGTGGGATTCGCATCGCCCTCCTACTTCACCAAATGCTTCAAGGACGAATATGGCGTAGTGCCGGGCGACGTGCGCAAACAGGAACCTCTATCATGACGCCTGGGAAAAGGGCTACCGACCTGCGGCGGCAACCTGCCGCAGACATCCCCCAGGCGTGAAGCCCAAGAGAGATAGGCCCGTGCACGTGGCACAGGTCAGGAGAAAGCGCTAAAGGGCTTAAAATGTATGCTTTTTTGAATTGACTCCGTTTTTTCACGAAAACGGTTGGAAGTTACAAAACTTTTTCGTATATTTGCGAAGTCTCCTTGAAAGAGGAAGACCATCTAACACTTAGTGGAAAACAAAATGGCAAACGAGTAACAGACTCTTTTTCGAACCAAACTGCGACCTTGGGGACAGGATAGGGAGAACGACTCATCAACACCATCTTTATATATATAAAAAAGGTGTGGACTGGCGTTTCATCTATCCTGAGGTTGTCGCAGACCTGGTTTGATGAGTGAAACGACTAATGTCCACACCATTTATATTTTTTATTGATACTTGCGGTTTACTGATCCATTTCCGACTTCTACTTTTTTCGTATTTCTCATTGCAAAGATACAACGACTACCCGTGAGCCGCTTGCAATAATCGTTCATTCCGTGCGAAAAATGTTTCACTGCAACATTTTTACAAGCAGAGGAACGAAAAATGGAAGACACGGCGGCCATATTCGGCTAATTTTGCATCAAAACTAAAAAAACACGATATTATTAGTATTAACCAAAACCTAAAGACAATGAAAGAACTAAAAAGATTTCTAATGAGCGCCATGCTCATTCTTGTGAGTACTATAATGTACGCGCAGACGGAAATCACGGGCACCGTGGTCGACGAGACCGGCGAAGGCGTAATTGGTGCCACGGTGAAAGAAAAAGGCACGTCGAACGGCACAGTGACCGACTTCGACGGAAACTTCAAATTGAAAGTGGCCAGTGGCGCCACGCTGGTCATCACCTACATTGGATACGACACAGTGGAAATGCCGGCCGCTCCCGGAATGACCATCAACCTGAAAGAGAATGCCAGCGAGCTGGCCGAAGTGGTGGTGACGGGTTATCAGACTCAGCGCAAGGCCGACCTGACGGGTTCGGTGGCTGTGGTGAAAACCGATGAGCTGAAGACCTCGAGCGACACCGACCCCATGCGTGCCCTGCAGGGAAAGGTGCCCGGCATGACCATCACCTCGAACGGATCGCCGGTGGGTGCCGGTACGGTGCGCATTCGTGGTGGCGGTTCGTTCAACTCGTCGCAGGACCCGCTGTTCATCATCGACGGCGTGCCCACAACGACCAACCTGAACACGCTGAACATGAACGACATTGAGTCGATGCAGGTGCTCAAGGACGCCGCATCGGCCTCTATCTACGGTAGCCGCGCTGCCAATGGTGTGATCATCATCACCACCCGCTCGGGCAAGAAGGGCGACAAGGTGAAGGTGGACTTCTCGGCCAACCTCACCGCCTCGTTCTACAACAAGCAGACCATGATGAAGCTGGCCAACACGGCCGAATATGCCACCTCCATGGCACAGGCAGCCATGAACGACGGTCTGGACCCCGAGCAGTATGCCAACAACTACGGACTGACGCTCAACGCTACGGCTGGCGTGCCCATCCAGGCCTACGACCCTGCCACGGGCCAGATGCGCCAGTTCACCGTGAACGGCCGCTACGACGGATTCATGAACCAGAGCAAGACCATGCGCTTCAGCGATACCGACTGGCTGGACGAAATCTCGCGCACGGGATTTGCCCAGAGCTACGACCTGAGCATCTCGAACGCCACCGAGAAGTCGTCGGCGCTGATGAGCTTCGGCTACAAGAAGAACAATGGTATTCTGAAATACACCGACTTTGAGAGCTTCTCGGGCCGCATCAACTCCAGCTACAAAGTGAACAAGATTGTGACCATCGGCGAGAATGCCACCATCACCTACTCTAACCAGGTGGACTGCCAGCCTCTGGAGAACGCCCTGAAGATGGCTCCCACGCTGCCCGTATACGAAGAGGACAACGAGACGTTCTCGGGCCCCGTGGGCGGCATGAGCGACCGTCAGAACCCGCTGCGCGAGCTCTATCACAACCGCGACAACCGACTGAAGATGTGGCGTATCTTCGGCAATGCGTTCGTGAACCTGCAGCCCGTGAAGGGCCTCACGCTGCGCTCCAACTTCGGTCTGGACTACTGGTCGGAGTTCATCCACAGCGTCACCTACACCTGGCACTCCGACGTGGTGAACAACTCAACGCCATCGGCCAACCTGGGTGCAAAGAACTCTATCAAGTGGACTTGGTCGAACACGGCCAACTATAACTTCACCCTCGCTGCCGACCACAACTTCATCGTGCTGGCAGGTATGGAGCTCCATCGCGACATCGACGAGCACTCCAATGCCTACGCCCAGATGTATGCTCTGGAGAACTACGACTACATGTGGCCCGACGCCTCGACGGGCACCCAGCGCGCCAGCGGTATTCGCGAGGGCTACAACCTCGTGTCGTTCTTCGGCAAACTGGACTACAACTGGAAGGACCTGCTGCTCGCTTCGTTCACCATCCGCCGCGACGGTTCGTCACGCTTTGGTGAGAACAACCGCTACGGTACTTTCCCCGCCTTCACGCTGGGCTACCGTCTCTCGGAGAATCTGCATCAGGAGTGGATCAACGACCTGAAGGTGCGTGCATCGTGGGGTGAAACCGGTAACCAGGCCATCTCCAACTACGCCCGCTACGGACTCTATGCTGCCACCTACGGCGGCGGACGCAACGAGTCGACAGCCTACGACCTGGCACTGGCCGGCAGCGGCATCTTCCCCTCGGGCTTCCGTGCCACACAGTCGCAGAACAACAACCTGAAGTGGGAGACCACCGAGCAGTATAACGCCGGTCTCGACTTCACCCTCTTCGGCAGCAGCGTCTACGGAACGGTGGATGCCTATATAAAGAATGTAAAGGACATGCTCATCAACCCCGCCTACCTGGGCTCCATGGGTGAGGGCGGTGCCTCGTGGCTCAACGGTCCGAGCCTGCGCAACTGGGGTATGGAGTTTGCCCTGGGCTACCGCGGCACAACAGAATATGGCCTGCGCTACAACGTGAACGGCAACCTCGACTTCTTCCGCCAGCGAGTGACCTATCTGCCCGAGACAACCACCGGCTCATACGTACACACAGCCAAGCAGAATCTGGTAGAGGCCAAGAAGCCCTATGGAAGCATCGTGGGCTACGTCGTTGACGGACTGTTCAAGAGTCGCGAGGAAGTATTGGCCAGCGGCCAGGAGAATGCCCGCGTAGGCGGACTGAAATATGCCGACCTCGACGGCAACGGCATCATCAACGAGCAAGACCAGACCTGGATCTTCAATCCCGTGCCCAACTTCTCATGGGGTCTGAATTTCGAGCTGGGCTACAAGAACTTCGACTTCTCGATGTTCTGGCAGGGCGTTGCCGGACAGGACGTCTACAACAACCAGAAGTTCCAGACCGACTTCTACAGCATCACCGATGCCGGCTCGAACAAGGGTAACCGCATGCTGGATGCATGGACAACGGCCAACACGGGCAGCGACATCCCCGCCCTGACCACCAACAACACAGGCAACGAAGGCCGCGCCAGCACCTACTTCGTGGAGAATGGCTCCTACGCCAAGCTGCGCCAGGTGCAGATTGGCTACACACTGCCCGAGAGCCTCATCAAGAAAGTCAACATGACCAGTGCCCGCCTCTATGTTTCGGGCCACAACCTGCTCACCCTGAAGAGCAGCTCGCTCACCTGCTCTGACCCTGAGAACCCCAACTGGGCTTATCCTAACAGCACTTCGTTCTCATTCGGAATACAGGCTTCTTTCTAAATTCCATAAGTTCACACAAACGAGAGAAAAAAACACATAGTTAACAGTAAAGAATACAGTTATGAAAACAATATATAAAGCATTCTGCTCGGGGCTCATCTGCTGCGGCATCGCGGCAACGCTCACATCCTGCGATGATTTCATCGACGTGGAGCCACAGGGAGTCATCAGCGAAGACCTGGCCATGAGCCAGCCCGACGAAATGGTGACCGCTGCATACGCCAAGCTCGGCGACGACTGGTACACCTATCCCTTCAACCTCTGGCCCTATGGCGACCTGACAAGCGACGACGCACTGAAAGGCGGATCGGGAACCACCGACACCAACTATCACCCCTTCGAGGTGTGGAGCACGCTGACCGCTTCTACCCCCGACCACATGGACGAAATGTGGTATCACCTCTACTGCTCAATCAGCCGCTGCAACCGCGCACTGGTGTCGCTGGCCGAACATGGAGACAAGCTGAACGAGAGCGTAAGAGCCATACGCGAAGGCGAGGTGCGATTCCTGCGCGCTCACTTCTACTTCAAGCTGGTGCAGATTTGGAATCAGGTGCCCTGGATAGACGAGGAAGTGTATAAGAACCACACGGAGGAGCAGACTCCCAACAACGCCTTCTCGCACGAAGAACTGATGGAGAAAATCATTGCCGACTTCAAGGCTGCCTACGACGTGCTGCCCGCTCAGCAGCAGGACGGCGGACGTGCCAACAAGATTGCAGCAGCGGCCTATCTGGCCAAATGCTATCTCACCATGGCATGGGGCAACGGATATGAAGACGGAACGGGCGTGAGCCACATCAACAACCAGTACATGCAGGAAGTGCTCAAGTACACCAAGGAGGTGCAGCAGTCGCAATATGGCTATCTGGAGGACTTCGGCGACATCTTCCTGCCTGAATACAAGAACTCCAAGGAGAGCATCTTCGCCGTGCAGCACTCTGACTATCAGGATGACAACACCCTCTACGGACGCGCCAACTGGAGCAACATGCTGAATGGCTGCTGGGGCATCTGGTCGTGCGGATGGGACTTCCACAAGCCTTCGCAGAACCTGGTGAACGCCTTCAAGACCCGCGACGGTCTGCCCATGTTCAACGACTACAACGACGAAATAAGCTATCCCATCAACGGCGTTCCCACCAACCAGAAGTGGGATCCGCGGCTCTTCCACACGGTGGGCATGCCTACATTCCCCTACAAATATGAAGTGGAATACACCATGACGAAGGACAACAGCCGCACGCCAAACACATACGGCTACTATGCTTCACTGAAGGAAGTGCCACAGCGCTCCAAGGGCGAGACCTTTGACAATCCCTGGCAGGCATTTGCCATGAACGACTACGTACTGCGCTATACCGACGTCATGCTGATGCGCGCCGAGGCACTCATCGAGACCGGCAGCCTGGAAGAGGCCCGCACCATCATCAACGACATCCGCCAGCGCGCCAAGAACTCCATCCAGAAGCACATCGCCTATGCTGCCGACCAGTGCGACATCGCGCTCTATCCCGCTTCCTACTTCCAGAGCAAGGAGCAGGCACGCCAATGCCTGCAGTGGGAGCGCCGACTGGAACTGGCCATGGAGAACGGACGATTCTTCGACCTGCGCCGCTGGGGCATAGCCTCGACAACGCTCAACAAGTTCTTTGAGACCGAGCAGAACTCCGTGTACGACGGACAGGCCTATGCCCAGTACTACAAGGATGCTCACTTCACAGCAGGCAAGAACGAATACTTCCCCCTGCCCTACATCCAGCTCTACTACGTGCCCGGACTCTACACTCAGAACAAGGGATATAATTGAAATATTAAAAAGTTGAACAGTTGAAAAATTAAAAAGTTGAAAAGTTATGACAACCAAAATATATAACACGATGCGCAGCCTCTGTGCCCTCTGTCTTCTCTGTGTGGTCTTTGCAGCCTGCCAAGACAAAGACATCGAGCGCGAGGCAATGGTGCTCAGTGCACCCGACGTGACTCAGATTTCGGGTTCGCTCTCTGGCGACAACTACACCTGGACATGGCCCTCGCAGCCCAGCGGCCAGAACATGGTGGTGACGGTATATCGCAACGGTACGCTCTCGCAGAGCGAAACCGTGAGCGGCAACAGCTTCACACAGCGCGACGTGCCCACCAACGTGCCCTTCGAATATGTGTTCAAACTGACCGACGGCACCAACTTCTCGCAAGGCGTGGTGAAGCAATACACTCGCGACGGTGCCACCAGCATCAACGGTGTGCAGATGAGCCAGGTGGACAAGGCCGGCGGCTACGATGCTCTCGTTGAATGGAACCGCGCTGCCGATGCCCAGAGCATCGTCTTCACGGCCACCAACGGCAAGCGCACCATCAACGAAACGCTTAGCGGAACGGCTACCAGCTATACCATCAAAGACGTGGAGACGGGCGACACCTGGGAGGTGACGCTGACAGCCCAAAACGAGAAGGGCACTTCGCTCAGCACCAAGTCGTCGCTCCGCATCGGCAAGACGGCCATCGGATTCCTGAGCATCTATGCTTCGCCCGAAGAACTGATTGAGAAGGGCGACGACGACGAGGCTTCGGCCTGGCTGTGGCTGCACGAGACCTACCCAACAGCGCAATATGTCAGCTTCGACGACGTGAAGACGGCCGACGACGTGGAGCCCTTCCGCGTGCTGTTCTGGCTGCGCGACCTGGAAGGCGTAGGTGAAGATGCCGTCTGGTCCATACCCGAAGTAGTGGAGAAGGCTACACCTATTATTAAAGAATGGTA
This sequence comes from uncultured Prevotellaceae bacterium, assembly GCA_946622085.1. Lineage (GTDB taxonomy): Bacteria > Bacteroidota > Bacteroidia > Bacteroidales > Bacteroidaceae > Prevotella. Next base: position 16,611 of record CAMOPD010000009.1, on the reverse strand, counting down.
CAAGCAGGGCGGCAGTCTGCTCCTCTGGAGCCACGCGACAACCTATATCGGCCATCTGGGACGCATCAGCCTCGAAGACATGAAGGCCAACGACCACGCCATCGGCACGGGCGAGGGCGGCATCAACAACGACGTCTGGAAGATGGCTGTGCAGCTGAACCCGGGCTCGCGATTCTCCAAGGATGCCTCCAATCACCCCATCTTCAAGGGACTGGAAGTGGAGTCTACCGACCGCACCAAGCTCATCGCCTTCAAGGGCCCGGGCTGGACAGAAGACCACAACTGCCTCTTCTTCAACCTGCCCAGCCTCTACACTGGCATCGGCAATCAGGAGGAAGCCTGCTACACGCAGATCACCCAGACCTACGGCATCTATCCGCTCGGCACCTGGGATAGCCAGATTGACTGGGTGAGCCAGCTCAACGTATGGGAGGCCCAGCAGGGCAACACCGACTTCCAGGGAACCATCCTCTGCATCGGCAACGGCGGCTGCGAATTCTCCATGAAGAATGCTGACGGAACACCCGACAAGAGTGCACACCCGAAGAACAACATCTATCAGGACAACGTGCTCCGACTGGCCAAGAATGCACTGGAGTACCTGAAGACAAGATAGTCTGGTTGATCCAAGCTCTATCAAAAAAATGAAGATAAAGAAAGTTTCACTCATGGTGGTAGCCGTCGCACTGGCGGCTACCATCAGTGGTTGCGGAAAAGACGACGACAACAAGCAGGACTACAATCCGCTGATTGACGACCCGCAGCCCGAACAGCCGACCACGCCCACAGAGCCCACAGCACAAAGCGGATACGACGAGCTCTTCAGACCACAGATACACTACACGCCAGCCAAGAACTGGGTGAACGACCCCAACGGAATGGTATATGCCGACGGCACCTATCACTTGTTCTATCAGTACAATCCGCAGGGCAACGTCTGGGGAAACATGTCGTGGGGGCACGCCACATCCACCGACCTCATTCACTGGACGGAGCAGTCGGTGGCACTGACGCGCGACGAACTGGGCGACATCTTCTCTGGCTCAGCCGTCATTGACAAGGACAACACGGCCGGATTTGGCAGCAATGCCATGGTGGCCATCTACACCTCTGCCAGTGCGGCACAGCAGCAAAGCATAGCCTACAGCACCGACGGCGGGAAAAGTTTCACCCGCTATAGCGGCAACCCTGTCATCAAGAACAACGACGACAATCTGCGCGACCCCAAGGTGTTCTGGCACGAAGAGAGCAAACAATGGGTGATGGCACTGGCTAAAGGCTGGAAGATGGGCACTGAGTTCTATGGCTCAAAGGACCTGAAAAACTGGACACACCTGAGCACGTTCTTCGTGCCTCTGGCCGGAAGGCCCAGCCTGCAATGGGAATGTCCCGACCTGCTACAGTTCGACTACAAGGGCGGCAAGAAATGGGTGCTCATCGTCAGCGTCAATCCTGGCGGTCCCATTCTGGGCTCTGGCACGATGTATTTCGTGGGCGACTTCGACGGAACCCGTTTCACTGCCGACGACCTCGACTATCCCCTTTGGCTTGACTACGGCATGGACAACTATGCAGGCGTGACCTGGTCGAATACGGGTGACAGGAAGATTCTCATCGGCTGGATGAACAACTGGCAGTATGCCGGCGACGTGCCCTGTTCGCCATGGCGGTCGGCCATGACACTGCCGCGCGAGCTCAAGCTCACTGAGCACAATGGCAAGCCGTTGCTGACGGGCACCGTAGTAAAGGAAATTGACCAAATAGCCAGCTCCTGGCAGAAGGCTGAAACCAGCCTGAACGTAGAGGACGCCTATCAGCTGCGACTGACACTGAGCATGGACAAGGATGCGGTCATCACGCTGAGCAATGCTGCCGACGAACGATTCGTCATCGACGTGAACGCTTCGTCGCGCACGCTCACCGCCCACCGCACCTCGGTCACAGGCCGCACCAGTTTCAATGGCACCTTCTCTGTGCCCTCCATTCAGGCTCCGCTCAACACCAATGGTGACCAAGTGACCTTAGACCTGTTTGTCGATCAATCGTCGGTGGAACTGATCACTCAAGAGGGCACCATGTCGATGACCAACCTTGTTTTCCCACAGAGCATCTACAACCGCCTGGAAGTTTCGGGCGCTGACTATGAAGCACAAGTAAGACAATTATCGAGAATTTGGAAATAGCAGGGACTGACAAGCAGCTTTGAGATTCCCAACTGCTACTCCACACTGATAGATTAATAAAAAAGTAGTATTCTTAGGTTAAGGGGGATTGTTTTTCAGGATAACACTCTTTATTTAGAGTCTGAGGAAAAAGGGGAATAGGAAAGTAGTCCGTCGGGGGTCAACAACGAGGATTTACAGGCCAATGACCCTTTTCCTCAAAAAAAAGTGTGTTCGTGAACGAAAATTCTAAACAATTGAAACATTAGTGACAGCCTTTTTGGCCAATTTGATGTATCTTTGCCACTGAAACAAAAAACTAAAAACCTTAAAACATACACCAATGATGAAGAAAATGTTTATGACTATGGCTGCCGCCGTGATGCTTGGAGCCACAGGAGCGCGCGCTCAGGTGCAACCCATGGTGCTCGGCGACCAGCATGCCATGCTCCGACTGGAGCAGGGACACAAATATGTGTTGCTGCCTGTGGAGGAAAAGGCTGAGAATGCCAGCGTGAGATTGGTAGGTGCCGACAATCAGTCGACACTTAGGCCCAACGTTCGGCTGGCTGTCGACAACGTGGATTACTTTGTTCCCATGGAGCTCCGTGGCGGGCAGCTGCTCGACATCGTCTTCCATGGCGACCGCCGCACCACGGGCAGTGTGAAGGACTTCGCCTGTTGGCGGGAAATGAAATACACCGACCAAATAGACACCGCCAACAGGGAGCGACTGCGCCCAGCCTACCATCACACGCCGACATGGGGATGGATGAACGACCCCAACGGCATGTTCTATCAGGATGGCGTGTGGCACCTGTGCTACCAATGGAATCCCTACGGCTCGCTCTGGGAGAACATGACATGGGGCCACTCCGTGTCGAAAGACCTTGTCCATTGGGAAGCACTGCCTGCAGCCATTGAGCCCGATGCCATAGGCACCATCTTCAGCGGTTCGTGCGTGGTAGACAAGAACAACACGGCAGGCTACGTCGCAGGAGCCATCGTGGCCTTCTACACTTCGGCTGCCGAGAGTCAGACGCAGTCGATGGCCTACAGCACCGATGGCGGACGCACTTTCAAGAAATACGAGCACAACCCCGTCATCACGTCCAACTTGCCCGACTTCCGCGACCCCCATCTCTTCTGGCACGGGGAGACAGGCAAATGGATAATGATTCTGGCTGCCGGACAGGAAATGCAGATTTATTCTTCGCCCAACTTGAAGGATTGGACCAAGGAAAGTTCCTTCGGCCGCGAATACGGCTGCCATGGTGGCGTGTGGGAATGCCCCGACCTGATGCGGCTGCCCGTGCGCGGAACGGGAGAGCAGAAGTGGATGCTCATATGCAACATCAACCCTGGCGGGCCCTTCGGCGGCAATGCCACGCAATACTTTGTGGGGCAGTTTGACGGACATAAGTTCACCTGCGAGTCGAAGCCCGAGGTCACCAAATGGATGGACTATGGCAAGGACCACTATGCCACAGTAACCTTCGACAACGCTCCTGAGGGTCGCCATGTGGCCATTGCCTGGATGAGCAACTGGCAATATGCCAACCAAGTGCCCACCAAGCAGTTCCGCTCGGCCAACAGCATACCACGCGACTTGGATCTCTTTGTTGACGGCAACGAGACCTATTGCGGCGTGATGCCTTCAAAGGAGATGCTGGCCCTGAGAGGCAAGAAACTGAAGAAGCTCAGTGAAGCCTGCGAAGTGATTGTCGACTTGAAAGGCTCTGCCGAACTGACCCTGCTGAACACCAAGGGCGAACAAGTCTGCATGCGCTATGATGCACAGAAACAGACCTTCAGCATGGACCGCAGGAAAAGCGGCGAGGTGAATTTCAGCGAGGCCTTCCCCATAGAGACCGTAGCACCCACTCACGGCCAGCTGCACCAACTGCGCATCTTCATCGACCGCTGCAGCATCGAAGTCTTTGATGCCGACGGGCGCATGGCCATGACCAACCTGGTATTCCCCTCCGAGCCCTACAACACGCTGAAGCTGAAGGGAGGCAAGGCTACCATCTACGAAATGAAGATTCAGTAAAAGGTGAAAGGTTGAAAAAGTGAAAGGTTGAAAAAACTGCGCCCAAGCATGCCAGCCCAACTTCTTTCTTCCTCACCCCCTCAAAATAAAATAGTAAGAAAATGGCAAAGACAAGTAAATTCGCCCTCATCTCGCTCATGCTCTGTTTCTTCTGCATGGGTTTCGTCGACCTGGTGGGCACCGCTTCAAACTATGTGAAGGCTGAGCAAGGACTCAGCGACAGTGTGGCCAACGTGCTGCCATCACTCGTATTCTTCTGGTTCCTCATCTTCAGCGTGCCCACAAGCGTGCTGATGAACAAGATCGGGAAGAAAAACACCGTACTGCTTTCATTAGTAGTAACCGCCCTCTCGCTCTTGCTGCCCGTGTTCGGCAACAGCTTCCCCCTGATGCTCGTGGCCTTCTCGCTCCTGGGCATCGGCAATACACTCATGCAGACCTCGCTCAACCCACTGATGGCACTGGTCAGCGGTGGAGAGAACCTGGCCTCGCAACTCACGTTCGGACAGTTCATCAAGGCCATTGCCTCGTTCATGGCTCCGCTCATTGCAGGCTGGGGCTACAAGGCACTCATGCCCACCTTTGGACTCGACTGGCGCGTGCTCTTCCTCATCTATTTCGTCATCAGCGTCGTTGCCACATTCCTTTTGTGGACCACACCCATTCATGGTGAGGAGAAGTCGGCAGAGAAGCAGCCCGCTGTGGTCACACAGTTTGTCAACTGCTTCCGCCTGCTGGGCGTGCCTGTGGTGCTGCTCTCGTTCCTCGGCATCATGTGCCACGTGGGCATCGATGTGGGCACCAACACCACAGCTCCCAAACTGCTCATGGAGCGCACGGGAATGACCCTCGACGAGGCCGGCTTTGCCACGTCGCTCTACTTCATCTTCCGTACCATCGGCTGCCTGACGGGTTCCTATTTCCTGCGAGTGCTCAAGACACGCACCTTCTTCATCATCTCCGTGGTGATGATGGCGGCCTCCATGCTGCTGATGGCTTTCGGCGACACAAAGATGCTGCTCTACATCGGCATCGCACTCGTGGGCTACGGCAACTCCAACGTCTTCTCCATGTGCTTTGCCCAGGCGCTCACCGCCATGCCTCAGAAGCAGAACGAAGTGTCGGGACTCATGATCATGGGTCTCTTCGGCGGTACCATATTCCCCCTGTTCATGGGCTTTGCCAGCGATGCCATGGGACAGATAGGCGCCGTGCTGATCATGGCCATAGGCGTGGCCTACCTCTTCACCTATATCAAACAACTTAAAAGCCAGAACGGCTGAATCATCGAATAAGTTGAGAAGATGCATGCATAAAAGCATTCCTTCTGGGGCCCCATCCCTCCTCAACACCACTTCTCAAAAAAACACATAAAAAACAGTAATATGGAACAGAAACGCTATGTAGTAGGACTCGGAGAAGTCCTCTGGGACGTCCTCCCCGAAGGCAAGAAGCTCGGAGGCGCACCTGCCAACTTTGCTTATCATGCCGGCCAGTTCCTTGGCCAGAACAACACCATCGCCATCAGTGCACTCGGTGAGGATCGACTTGCCGACGAAACCATCGACGCGCTGCGCGAGCACGGTCTGAACGACTTGCTGCCGCGCGTGCCCTACCCCACGGGCACCGTACAGGTGCAGCTCGACGAACAGGGCATCCCCACGTATGACATCCGTGAGAACGTGGCCTGGGACAACATCCCCTTCGACGACGACATCGCCGCCATTGCCCGCAACTGCCGCGCCGTATGCTTCGGCTCACTGGCTCAGCGCAACATCGTCTCGCGCGACACCATTCACCGATTCCTCGATGCCACTCCTGATGACTGTGTGAAGATTTTCGACATCAACCTGCGCCAGCAGTTCTATACCAAGGAAATCCTCAAGGAGTCGCTGCTGCGTTGCAACATCCTCAAGATCAACGACGAAGAGCTGGTGCTCATCGGCCGCATGTTTGGCTATCCGGGTCTCGACATCGAGAACAAGTGCTGGCTCATTCTCGGCAAATACAATCTCGACATGCTGGTGCTCACCTGCGGCACCAACGGCAGCTACGTATTCACGCCCGGCCAGATGTCGTTCCAGAAGACGCCGAAGGTGGAAGTGGCCGATACGGTGGGAGCCGGCGACTCGTTCACGGGCTCTTTCTGCGCCGCCATCCTCAGTGGCAAGCCCGTGACCGAAGCTCATAAGCTGGCCGTGGAAGTGAGTGCCTTCGTCTGCACGCAGAACGGAGCCATGCCCACGCTGCCCCCCGAGCTGCTTGCCAAGGGAAGATAGATAGTTCTTTCATCTCTCTCATATCAATGGTAAATGCCAGTGGCCGATGACGTGCCGCTGGCATTTTTTCATGATTCATTGTCAGGAAAAGAGGGACAACGAATCAAATCGGTATAAGTGGGAAAGTGGGTAATCACTTTGTCGTGGCGAAGGAGGGCGCTGCCGGACAGACCACTATTCGCGGTCGCTGCCAGTGAGCCTGTGCGGCACGCGTAGACGCAGGCGAGTCGAGTTTTGGCCCTGGGAGCGTGGGGCTATAGTTGAGCACATGCCTGATGCGCTCCTTCTGCTGCTGGCTCAGTTTGTCGCTGTAGCAGTAGGCATAGTCCATGATGTTGTCGGCAGTATAGGTGCTGCCGTCGTCGCAGCTGATGCGCTGGGCGAGCTCGCGCAGCGTGGGCTGTTTGCCAGCATCCATGATTTTCTGCAACCGCCGGCTCACCTCTTCCACATAGGCATTGTAGTCACACCGGGGCGTGTCGGAGCAGGCATCGTCGTCAAGACATTCGTGCTCCGAGAAGGAGTGCAGAAGTCCCAGATAGTGGCCCAGCTCGTGGGCCACGGTGGCCACGTTGTAGAGTGTGTTGTAGTAGCCGTCCTCCTGCGTTTCATAGATATACTGGCTGTTGATGCAGCACCCGTAGGGGAAGTCCACATGGGTCTTGTCGTTCATCCAGTCGAGCGTAAGCAGGCTGTCGAGCTCGTGATTGCTTGGTGCGACGGCCAGGTCGGAGAGTCCCAGCGTCTGTTCGTCGGAGAATCGGAAGATGAAGATGTTGATGTTGCGCTGCAAGTTGAGCATGTAGCTGGCAAACTGGCTGTTGTCGTCGTTGTCGGGGTCGAGGAAGTCCATGGGGTCGTAGTCGTCGAAGGTGACTCTATGGCGAATGACGCCCGGTTCGTCGAGGCGGTTGCCGTCGTCGTCATATTCGGCCAGTTCAAACTGCACGTGGGCCTCGTTGTCACGATAGAGCTTGTTCACGCCGTCGGTAATCCTGGGCAGCCAGCTGGCGCTGATGTTCTGCGTGGTGTCGTTCTGGTTTTTGTAGAACACGTGGTAGACCACGGGCACCACGTAGCTGTGCTGAACGCCTTCGGGAAAGGCAGGCTGACTGATGCTGACGGTCTTGGTCTGCCCTGCCGACCGCACGGTGAGCTGCCCTGAACGCGCCTCGTGGGTGATGTTGGGGCTGACCCACAGCGAGAGTTCTGTCTTGCCGAGTCCGCTCTTCTTGCGCGGCTCACACCAGCCGACGTTGCTTTCAATGGTCCACGACGCGTAGGTGTTGACGGTCAGCGTCTGGCTGCGCACGGCCGTGCCCCACTCGAATTTCTCTGCCGAGAGCGTCAGGCCCTTGGCATCCAGGTCGTCGCCATCGTGGGGCGAACAGGCCCCAAGGAGGCCTATAAGGCCGAGGGCAAGGAAGAAAAGTGTAAGACGTTTCATGGGATGGTGATGAGGGAATTATCTGCGGTTCTTGAAGAAGTCTTTCATCAGCTGGCGGCAATCGTCCTCCAGAATGCCCGTGGTGACGGTGGCCTTGGGATGCAGGGCCTGCGGGGCAAAGAGGCGGTAGCCGCGCTTCTCGTCGGAAGCTCCGAAGACAAGACGCGGAATCTGCGCCCAGCCGATGGCGCCGGCACACATGGTGCAGGGCTCGAGCGTGACGTAGAGCGTGCACTCGGTGAGATACTTGCCGCCCAGCAGATTGGCAGCAGCCGTGATGGCCTGCATCTCGGCATGGGCGGTCACGTCGTGCAGCGTCTCGGTGAGATTGTGGGCGCGGGCAATGATTCTGTCGCGGCACACCACGACGGCTCCCACGGGGATTTCGCCCTCGCGGGCGGCGCTCTGAGCCTCATCCAGTGCACGGCGCATGTATTGCTGGTCTTTCTCTTGTTGTGTCATAGATTGCAAAAATACGGAAAAATGTTGGACAAACAGAATAATTTGCTTATTTTTGCAAGAAATCAATATCCTATAGTCAGCAAAAGCGCATGAAACGAATACATCTTGCAGAAACCGACTCCACCAACCGCTATCTGCGCGAACTGCCGCCGGGCGACGAAGAGTTGCTGGTGGTGACCACCGACTATCAGACGGCGGGGCGCGGACAGGGCACCAACACCTGGGAATCGGAGCGCGGCCGAAACCTGCTCTTCTCCATGCGCATGGGCAGTCAGGGCGTTCCCGCGGCGCGCCAGTTCCTGCTCTCCATGGCTCACGCCCTGGCGCTGCACGAAGCGCTGAGCCGCCTCTGCCCCCACATCAGCATCAAATGGCCCAACGACATCTACTGGCGCGACCGCAAGATGGGCGGCACGCTCATCGAAGTGCGCGTGGGCAGCCAGGGCATCCGCGACTGCATTGTAGGCACAGGCATCGACGTCAACCAGTCGACCTTCCTCAGCGATGCGCCCAACCCTGTTTCCTTGCTACAGGTGCTGGGGCACGAGGTTGACCGTGAGCAGCTCCTGGCCCACATCATTGAGAGTCAGACCAGGCATCTGGACTTGCTCGCCGCGGGCCAGTACGCCCGCATCAGCCAGATGTATCATGCCGCGCTCTATCGCCGCGAGGGCTTCTTCAGCTATCGCGACAGCAACGGCGAATTTGAGGCCCGACTGAAGCGGGTGGCCGACGACGGGCGGCTGATGCTCGTCGACCGCGACGACCATCAGCGCTGCTATTGGTTCAAGGAAGTGCAATACATCATTTAATCATCTATAAAACAGTAAGAACATGGCAAGATTTAAAAGAATTCTGCTCAAACTGAGCGGCGAAAGCCTCATGGGGAAACAAGGCCACGGCATCGACCCGGAGCGGCTTTCCGACTATGCACGACAAATCAAGCAAGTGCACGACATGGGCGTGCAGATAGGCATCGTCATTGGCGGCGGCAACATCTTCCGCGGACTGAGCGGCGCCCAGAAGGGCTTCGACCGCGTGAAGGGCGACCAGATGGGCATGCTCGCCACCGTGATCAACTCGCTGGCACTGAGCTCGGCACTCGATGCTGCAGGCGTTGCCAACAAGGTGCTCACGGCCATCCGCATGGAGCCCATCGGCGAGTTCTACACCAAATGGCGCGCCATAGAGGCCATGGAGGCCGGGCGGGTGTGCATCTTCTCGGCCGGAACGGGCAGCCCCTACTTCACCACCGACACGGGCTCGAGCCTCCGCGGCGTGGAGATTGAAGCCGACGTGATGCTCAAGGGCACACGCGTTGACGGCATCTACACCGCCGACCCCGAGAAAGACCCCACGGCCACCAAGTTCACCGACATCAGCTACGACGAGGTGCTGGCCCGCAACCTCAAGGTGATGGACCTCTCGGCCATCGTGATGTGCCGCGACAACAACCTGCCCATCTACGTGTTCAACATGGATGTGGTGGGCAATCTGGAACGCGTCATGGCTGGCGAAGAGATTGGCACCCTGGTCCACCCGTAGCAGCAATCAACGTCAACAGAAGGGAGGGCGCTCAACGATGAAGCCTCTGGGCTCACAGCGCCTTCCTTTTTTTGTCAAACAAAAACCATTCCCCACCATGAAAAGACTACAAACACTGCTATCCGTCATCGCCATCCTGCTGCTGGCTGCCTGCGCCACCACCAACGACGGGCTCACCAAGGCCGAGCGGCGCGCGCTCACGGCAAAGAAGGTGGAATCGCTGCTCGCCACTCGCCGATACACCGTCGAGATGGACTACATGCAGCCACTGCGAGGCTCCATGCGCCGCATAGACTATGGATATGAGGTGACCATTGCCGGCGACACGCTCAAGTCCTACCTGCCCTACTTCGGCCGCGCCTACAACATACCCTATGGCGGAGGCAAGGGACTCAACTTCACCGCCCTCATCACGGCCTATCAGGAGCAGCGCGTGGGAGCCAACCGCTCGCGCGTTGTGGTGTTCACCGAGAACGAAGAAGACAACTACCAATACGTCTTCGACATCTACGACAACGGCAAAGCCGACCTGGAGGTGTTCTCCCGCGAGCGCGACCGCATTTCCTATATGGGCAGCCTGAAACTAAACGACTGAACAGCAAACAGCTAATCCGACAAACAGAGCGAATCACACCACATGTCACCCGACCTCTCCTTCCTGCTGCCCCCGCTGGTGGGCGGCATCATAGGCTACATCACCAACGACGTGGCCATACGCATGCTCTTCCGCCCCCACCAGCCCAAGTATCTCTTTGGCCACCGCATACCCTTCACACCCGGCATCATCCCTAAGGAGAAAAGCCGCATAGCGCTGGCCGTGGGCGAAAGCATCAGCCAGAACCTCATCAACCCCGAAGTGCTGGAGCGCAACCTGCTCTCCGACGAGATGCAGGGCAAGCTCACGGCGGCCATCGACCGCTTCGTGAGCCGCCAGCAGCACAACACGGAGACGCTGGAGCAATTCGTGCGCCACTACCTGACGCGCGACGAACTGGAAGCCATCAAGACCAGCGTGAAGACCGACCTGGCCCGACAGCTCTACACCAAGCTCAACGACGCCGCCGTGGGCACGAAGATTTCCCACAAGGTGATAGAGAGCGTCATGAAGAAGATGCAGGGCGGCATCAAGGGCATGGTGAACCAGACTCTCGGCATCAGCCAGATTGCCGAGCTCATCAGCGAACCCGCCGAACATCTGCTGGCCAAGCAAATCAACGAGCTCATCAGCGAGAACGCCGAGCAGATGGTGGCCACACTGCTTGAGGGCGAGACCGAGAAACTGCTCGCCCAACCCATGAACCAGCTGCTGGCCAACCGCGAGCAGCAAATAGCGCAGCTCAAGGATACCGCCCTCAACCTCTACCGCAACATCATCACCGAGCGGCTGCCGCGCATTCTCAAGGCCATCGACATGAGCCACGTCATTGAGAGCCGCATCAACGAGATGGACATGAACGACACCGAGCGCATCATCCACCAGGTGGTGGACCACGAGCTGAAAGCCGTCATCTGGTTTGGAGCCCTGCTCGGATTCATCATTGGCATCGTCAACGTGCTCTTCTGACAGCCAATTATGGCATATACTTACGCTTTATATCCAAAACGGAAGTATTAACGACAATTTTAAGTTTTTTAATACAAAAACCGAACAATTTGCCGACAAAAACCTTATCTTTGCCATTGAACTATTCATTAACCAAAAGACAGGATAAGGAGGTATACTATGAGACAAAGGAGAAATTCGTACAACGAAGAAAAGTACGAGCTCGACAACATCTACAATGAAACGGACGACCGTTATGGTATGGCATCAGACTCATCCATCTGGTATAGCTAAAGACTCAACACAAAAGAACAGGCATTTCCCCACGAGGAAGTGCCTGTTTTTTTGTGTGCACGGCGGCCCCCAGCCGTGGGCGTGGGGGCCGAAGACTATCCTTTCCGCCAGAGGCGCGTCATGTCTTCGAGCGTCTTGCCCTTGGTCTCGGGCACGAGCTTCCACACGAAGAGGGCGGCCAGCACGCAGATGATGCCATAGAGCCCATAGGTGAACCAGTGGCCGAAGTCATCGCCCTCGGAGAGGTGCATGTTGAACATGGGCACGAAGGTGGATGAGACGATGAAATTGAAAATCCACTGGAAGGCCACGGCGATGGCCACGGCAGCTCCGCGTATGGTGTTGGGGAATATTTCGGCTATGAGCACCCACGTGATGGGTCCCCACGAGAACATGAACGAGGCCGAATAGACCAGCAGGCTGGCTGCCGTGAGCAGTTCCATGCCGGCATGGCCGAAGGTGAGGGCCACTCCGAAGGCGCCGAGGGCCATGCCGAGGGAGCCCCAGATGAGCAGCGGCTTGCGGCCCCACTTCTCTACGGTGAAGATGGCCACGAGCGTGAAGAGGATGTTGATGATGCCCATGAAGACGGTGATCATCATGGGGTTGTCCATGCCCATGTCGCCGAAGATGCGCGGCGCATAGTAGAGCACGGCATTGATGCCCACGGCCTGCTGGAACACGCTGAGCATGATGCCCACGAAGATGCACATGGCGCCATAGGTCATCAGCCGCTCGGTCTTCACCACCATGGTGTCCTTGATGTCGGCCAGAATCTGCTGCGCCTTGGCTGAGCCGTTGATCTTGGAGAGGATGCCCAGTGCACGCTGGTCCTGCCCCACCGACACGAGATAGCGCGGCGTCTCGGGCACGAAGCAGATGAGCAGGGCGAAGAGTCCTGCCGGAACGGCCTCAGAACCGAACATGTAGCGCCAGCCGGTGGTCACCGTCCACTGTGCCGCCGGGTTGATGGCAGCCAGTCCGCGGCCCATCTCCTCGACGAGCGGCTGGATGTGGTCGCCCAGAATGAAGAAGTTGACGAAATAGACCACCAGCTGGCCGAAGATGATGGCAAACTGGTTCCAGCTGACGAGCATGCCGCGGATGTTGCTCGGTGCCACCTCGCCAATGTACATGGGGCAGATGGCCGAGGCCAAGCCCACACCAATGCCGCCGATGACACGATAGAAATTGAACATGATGAGCAGCGAGTAGGTAGGCTGGCCATACTCGAAGAACAGAAACTCGGGCTGCATGGACCCCAAGGCTGAGATGAAGAAGAGCAAGCCCGCAATGATGAGCGAGCGCTTGCGCCCCAGACGCGTGGCCAACAGGCCCGACAGCGCCGAGCCGATGATGCACCCGATGAGTGCCGATGCCGACGTGAAGCCATGCCAGCCGTCGGTGTAGGTGAAGTCCTTGGCCTCCATGAAGAAAGCCTGCAAGCCTTTCTCGGCACCCGAGATGACGGCCGTGTCGTAGCCAAAGAGCAGTCCGCCCAGCACGGCCACGAGTACAATAGAGATGAGGTAGCTGCGGCTACCCGTTTCCTGATTTTGATTCATAGGTGTTTTTATTGTTTTTGTTAGTTGTTGGTATTGACTTCATGTCATTCCTCCCCTCCTTATTATATATACGCATGTGAGGGGCAAATCCCTCTCAGCAGAGTTTTGCTTACAGAAGCCCTGGCGATGCCCGGCGCCGCCACGGGCGGCCGGGGGAATGGCTGCTGAGAGCGAGCGCCACGGCTCGTCGCTACATGCCGGAGGCTTAATTACAAACCTTAAACAGGCCACTTGCAATCTGTTGACTTAAGTCAATAGATCTGTTGACTTAAGTCAACGGACCTGTTGACTCCAGTCAACAGATGCGTTGACTCCAGTCAACAGACAGCAAGTGGCGTGCTTGCGGGTTGAAAATGGCCCGGTTGCGGGTTGAGCTGCGGCAGGTGCCTGCAGGGGTGTTGCGCTGCGGCGCGCCAGCATGGACTTCAAGCATGGCGGAACGGGGCTTCGGGAAAGGGCGGCGCGGGCTATGCTCCGTTTAGCAAAAAGGGGGAAAAAGACCGCCGAGGAAGAAAAAGTGAGCCCGCCGTGCCGATAAGTGGGGAAAAATGGTTAACTTTGCACCAAATATCCCCTTTGCCGGCAAACTCTCCGGCCGGGGATGAAGCCTCAACACACAGGCCGAACGGACTGCAAACAAAAAGAAAAAAGCGATAAGAAATGAGCGTAACGGAACTTCTGAACAGGGCCGACGGAGAGCAGAGCTTCTCGTTTGAGGTGCTGCCGCCCCTGAAGGGCACGGGCACGGAGAGCCTGTTCAACACGATAGCGCGTCTGAGGGAGTTTGACCCCCAATACATCAACATCACGACGCACCACTCGGAATACGTCTACCGCGAACTGGACAACGGGCTGCTGGAACGCCAGCGCATTCGCCGCCGGCCGGGCACCATAGCCATTGCGGCAGCCATTCAGCAGCGTTTCGGCATACCGGTGATACCCCACGTGATATGCAGCGGGGCCACGAAGGAAAGCATTGAGTACGAGCTGCTCGACCTGCAGTTCCTGGGCATCAGCAACCTGCTGCTGCTGCGCGGCGACAAGGCCAAGGACGACCGGGTGTTCACGCCCACGAAGGGCGGCCACCGCCACACGACGGGGCTCATACGCCAGGTGCAGCAGTTCAACGACGGCTTCTTCTTCGACGGCACGCCCATCAAGTGCCCGGGACCGCGGTTCTCGTTTGGCGTGGCCTGCTATCCCGAGAAGCACGAGGAGGCGCCCAACCTGGAGCGCGACATGCGCTATCTGAAGGAGAAGCAGGATCTGGGAGCCGAATATGCGGTGACACAGCTCTTCTACGACAACCGCCGCTACTTTGAGTTTGTAGAGAAAGCCCGCAAGATGGGCATCACCATACCCATCATTCCCGGCCTGAAGCCGTTTGCCAAGCTGAGCCAGCTGACGGTGGTGCCGCGCACGTTCCACTGCGACATACCCGAGGAACTGGCGCGCGAGATAGTGAAATGCCAGACCGACGACGATGCGCGCGAGCTGGGCGTGGAGTGGACCACGCAGCAATGCCGCGAACTCTATGCCAACGGGGTCAGCAACATTCACTTCTACACCGTCTCGGCAGTGCAGAGCGTTTGCGAGGTGGCAAGAAGGATAAGAAGCTGAGAAGAGGATTTCACCATTGTAGAACAGAAAAAGAACAGTGAAGACGTGACTTTCGACGAGGTCATAGGACAGGAAGAAGCCAAGCAACGGCTGATGATGATGGTGAGCGAGGAGCGCGTGCCCCACGCCATGATGCTCTGCGGCCCGGCAGGCTGCGGCAAACTGGCTCTGGCCGTGGCCATGGGCTGCCACCTGCTGCGCACCAGCGCCGGCGGCAACGCCACCACGGCCAACACGGAGGCCATGCTGAAGAACCTGGCCCACCCCGACCTGCACTTCACCTACCCCACCGTGAAACTGCCGGGCATGGGAAGCGAGCACCAGCCGGTGAGCGACGACTTTGCCCGCGAATGGCACGACCTGCTCACGCGCAGCCCCTACTTCAGTCTTGACCAATGGCTCAATGCCATGGGAGCCACCACGCAGCAGGCCATCATCACCGGAGCCGAGAGCGACGAACTGAGTCGCAAGCTGAGCCTGAAGTCGAGCCAGGGAGGATACAAGGTGAGCATCATCTGGCTGCCGGAACGCATGAATGCCACGAGCGCCAACAAACTGCTGAAACTGCTCGAGGAGCCTCCACAGCAGACGGTGTTCATCATGGTGAGCGAGGAGCCCGAGAAGCTGCTGGAAACCATTCGCAGCCGCACACAACGCATAGACATCAAGAAAATAGACACCCAGGCCATGGAGCAGACGCTGGTGGAGCAACGGGGCATCGACGCCGACGCCGCCCACCGCATAGCCCGCGCGGCCAACGGCAACTATCTGAAAGCACTCGACGAACTGGATGCAGGCAACGAGAACCACTTGTTCTTCGACCTGTTTGTCATGCTGATGCGACTGGCCTACAAACGCGACATTCACGAACTGAAGAAATGGAGCGAGAATGCCGCCGCCATGGGGCGCGAGAAGCAGAAGCGCATGCTGACCTACTTCCTGCGGCTCATCAGAGAGAACTTCATCTACAACTTTGGGAATGGCGAACTGAACTACATGACGCAGGAGGAGGAGGACTTTGCCCGCAACTTCGCGCGGTTTGTCAACGAGGCCAACGTGATGGGAATAAGCGACTTGCTGCAACTGTGCCTGCGCGACATAGGGCAAAACGCCAATGCCAAGATCGTGTTCTTCGACCTGGCGCTGAAGATGATCGTGCTGCTCATACAGAAGTGAGAAGACAAACAAGAAACAGAAAATACGTAAAACGGAAACATATATGGTTGACTACAAAGACATGAAATTCAAGATAATGACGGGATGCGACCGCGGACTCTGCAGAGGAGCATGCGGACGGCAGGACCGACAGCTGAACACCTACGACTGGCTGGCCGACGTGCCGGGCAACCAGGAGAGCACCGACCTGGTGGAGGTGCAATTCAAGAACACCCGCAAAGGCTACTACCACAACGTGAACAACCTGGACCTGAAGAAGGGCGACGTGGTGGCCGTGGAAGGCAATCCGGGACACGACATCGGCGTGGTGACGCTCACCGGAAGGCTGGTGAAGCTGCAACTGAAGAAGGCCAACCTGAAGTCGGCCGACGACATCAAGCGCATCTACCGCATTGCCAAGCCCGTGGACATGGAGAAATATCGCGAGGCCAAAAGCCGCGAACACGACACCATGATTCAGAGCCG
>CAMOPD010000008.1 GCA_946622085.1 uncultured Prevotellaceae bacterium | reverse complement strand
CACCTATCCTTATGCCGACGCCCGCGGAATGGCGCAATGGATGAAGCGGCTCGACCTGGAATACCCCAACTTCAACACGGTGGGCGAAACGTGGGTCACCGAGCCCGCTTACACAGCAGCCTGGCAGAAAGACTCCAAGCTGGCCGAAGAGAACAGCTATCTGAAGACCGTCATGGACTTTGCATTCTTCGACCGACTCTCCATGGCCAAGCATGAGGAGACCGACGACTGGTGGCAGGGCATGAACCGTCTCTACAACTCCTTCTGCTACGACTACCTATATGCCGACCCCAACCACGTGATGGCCTTCATCGACAATCACGACACTGACCGATTCCTGGGCAACGGGCGCGACACGCTGGCCCTGAAACAGGCGCTGGCCCTGCTGCTCACCGTGAAGCGCATTCCCCAGATTTACTATGGCACCGAGATTCTCATGAACGGCACCAAGGAGGTGACCGACGGCAACGTGCGCAAGGACTTCCCCGGCGGATTTCCCGGCGACGAGCGCAACTGCTTCACCGCCGAAGGCCGCACTCAAGCCCAGCAGCAGATGTTCCAGTGGCTGTCACGACTGCTCCACTGGCGCCAGGGCAACCGCGTCATCACCGAAGGCAGCATGACGCAGTTCATCCCCTTCAAGGGCGTCTATGTGGTGGCGCGCCAGTTGGACGGCCGTAACGTGATGACCATCATCAACGGCACCAGTCAGCCGGCTGAGCTTGAGGTGGGGCGCTATGCCGAAATCATCGGTGCGGCCACCAAGGCCACCGATGTCATCACCCAGCGCTCAGTGAAAATCGACCACAACGTGAAGCTGCGCCCGAGGCAGACACTCATCATCGAGTTCTGATGCAGGCCGCGAACGCGCAAAAAGAAAGAAAGGAGGGAAGGCAACATGAGCCTTCCCTCCTTTCTTTCTTTTTGCGCGTTCTTATTTCAGTTGTGGCCATCCGTCGCTGGTCCATACGATATTCCGACTGACGAGCAGCGAGGCTCCCTCTTGCGGTATGCTGTAGCCGTGGCAGATGAAGCGGTCGGTGCCGTCGGGCAGGTGGTAGGCGGCGCAGTGGCCGGCCGCCTCGTATTCGCGTTTGTCGCCTTCGAGCAGCAGCGTGCCGCCACCTTGGAGCATGGGGCGTCCGCTGCGGTCGACATAGGGCCCGCTGACGTTGCGGCTGCGGCCCACGGCCACGCGATAGTTGCTCTTGGCTCCACGGCAGCAATAGTCCCACGAAACGAAGAGATAGTAGTAGCCGTCATGGTGGAAGATGAAAGGAGCCTCGATGGCGTTGGTTCCTGCAAACTTTGACGTGGGGTTGGGCTCTGCCGTGGCATCGCCGGGGGCATGGCGGCGGGCAATGGTGACGGGCTTCTGGCCGGCGGCCATGTGCATGGTGGTGTCGAGGCGTACGAGCTGAATGCCGTCCCAGAAGGAGCCGAAAGTCATCCACGGCTGGTCGTCCTCATCGATGATGAAGTTGGGGTCGATGGCGTTCCAGTTGTCGCGCCCTTCGCGCGAAGTGACTATGCAGCCTTCGTCGTTCCACACGGCGGGCTCGCCCAGGCGGCGCGTGGAGAGCAGGCCGATGGCGGAGCCGTTGCGCCCGAAGGTGGAGCAGCTGTAGGCCATCCACCAACGGCCGTGCCACTGAATGACGTCGGGGGCCCACACATGACCCGCAAAGCCGGGCACGGAGTCGCGCGTCCACTGGGGAATGACGGTCATGGCCGGGGTGGGGGAGATGCGCCAGGAGCGCAGGTCGCGCGAGGTGGCATGCTGTATGCCCCAGCCTGTGGAGTAGAGGTGATAGAGGCTGTCGGAGTAGGCCATGACGGGGTCGTGGACCATGGGCTGGGTGGTCTCCATGACGGGACGATGGCCACGGCGTGGCGGCTGCGCCATGATGGTTGTGCTCAGGAGTATGAGGCACAAAGTGAGAAATGGTCTGTACATAGAAAACGGGGGTTGTATTTGATAGCTTGTTAAGTGTTTCCCTCCCAGTGGCACGACTGGGAGGGAAGATTTTTCTGTTGGTATGGCGGATGCTGCCAGGATAGCAGTCTTTACTTCACAATGAACTTCTTGCCGTCCTGAACGTAAATGCCCCGCACGGCCTTCGTGACGCGCTGGCCGGCCATGTTGTAGAGGGGAGCGGCAGCGCGCTGGCTGTCGGTGCCAACTTCATGGATGGCGGTGGAGACGCTGTCCTTGATGGTGGCCGACGAGATGATGAGGTGGCCATTATCGGTGGTGAGGAATACCACGAGGTCTTCGGTGCCCTCGCCGCAGTTGATGACAAACTCCTCGAAGTAGGTTTCGCCCGACGTGGCCGTGATGTCGGCCCGCACGGTCACCTCGGCGGGCTTGTCCACGCCGCGCACTACCTTCATGCTGACGCTGGCTCCGTCGAGGTCGGTCAGGAATGTATCCCAGTTGTAGTTGCTCTCGAGCGATGTGAACCACGACTGGTCGTCAAACGAGTTCTTGCCGCCCTGCCAGGCATAGTTGTCGGCGCGCAGGATGGCGTATTCGCTGTAGGATTCGGCATCGCGCTCGGCGTTGGCCAGGGCAACGAGGAAAGTGCAGTAGTTGCCCAGCTGGCTGCTGTAGTTGGTGAACTCTGCGTTGAGTGTCTTGCCGGGCTCCAGTCGGTAGTAGGGTGAGAAGTGGGTGAAGAATGGTGAGGTGTTGGTCTCCAGTCCCACGATGCCCTGGGGCGTGTCCTGCTCAATGCACTTGCTCTCGTTGAGCACGTAGTGGGAGCCGTCTACGCCCAGGAGCGCAAAGAGCGAGTTGGTCTCGGCGATGGGCATGACGAAGTCGTAGTAGTAGGTGTTGCCATTGGTGGATGTGATGTCGGCATGCACGATTACTTGGTCGCCACTGCGCTGAATGGTGAGCACCACGTGGGCTCCGTTCATGTCGTCGTGGAAGGTGTCCCAGTTGTAGTTTGATTTCATCGAGGTGAACCAGCTCTTGTCGGGCGATTCGGGCGCTGTGGACTTTTGGGTCATGTCGACCTGCCATGCAAAGTTGTCGGCACGAACGATGGCATACTCCTCGTAGGTGTTGGCCGAGCGGTCGCCCACGTTGGAGAGAGCCACGATGAAGTTGTTCCAGTTGGCAGCCCCGGCATAGTTGATGAAGTCGAGCGTGAGCGTATTGTTCTCCATGACGGGGAACACTTCGTATTCACCAAAGAAGCCTGTGGAGTTGTCGGTTCTGCCTATCTGGCCCTTCTCGCGGTTGTCGCGTGCGGTGTCGGTGATGACGGTCTTGTCGTTGTCAATCACGATGTGGGAATTGTCTATGCCTAAAGAGACGTAGATTGGATCGTTCTCGCCGATGTTGAGCACATACTGCTGGAAGTAGCTGCCGGCCACGTCGCCGCCCTGTACGTCGGCGCGCACGGTCACTTCATCGCCGTCGCGCTTCACGGTGAGCAGCACCTGGGCGCCGTTCATGATTTGCCTGAAGGCATCCCAGTTCCAGTTGGAGGAGTTGCCGGAGGGGTCGTAGTTATCGCCCCATCCGTAGTTGTCGGGCCGCACTACGGCATATTCCTTGTAGGCTTCGTTATCTAAGGTTGAGTGGCCTTCGTTCATGGCGAGGACGACGAGGAAGTTGTGCCAGTTCTCGGCCATGCTGCTGTAGTTGGTGAACTCCATCTGGAGCGTTTTGTTGGGCTCCAGCAGGATGACTTCTGAGAAGGCTGACCAGAAGCCCGAGGTGTTGTCTTCGGCTCCCACTATGGTGGTGTCGGCCTGAGCGTGGTTGCTGCACATCATGATGAGG
Source organism: uncultured Prevotellaceae bacterium (assembly GCA_946622085.1). Classification (GTDB taxonomy): domain Bacteria; phylum Bacteroidota; class Bacteroidia; order Bacteroidales; family Bacteroidaceae; genus Prevotella. The sequence goes on along the minus strand of CAMOPD010000008.1, from coordinate 23,095 downwards.
GCAACCAATGCAAAGCGTAGAATTTGTTTCATAATGGTTGTAGTGTTTAAGTTATTTGGTTAATGACTATTTTGTTTGCATTTCGGGTGTAATCCGACTTCTTGTTTGTAAGGATTTTTCAGAATGAATTATTTGCCTTCGTAATTGGCTGATAATCTGCGGCTGGAGTGAGAACGCCACTCTCGATGAGTAAGCACGCCACTTACTGCCCGTAAGCACGCCATTTACTGCCCGTGAGCGCGGCGCTTGCTTTCTCGGCCCTTGGGGATGCTGGGGACTTTGTAAATATTTTTCAGCATCTTTTTCCTTTCCTGCCATGTGCAGGAGTGGGAAAAGGGGAGCGGCAGACCCACCGGAGCAGGCGAGCGCTCCCCTCCATCATTACAACAAGAAAAAATGTGTATCTGATTAGTTCTTCTTCTTACCCCAGTAAGATTTGCGGTTGCCCAGGGCGGCATAGACGATGGTTGCCTTGCGCGGCGACGACTCCCAGTCGCACTCGCGCTGCAGGTAGCACTTCACGCCGTTGGCCGTGAGCACGTTGGTCGATGGGTCGAAGCTCCACGTGCCGCCCTTCCAGATGCCGTCGGTGATGCGGTGGTTGGCTCCGAACGTCATCTCCGACGAGGCTTTCTGGTTGCCGTAGCTGTAGCCCAGGTCGATGTGCTCCCACGTGCCCACGATGTCGGCATCGGTAATCTCGGCCTGCACAACGCCTCCATAGCGCTCGGGCATGACGAGGGGCCAGCCGTCGTCGGTCCAGCGTATGCTGCGCACGCCGCCCATCATCACGGCGTTGGGGGCGTTGCCGCCGGCCGTGGTGGGGAATCGCTGCTGCGAGGCATAGAACCAGTTGCCCTGTCCATCGTCGAAGACGGCGCAGTGGCTGATGCCCACCCAGCCGTTGCTGGCAGCAAACTTGTAGGGGTGGGTCACTATGGGGTATTGGCCGCCTCCGGCGGTGCCTTGGGTGCCGTATTGGTCGTAGTAGGGGCCGTCTATGCGCTCGGAGCGCAGCACGCGCGTGTTGTAGGGCACGTCGAGTGCATCGAAGGCCATGAAGAGATAGTAGTAGCCATCGTGATAGACCACTTCGGGAGCCTCGGCCGCCTGCCAGCGGTCGCCGGCCTTGCGGGTGTAGATGAGCTTGCCATAGGCGGCTTCATTGGCTGCGCCCCAGGGATTGGGCAGCGGGTCTACGATGGTCTTGCCCGTGGCGGGGTTGAGCTGCACGGCAGCAAATCCGCTGTGCCAGGAGCCGTAGATAAGCCAGTGCTCGCCCTCGGGAGTGATGATGTAGGTGGGGTCGATGGCGTTGTACTTGTAGTAGCAGTTGGCCCAGTCGGTGGCGCTGACCTTGTAGTTGAGCTCGCGGTCGCTGTAGTTGGTAATGACGAACCCGCGGTCTTCCCACTGGTTGGAGGCGGGGTCGCTGGTCTCCATGAGTCCTATGAAGGCGCGCTCGCTCCAGGTGCCGTTGCCATTGATGGTGCCCGGTACGACGATGGCGTAGTACATGCGGTAGAGGCTGCTGTTGACGCGGCGCACGCAGGGCGCCCAGTAGCCATATTCGCCGGTGTTGGCCGTTGAGGCAGAGAGCCCCATGTTGGAACGTATCTCATTGAGCTTCTGCTTCACCCACGTGGGGGCGGAGGTCATCACGCCGCCCAAGTACTCCCAGTTCACCAGGTCGCGGGAGCGGCGGCAGTGGAAGTGTCCGCCGGCAGTGTGGGCGTTGCCGTAGGAGGCATCGGTCTGATACATATAATAGTAGCCGTCGTCGGCCAGCACCACCGTGGGGTCGTGCACGTTGGAGAGATTCCAGCGCGAGCGCTGGCTCCACGCGGCGATGGAGCGGTAGTCGTCGTTGTAGGTGGGGGCTGCATAGTTGGCCAGCTCAGCGTCCTGTGGGTTGCTGCTTTCGAGCGCCCGCTGGGTGGTGATGTAGCCAATGGTGCTCACGTCCCATGCCGACTGGTAGGCACTGCTCTCAGTGGTGGAGAGGCTCCAGCTGTCGGCCGTGCCGTTCTGCGATACGTAGAGCCGCTGGTTGTTTTGTACGGCAGGCGTGCCGTTGTGACGCACGACGAACTGCGCTTGTAGTTTCGTGGCCAGCAGGCCTGTGGCTGCCAGCAGGAGGATGGTAGAGAGTATTCGCTGTTTCATCGTGGCCTCCTATCTTTTCATGAATTTCAGGTTCGTCTGGCCTACGCTCAGGATGTAGACACCCTTGGCGAGGGAAGAAATGTCGATGGTGGTCTGCCGGCCCGAGGTGACGGAGCGCAGCAACGTCTTGCCCGACAGGGCGACAATGCTGACCGTTGAGCCCTCGGGGCATCCCATGAGCACGAGCTCACTTTCGGCAATGCGATGGCGCAGGGCTGTCTCGTCGGTCATCGTGGCCGGTGAAATGGCTGAAGGAGTGGTTTGGCTGAAAGTAACCTTGGTGACGTTGTCAATGGTGGAGCCGTCGCGCAGGACAATGGTAAACGACTCGCTGTTGGCTCCAAGCGAGAGCAGATAGTGCACCTGGCTCAAGGCCACGCTCTGTCCGCTCTCCGTCACCATGCACCACACGTCGCCCTCGGCGGCCCGCATGGTGGTGGCGGTAAGTGCGAGCAAGAGGCTCAAAAGTAGTTGTTTCATGATAGGTTTTTAAGCTTGTTTGTTGTTTGTTTAGGTAAAAAGCCTCTCCCGCTCCGCCTCCCTTTTTGGCGTCAAACGACGCCGGAAGGGAAGCGGGAGAGGATGCTCTTCTGAGAATCTGGATATTATTTGTGTGAAGGGCTATTTCTTCTTGCCCCAGATAGGGACTGCTTATCAGTCAGAATACTTATAGCCCCAGATGGTGACGCCTGTCTCGCTCCTCAAGGCCGTGAAGCATGGGGTACGGGTGAAGTCTGAAAGCTTTTTCTCCTTGTTGTTGAGCTCTTCAAGCGTCTGCTCAATCATCACGCCCTTATACTCCTGGCCGATGTTGATGGTGATGTAGGAGGTGCCTTCTTTCACCGACCAGGTGCCGCTGTACTGGCTTCCAGTGATGGTACCGTTGGCCTGGAGAGTGATTTCGGTGGGCTCGGCACATGCTTTCTTGGTGTGGTCGAGCTTGTAGTCGTGAATGAGCAGCTTGTATTTGCCGGGTATCTTGTCGCTGGCAACCTTCTGCTTCTTGGCTATCTGTGAGCTCTTCACCGTTTCGCCAGTATATTCGAACGGGGCGGCAACGAGCCATCCGGCTTCGTTCTGGAACACCTGGTGAACACGCACTTGATGGCCCTCGCCCCAATTCTGGAAGCGGGTGTGATAGACCAGATAGGTGCGGCCGTCGTCGGCGGCAATGATGCTGTTGTGGCCTTGTGAGCGCTCGCCCGAAGCCTCGTAGCCACCTCCAGTGAGCAGGTTGCCCCATTTGGTGTAAGCTCCGAAAATGTTGACACCACGGTTGCCGTCGTTCTCTTTGGGTCCGAAGTTGAGCAGATAGCTGTTGAACATGGCATTCTGATTCTTGCTGTCAACATACGGGCCGTCAGGATTCTGAGAGCGGAACACGCGCATCTGATAGCCGCCGTTGTTGTAGTCGGCGGGGTTGCCGCCTGCTGCCAGTCCGCCGTAGGTCATGAAGAGATAGTAGTAGCCGCCAATATATTCAATGTAGGAGGCTTCGCCTGATACGTAGTAACCACCGGCAATCTTCTTTCCGAAGTAGGGGTCGATGGTGATACCGTCGCCACTGCCCGTCAGTTTGTACTCCACGTCGTAGTCGCGCAAGCCTGTCTCTTCGTCGAGCTCCAGCATCCAGATGCCACCACTCCAAGAGCCATACGACATCCAGAGCTTGCCCTGCTCGTCGTAGAATACGCAGGGGTCGATGCAGTTGGGATAGCGGTTGCCCCAGCCTTTGCCTACATTGTAGCGGCCGGGCAATGAGGCCTGACTGCCGATGACAATCTCCAGGTCGGTGTCTTTATAGGACGTGCCTGACTGGAAACCGCTTATGACAACAGGAGCCTGATAGCGATAAGGACCCGTAATCTTGTCGGCGGTCAGCATGATGATGCTTGAGTACCAGTTGTCACCATTGATGCTCAAGTACATGCACCACTTCTGCATCTTCTTGTTGAAGATCACGTCGGGGGCCCACATGTTGCCGTCAACGGTGTAGGCGGTATTGCCGCGCTTCGACCATGCGAAGGCGTCGAAGTTGAAGTCAACGTCGGCTCCGCCCTTCTTCACCTTTGTCACCTGCGGGGTGGTGAAGGCCTGTGCGTTGGTGGCATTGGTGCTGCTGGCCGTTGCCCAGGGAGCAGTAAAGCTTACCCACGTCATCATGTTGGTGGAGCGGGCGGCGGCCCGGTGGGAGCCAAAGATGTAGTAGTTGCTCGTAGAAGGGTCCCAGACCACGCTGGGATCGTGCACGCTGACGCGGTTCAAGGCCTCTGGGCCTACGGTTTGTTCTTCTTCACTGTCGTCGGTTGATGAGGCTAATGTGGTGAATGTCACGTCTGAAGAGTATTTCACTTCAGAGCTTGACTGTGCGTATGCCCTGACGTGGTAGGTTGTGGCAGCAGCAAGGCCAGTAAGTGTAACGGTCATCTGAGCAGCCGCCCCAGCCACTTTCGTGTCGCTGATGGTGGGGTTGGCCGATGTGCTGTAGCAGAAGCCGCGGCTTGTCATGCCTGAGCCGGTGGCTGTGGCCTCGACTACGGCTGACGTGGCTGTGATGTTGGAAACAGTAGGGGTGGTCACTGCCAGTGAAGACGAGCTGCTGCCACCGCCGTCATCGGGATCATCGCTGTCGCCGCCGCAGGCTGTCATCAGCAGCCCTAATCCTAAAACGAGGAATAATTTTGATAAAGGTTTCTTCATGTTGTAAGGATGTGAATAAAAATGCCCGCGGACAGCCAACTGTCCGCAGGCAATAGGTTCTTATGGATGATTATTCGAATACAAGATGGCTGCTGTCAACCGTGAAGCGGAAGTAGAAGTTGTCCGGGTCGATGGTGTTGATGCCTACGTACTCTTGTGTGTAGTCCACGCCATCGGTGCCATGCATCACGGCCTTGATGTCGGCAGTGCCGTCGCCCTTGTTGGCAATCTGGAGTGAAACCTTTGCACCGTTCATGGCTGCCAGCCATGTGGCCCAGTCGCCCTGAGTGCCGGCATGTGAGCAGGCTCCATAGCCGTCGCCCCAACCATAGTTGTCGGCGCGCACTACGGCATACTCAGAGAGGTCGGCGCGGTTGAGAATGAGCACGAAGTTGTTCCAGTTGTTAGCACCATTGCTGTAGTTGGTGAAGTTTACTGTGCAAACCTGGTGTGCCTTTACCTGCACGTTGGGAGTGAATTCCTGCCACCAGCCGGTAGAGCAGTCGGAGGCTCCGAGCTCGCGGTCGAACACCAGATGGCTGCCGTCAACCGTGAAGCGGAAGTACATGTTGTCGGGATCGATGGTGTTGATACCATTGTATTCCTGAGTGTATTCCACGCCGTCGGTGCCTTGCATAACGAACCTGACGCTGGCAGTTCCGTCGCCGTTGTTGGTGATATAGCCAGTCACGTGAGCGCCGTTCATGGCTGCCAGCCATGTGGCCCAGTCGCCCTGAGTGCCAGTATGTGTGCAGGCTCCATAGCCGTCGCCCCATCCATAGTTGTCGGCACGCACTACGCCATATTCAGAGAGGTCGGCACGGTTGAGAATGAGCACGAAGTTGTTCCAGTTGTTCAGACCATTGCTGTAGTTGGTGAAGTTCACCACCTTGGTCTCCTTGGGATCAACCTTGATGTTCTCGGTGAATACCTGCCACCAGCCTGTAGAGCAGTCGGAGGCTCCGAGCACGGCAGGACTGGGCACCACCAGGGTCTCGGTGAATGCAGAGAGTTCGTTCACCACGCTGAATGTCTTGCTGGCAATGACGGGCTTGTCGGCATTAACTCCCTTGAAGGTCTTGTTGTAGATGACCACGAGCGTCTTCATGCCCAGTTCGTCGTAGTTGGGAATGGCTTCGAACTGCAGGTCTTCGGCGGTTACATTCTTCGAAACGCCCTGCTCGAAGTATACGACACCCGTCACGTTGGCCATGGCCTCTTCTATCGGTGTGCCATAGAGCACTTCGCTGGGCACGCCAGTGAGCTCCAGGGAGATGGGCTGCTTGTCTTCGGCTGAGGTGAATCCGCCAATCGGCTCGATGTTCGACTGCAGGAAGTTGATGTAAGAGCCTTCGGGAACGATGAATGCACGCATGTTGGTGTTAGAGGGATCGGCATTCAGGTTGGGCATAGCCGACTTCTGAGTGTAGGTCTTGGTGACGGTTCCGTTGGTGATGTTCACCACGAAAGCGTTGGGGTCTGAACGGTCGATGGTCAGCACGACGCGTCCGCCGAGCTTATCTACACCGGCATCGGTGTCGGTGCTGAAAGTGAGCGTGCTCACCACAACGCTGCGGTCGATGTAGTCGCCCCACTCGGAGTTTCCGCTGGGCTGATTGTCGAAACGGATGGCACCATACTCCTTGTAGTTGGCTGCACCACGGTCTTCGTCGTTGGTGAGAATGAGAGCGAAGTTCTTGTAGGTGTTCGACGCGTTGGGATTGATGCTCAGATTGAACACGGCGTTCCACTTCTCACCTTCGGGAATCTGGTAATACTTTGAGAACTGCTGCCACCATCCCGTCGAGTAGTCGGTGGCGCCAATGGTGTATACGTCTTCTTCCATGCCTTCCAACACGGGCTCGTCGGAAGTCTTCGACCCGGCGATGGAATCAATCACCGAAGAGAGCCAGTCGGGGGCGTTCACGTTGTAGAGGTCGCCACCTTCGCAACTGGTCATTGCCATCAGCCCGAAGGATGCGGCAAAAAAGACGGATGCTATTTTATTGAGATATTTCATAATCGTCTTAAGCTTTAATCTTTATTGTTTTTGTCTTTACTCTTAAAGGTTTACCACCGGATGAACCGTCCATCCCTTCTGCGAGAAGTAGTTGGCATTGCTCGAGCTGTTGTTGGCCGAGTTGCCCACGAGGTTGGGGTTGTCGTTCAGTGTGCCTTGATAGATGGGCAGGAACTCGTGGCCCTGCACCCAAGTGTCGTAAGAGCTCTTGCTGCAAGAACTATAGCTAACGGGGTCTTTCGGAGTGTAGGTATAGGTTCCGCTTTCGTAGTTTGCCTTGGTCCAGAAGTTCACGGCTCCATGCTCCTTGAGCTGGTTCACGCGGTCGGCGCTGTAGAAGAATCCCCAGCGGATGAGGTCGAATCCGCGGCCTGTCTCACAGCCGAACTCTTTCGGACGCTCCACGTTGGCAATCTGCTCGAAGAGCTTGTCCTTGGTGTTGAACTTCGACTGATCCAGGTTGGCCAGTCCGGCACGGTTGCGCACCTGGTTGATCCAGTCGAATGCTTGTGCCGTCGGGCCGTTCACCTCGTTTTCGCACTCAGCAGCGCGCAGCAGCACGTCGGAATAGCGCATCAGTCGCAGGTTGATACCGCAGTGCAGACCGGTGACTACCTTGTCGTAGAGTCCCGTGCGGAGGTTGGTGTTCTTGGCAATGGGCAGACCGCCGTAGTTGTTGTTGGTCACCACGAAGGCGTCGGCAGTCATCGGCGTGGTGTAGCAAACGTTGCCATACTCAAAGCCATCCCACTCGGGCTCGTAGGTTCCGATGGTCCAGTAGAGGCGCGGGTCGAGGCTGCCGGAAGTGGTGCGCTCAGCCTTGAAGAGGTTGTAGAGCCAGGGAGAAGCAGAGAGGTCTGCCCAGCCACCGGCATCGCCAGGACCGAAGTTCGACTCGATGGCATGTCCCTGCGTGGCGTTGGGGCTGGTGTTCACCGGAGTCCACTCGTCGTCGGTTCCCTGTGAACCGTAGTCGAGGAATTGTACTTCGAAGAGGCTCTCGTCGTTGTTTTCATAGGCCGAGCCCTCGCGGAAGTTGTCGCCGTAGTTGGCCATCAGCTTGTAGGTGCCATACTGTCCGTTGATGATATTCTTGAGCACGGCAAGTGCCTCGCTGTACTTGTGGCGCATCATCAGTGCGCGGGCATAGTAGCCGGCAGCGGCTCCGTTGGTGGCACGCCCCTGGGCCCACTGGCCGCCCAGTTCCTTCGAGGGCAGCAGTGTCATGGCTTCGGCGAAGTCGGCCTCCACCTGGTCGAGCACGCGGTCATACTGTGCAAAGCCGTCTGTCTCGCCTTCCTGCACATTGGGGGCATACAGTCCGTCGAGCGAAGAATAAGCGTTGTAGTCGGTGATGAGGATGGGGTTCTGGTAGTATCCCACGAGGTTGTAGTAAGCCAGACCACGGAGGAAGAGCACTTGGCCCTTGATGTACTTCATCTTGTCGCTGAGCGATGCATTATCCTCGCCGCAACGTGAAATGACGTAGTTGCAAACGTTGATGGTGTAGTACCAGTCGCGCCATGACCACTGTCCTATTTCGTCGGTGATGGGTTCGTTCAGATCGTCGAACGGCATATACCACACCTGTGAGGAATTCCACACTTCGTCGCCGCGGCACACGTCGATGTTGTAGCCTACGCGGGCGTAGGTGCCCTCCATGCGGATGTGGTTGTAGGCTGCAATGACGCCTTCTTCCAGATCCTCGGGAGTGTTGCCGTAGGTTCCTGTTGTCTGCTGGTTGGGGTTGGTCAGTTCCAGCTTGTCGTCGCACGATGTCATCGTGCCAAGGCCCAGCAAGAGGGCCAGGGAAATTTTATATAATTTCATAGTTAACTTCCTTATTATTCTGTTTTCTGTTTCTGCCATTCTTAGAATGAGAAGAGGATACCGCCCATGAAGCTGCGTGCACTTGGGAATGAGCAGAAGTTGTAGCCCGGGGTGAACGTGCCGCCGGCATAGTCAACATTGTATCCCTTGTAGCCCGTGAAGGTGTAGAGGTTCTGAGCCGAGATGTAGGCACGAACGCCGCTCACCATGCCCTTGAACCACTTGTCGGGGAAGTTGTATCCCAGCTCCACGTTGGCAATCTTCCAGTAGGCGGCGTTCTGTATCTTGCGCTCGCTGAAGAGGTCGTTCCATGGCAGTGTGGCATTGTTGGCATAATAGGTGCGGGGAACAGATGCTGTGTAGGTCAGACCGTCGTCAGAGAAGCGGTTGGCATTGAGCATCTCCACGTCTTTGTTGCCAGGGCCATAGCAAGAGTTCAGGCTGTTGTAGATGTCGTCAGACACGTGGTAGTTGAGTGCGCCGAACGTAGAAACGCTCAGGTCGAAGTTCTTGTACTCCAGGTGCGCGCTCAGACCGAAGTTGATCTTTGGCAGACCGCTGCCCAGCACTTTCTGGTCCTGAGCATCCACTTTACCGTCGTTGTTGACATCTGCGTAGTAGCAGTCTCCCACGTTGGCACCCTCCTGGTAAATCCACTGGCCAGGCTGACGTATGTCGGCTTCGTAATCAGGGTTAGCCTCAAGTTTCTTCTTCTCGATTTCATTGTGTATCTGGCGACCGGCCTCGTTGAGGTCGTCGAGCTGTAACTGGGTGCGGATGATACCCTGATAATTCCAACCGTAGAACTGACCTACCTCCTGGCCTACGTATGTGGCGTAGGCGCCGGTGATGTAGGCGTCTGTGCCGAAACCGAGAGAGGTCACCTTGTTCTTCAGCGTGCTGAGGTTGGCGCTGATCTGGTGCTTCAGGGCGTGGTCGTTGTTACGGTATGTAACCGAGAACTCGAAGCCGCTGTTCTCCATCGAGGCGGCGTTCATCACTACGCTGGTGTTGGCCACACCGGCGCTGGCAGGCACGGGCACACCGTAGTGCAGGTCTTCCGACTTGTTCTTATACCACTCAGCGGTGAACTCGATGCGGTTGTTCAGGAAGGCCAGGTCGATACCTACGTTCATGGTCTTCTTCTTCTCCCAGGCGATGTTCTCGTTGACGAAGGTCGAAACGGCCGAGCCGGTGATGGGCTGGTTGCCGAAGCTATAGGTCATGTTGTTGCGGGCAAGCACGGCCTGATAAGCATAGTCGCCCACTGCGGCCTCGTTACCGAGCACACCATAGCTGCCGCGAACCTTGAACATGTTGATGAAGTTATGGTCGAAGGGGAAGAATTTCTCCTTGTCGAAGCGCCAGCCAAGCGAGATGGAGGGGAATGTGTCCCAGCGGATGGCCTTGGTCAGGCGCGAGCTTCCGTCGCGACGTACAACGGCAGAGAGCAGATACTTTCCGTCGTAGTCGTAGTTCAGACGGCCAATGTAGGAAGCAATGGCGTGCTTGAACTCGGAAGAGGAAGCGTAGGTGTCGTTACCGTTCTGAATCTGCAGGAAGTAGGGCTCAGAGAAGTTGATGCCCCATCCGTTCAGGTTGTGGGTGTTCTCCTCCTGATAGGTCTGGCCCACCACCAGGTTGATGTGGTTCAGGCCGATGGTGCCGTCGTAGGTCAGCGTGTTCTCAATCAGATAGTCAGAGTAGGAGCGCGAAGCCTGATCAAGACGCTCATTGCTCTTGTCCAGATATACACGGTTGCTCTGAATCCATGCCGACACCCAGGTCTTGTCCTTGGCGTAGGTCTTGCTGTATGAGAGGTTGAGCTTGTAGTTCAGATGGTGGTTCTTCGATTCAATGCCCAGCATGTTGAGCAGGTCGAAGTCGGCCGAACCTGTGGCTACCACGCGGTCAACGATGGTGTTGCGCGTCAGCAGGTTGTTTACGAGCAGAGGGTTCGAGGCCGAGATGTCACCATGGATGGTGTCGTAGTATACGCCATAGCCATAGGCGTCGTAGTTGAAGCTGCTGGCTGAACCCACCTTGTCGTCAAGCACCCAAGTGCTGTCGTCGTAGGCACGGATGGTGGGCTGCATGAGCAGCGTACCGCGGAGCACGTTGGTCACGTCGCCATAGAGTCCCTGCACATACTCCGATGCATTCGAGAGTCCCATACCGTCTTGGTTGGAGTGCGAGTATACGAGGCTGGTGCGGAACTTCACGAACTTCGTGTCCATCGTGTTGTTCACGCGGGCCGTGAAGCGCTCGTAGTTCGGGCCGGCACCTTCCAGTGTGCCTTTCTGGTTGAAGTAGTCCAAACCTATATTATAGGTATTATTGGCACCACCACCACTCAGGTTCACGTTGTGGTTCTGGCGTGTGCCCTGCTTGAACACCTCCTTGAACCAGTCGGTGTTGGTGGCATCCATAAACTGATACTTGCCCGTTTCGGGGTTCAGCGAGTAACCGCCTGCCAGGGGAGTGCCTGAGTTGGCGCTGGCCTGTCCCAGATACTGGCTGTATTGGCTGGCATCCATCACGTCGTAGGTGTTGCTCGGAATCTGGTCAATACCATAGTATCCCTTATAGTCCACCCTCAGCGGCTGGTCCTTCTTACCGTTCTTCGTGGTGATGATTACCACACCGTTGGCAGCACGTGAACCGTAGATGGCACCGGCTGAAGCATCCTTCAGCACTTGGATGGTCTCGATGTCGTTGGGCGAGAAGTCGCGGATAGTGGTTCCCATGGGCACGCCGTCAACCACATACAGTGGGGCCGTGCTACCGAAAGAACCGATACCGCGGATGCGCACCGACGGGTCGGCACCTGGCTGACCGTCCGACGTGATCTGCACACCAGCAACCTTACCCTCGAGCATCGTCGAGATGTTGGAGTTGGACACGCGCTTCAGCTCCTCGGCGTTCACGATGGCCACCGAACCCGTCAGGTCGGCCTTCTTCTGCACACCGTAACCCACAACGACCACCTGGTCGAGCACCAGGGCATCCGAAACGAGCTCAATCTTGCCCAGCGAGGCGCGCCCGTTGACGGCCACCTCAAGGTCCTTGTAGCCCACATAGCTCACCACGAGGGTGGCATTAGCCGGAGCGTCCACTGAGAAGTTTCCGTCGAAATCGGTCACGCTGCCTTGGTTCTGACCTTTCACCTTGACGGTTGCACCAATGAGTGGCTCTCCTTCCTGGTCAACGACCTGGCCGCTGACCTTGATGTTCTGCTGTACTACCGAAGCGGCAGCGGGGAGCGGACAAACCGTGAGACCTCCCATTGCGCCCAAAGATAGCAACACAGAGAATAATACTTGTTTTCTCATTGTAATTGTTTTAAGTTTTTAGTTAATGTAATATTTAGTGCTTATTTATGTTTTCCTGGTGTCTATTTTTCTTTTCTTCTTGTATCAACACGCCGCAAAATTAAAATAAAAAGGGTGGACAAAGGTGGACAAAACGGCATATATGGTGGATAAAACGCTTTGTTTTAGGCGTTCTTTCCTCTTTTTCCACCTTCTTTACATTTCCGCCTTCCATAGCTGTATGCGGCTCCCTTTGCATAGTGAAGCTGGGGATGGGGTGCATTCGCATTTCATACAGGGGACGTGTGCACCCCCTGTATGGCGTCTGTTCGGAACAAAATACTTTGGTTCTGTCGTGTCTGGTTTTTCGTGTATAGATGATGTTTCTCCGCCTGTCTTGGGGCGGGCTGTATGGCACCCGTATTGCTTCAGCCTTCAATCATTGTTGAGGGGCTGGTGCCATAGAGCTTAGAGAAACAGCGGGAGAAGTATTTGGGGTCGTTGAATCCCACGCTGAATGCAATCTCTGCGATGTTGCGCTGGTCGCCGCGCTTGAGTATTTGGCGTGCAATGTCGAGGCGGTAGTTGCGTATGAATTGTGTGGTGCTCTGGCCCGTCTCCTCGTTGAGCCTTTTGGAGAGCAAGCTTCGGCTCATGCCCATCTGCTGGCAGAACTCGGTGACTCCGAATTCGGAGTTCATATAGTTTTTCTCCATGATGGCCATGACGCGATCCATGAAGGGCTTGGTCTTGCGTTTCGCTTCCTCGGCATCGGCTTCTACGCTTTTTCGCGAGCTCTCGTCGTAGCGTCGCTGGTTGGAGAGGATGCTCTGTATGCGCATTTGTAGCTGCTCGGGGTTGTCGCTGTCGCGTAGCACGCGCTCGATGGGCTTCATGAGCCGTTCGGCCTCGCGGCGCTTGAGCTCGGCCACGCGGCGCTTGTAGAGTGCTACGGCGAGGGCTGCCAGAGCAATGACGAGGAGGGTGAGGAACCACCAGCTCTTCCAGAAGTGGGGCTTCACGAGGATGCTCAGCGTGATGGTCTGCGCTGCGCTCTGCTGTGTGCCGGGCGGCAGATGTTGCAGGGTGAGGTATTTCACTTCAAGCTGATAGCTGCCGGCGGGCAGGTTGGTGTAGCGCACGGCGTGCTCTCCTGCTTCGAGGGATATCCATTCATCGTCGAAGCCGCGCAGGCGGTAGCTGAAGATGCCTTGCTTTTCGCCCTGGTAGTTGAGGGGTGAAAATTCGATAGTGAACGATTTGTTGCTTTCGTGCAGTCGCAGGCGCTGGGCCTGGCTGATGTCGGCATCTAAGTATTTGCCGGGGAGGCAGATTTCCTGATTGTCTACATACAGGCGTGTGAAGCGGAGATGGCCTTCATAGATGGATGCTGTGTTGAAGCCCTGCAGCTCGGTGAGTGCGGTTTCGCCTCCGAGGTAGACGTGCCCGTCGGGCGAAGTGATGGCGGAGTTCCAGTAGAACTGCGAGGTGTGGAGTCCGTCGTCCTCGTCGTAGTTGTTGAAGATGCCGGTCTGGGGGTTGAGCTCCGAGAGCCCGTGGGTGGTGGTGATCCAGAGGTGTCCGTCGCGGTCTTCCACAATGCCGCGCACGGCGTTGTTGGCCAGTCCGTCGTCTGTGGTGTAGCAGTGGAAGGTCTCTTCCCCCCGCTCGTTGGTGGTGCGCCGATAGAGTCCGTAGCCGTTGCTTCCGAGCCACAGCGTGCCGTCGGCTGTCTGGCAGAAGGCCGTTATCTTGTCGGTGATGCCGCTCTTCGGGTTGTCGAGTTTGTGGCGCAGTCTTCTCACGTTGAATGTGCTGCCTCGTCGCGACTTGAGGTCGATGATGCGCACGCCGTCGAGGCATCCTATCCAGAGTTGTCCGTCGCGGTCGATGATGGAGCCTATGCATCCGCGTTCGTCGCGGCAGCCGGGGTAGGGCTCCTCTATGGTGTTGGTGCGCAGGTCGTAGTAGTAGATGCCGCTGTTGCCGGCTATCCATAGCGCGTTGTTGCGGGCATCGAAGGCCAGTGCTCCCACGAACTGCAGCAGGAAGGGGGGAATGTTGTTGCCCGCGGGGAGCAGTTCCGAGAGTGGTTCTATTCGGTGTGGCGGCAGCATGCTGATGCGGCAGATTCCTCCTCCCCATGTGGCTATCCAGAGCGTGTTGTCGTTGCCGGGCGTGAGCGCCGACACCGAGTTGTGGGTCAGCCGGCTATTGGCGGTGGTGAAGTGTGTGAAGGCCGCTGAGCCAGGGGCGCGTCGGTTGAGTCCGCCCTCCACGGTGCCTATCCACAAGGTGCCGTCGGGCTGGGCATACATGGCGTTGACGCACCCCGGAGAGAGACTTTCGGGCTGTGCTGTGTGGACGAAGTTCTGCAGCAGCAGGTGGCGGGGGGTGAGCTTGGCAATGCCGGCATTGTCGGTTCCCACCCAAAGCATGCCGTGGGTGGGCAGCAGGCAGTGTATGAAGTCGCTGCCCAGTGGGTTGACGCTGCTGTGGCTGTTCCAGTGGCTGAAGTGTTGCGATGGTGATGCGGCGGCAGCTTCGGGCATGCTGAACATGTCGATGCCGCTCAGTGTGCCCACGAGGAGCTGGCCGTTGAAGGTGCTGAGACAGGTGACGAAGTTGTGGGCCAGCGATGCGGGTTGATCGTCGTGTCGGTAGCGTCGGGCTGTCTGTGTGGAGGCGTCGAATCCTACGAGTCCCTCGTTGGTGCCCACCCACGTGGTATTGCCCTGTTGCAGCATGCAGGTGACGTAGTTGCCTGCGATGGCCTCGTTGAGGGCTGGGGAGATGATGTCGCGCACCAGTTGTCCGTTTCTCACCACGAGTCGGCAGATGATGCCGTCGATGGCCGCCCACAGCCGGCCGTCGCCGTCGATGTCGGCCACGGCGACGTCGAGTGGTCGTGCGGCATAGGGGTGCTGCATGATGCTTTCCACCTGTCCCTGCTCGTCGAAGGCTATGCGGCAAACGGCCGTCTCGGTGACGAGCCACACGCAGCCCTGGCTGTCGGTGACGGCGCGCAAGGGGCGCTGGGCGAGCAGCGAGTCGAGGCTGATGCCGCCGTGGGGTGCAGGCAGTCGGGCTGGTTGCATGGTTTGCAGGTCGAGCACGTCGGTACCCTCTTCAAAGGTTACCCAGAGGCGCTTGAAGCGGTCTTCGCAGATGCTGCGGCAGGAGTTGCTTCGTAGCGACGTGCCTCGGCTGGCCACGCCAAGATTGAGGAATGAGAAACCGTCGTAGCGCACCAGCCCGCCAATGTCGGATGCTATCCACATGAAGCCGAAACTGTCTTCATGGATGGCAGTGATGGAGTTGCTGGGCAACCCGGTAGCCATGTTCAGACAGGTCATGTTGTAGCTGTTGTCAATGGTTTTCCCGAGCGCCATGGTCACGGCATTGACAGAGAGGAGGAGTATGGATAGGATAATGTTTCGCATGGTGTGATGCACTAAGAGCCTTCTGTTGGCTTGATGTGGATTTGTTTGATTGTTGCAAAGTTAGCATTTTTTAGCGAATATCCAAATAATTTGGCTTTGAAAGTGCATCGGGTGTTTTTCGGGGGTGCGGGGGTATGGGGGACGTGGGTACGAGGGCGCGGGGGTACGAGGGTGCGAGAAATGTTTAGACGCAGATATAAGCGCTCTTTACATATCTCGCACCCTCGTACCCCCGCGCCCTCGTACCTTCGAAAACCCTACCCCCGAGAAAGACCGGGAGAAAAGTAGCTTGCGGCTTTATTGTTCGCCTTTCATGTGGGTGTCAATGCGTTTGTCGCTCATGATTTCTCGTGCTGCGCTGCGGGCATCGAAATCCACGCGGCTGCTGGTGAAGTCGGGCGTGTTGAACGAGTAGACGGATTGGCGGTAGTAATCCTGCGGGTTGCGCTGAGGCAGCAGGAAGGGCTTTGAGAGCCGTCCCTGGTCGTCGATGCTGGCCAGATAGAGGTGGCTATAGAGCCCGTCGTCGCGGCGGCTGGTGAACACCATCCAGTGGCTGTTCATGTTCCAGTTGTGGTAGCTGTCGGCGCGGGGGCTGTTGATTTCCTTCATGGGGCGTGCTTGGCCGGTCTTCAGGTCGAGCAACCATTGGTCGGCCTCATTGTGCCAGATGGAGAAATAGCCATAGTCTATGAGCGTGAACATGATGTAGCGGCCGTCGTAGGAGGGGCGGGGCCACGTGAGGCTCTTGCCCTGGGCTGCGGCGTTGAAGAGTGTGTCTACGTGCTGTCCGAAGGTGCCCTTGTCGGGGTCGAAACTGATGCTGCACAGGTTGTATTGCTCGTGCTTATAGTTCTGCGGATAGTCTTGCTGCAGGCAGGTGAGGAAGTAGAGCGTGCGGCCGTCGGGCGAGAATACAGGCGAGTTCTCCGACCAGTCTTTGGTCATGATGAGCGAGTCGGAGATCATCTCGTGGCGGGCGGGGTCGTAGACAAAGATGTCGCTCTTGAGGTCGAACACCTCGATGCGTTCATCGTGCACCACGTGGAATCCCTGGCGCGTCTGGTTGGTTGAGAAGGCGCAATAGCGGCCCGTGGGGTGCCAGTAGGGATAGACCATCGAGCCGCCCAGCTGGTCGTTGGTGGCCTTGAGCCATTCTCGCTTGCCGTCCATCTGAATCATGGTTGCACCGTGCTCACCGCGCACGTGGAACACCATCTGCTGCGGGTTGGTGCGGTTGGCCATGTGGCAGTTCAGGCAGGCCCCGGGCACCTGCGTGTTCTCCAGTATGGCCTCCTCGTCGAAGTTGCTCAGGTTGCGCTGATAGAGCCCCATGCGGCTGTAAATCTCGTAGCCCGGGGCTATGCGTCGGTAGGTGAGCCCCCATTCGTCGAGTGCATAGGGGCTGACGTAGATTTCGAAGTTCTTGTATTGTGTCCACGCGCCGTTGGCCTTCACGCTGACGGTGACGGTGAGCTTTCCGCCGCGGTTCTGGCGGGTCAGCTGGTGCCAGTCGTCCTCGTCGAAGTCGGCATAGCTGCCGTTGGCATGCAGTTGGCCGCCCTTGCTGCCGCTCACCACCACATCCATGCGCTGGCTGTCGCCTCCGGCGAATCCGAAGTTCAGCGGGGCTATGCCGTCGGGGATGGTCACGCCGATATAGTCGGGATAGATGGCCGGCAGCTTGTCTGACTTGCTGACGTTGCTGGGGTTCTCCGAGCATGCCGAAAGCCCCATCAGCGAAAGCAGCATGCAGGCAACGCTCCAATGCAGGGCGTTGAACAATGGGAACAGTATTCTTTTGTTTCTCATATACTCCTTGTCTCCTTTCTCTCCTACTTCGCCAGATAATACCACACGGTGTTCTTATAGGCGTTCAGCTGCGGCGAATTCTTGCCCGACGAGCGCAGGGTGTTGTAGAAGTTCCTGAAGTTATCCGCCACGAGGGCGCTCACGTAGCCTTGTGGCGGCTGCTGGTTGTGCTGTGCGTAGGCCAGCACGATGGCCTCCTGGCAACTCTGTGGGTTGTAGTTCGAAATCTTTTGCGTGTACGACATGAAGTTCATGAATTTGTCCAGGTCGCCTTCCAGCAGCGGATAGAGCAGCAGGTATTGCATTGCCAGGCTGTTTCCGTTGTCGCGCATGAGCAGTTGGCCGAGTATCTTGTCTAACTCCCGGTCGCTGAAGAGGAAGTCACCGGTCAGCCGCATCCGCCTCATCTTGCCGTAGAGGGGATGATTGTTGATGGCCTTCTCGTTGCCCAGCAGTTGTTCGGTGCGCTCGGCCCATTTCTCGTAGAAGAAGGTGTTGCCGAGCATCTTGAGGTACTTGCGAGCCACGTCATACTGGCCGTTGATGAGGTTGGTCTCAGCCAGGCGTTTCACCACGCGGCAGCTCTTGTTGTAGTTGGGCAGCTCCTCCATGGCCTCAAAAGCCAGTCGCTGGGCGGTGTTCACCAGTCCCAACTGGAAGAATATCTCGCCCGTCAGCTGGTCGCTGGTGAAGTTGCGCTGGAAGGCGGGCAGCAGCCCCTCGGTGCCGTGCTGGAAGAAGTGGAAGGCGCGGTCGCCCAGTTGGCCTTTCATGCCCAGGGCCAGGTTGACCGAACTGACGCTCATGGGCAGGTCGGGTTGCTTCTTCGTGGCCTTCTCTATGATGGCGTCCCAGCGGTTCAGCCGCACCAGGAAGTCATACTCCATCAGGTCATACTTGCGGCTGTCAAAGGCTTGCGGCTTCATCAGCAGGAAACCTCCCACGATGAGCAGTGCCTCTGCGCCCACGATGGCTATGTTTGTCGTTGTCTTTTGCGGCAGCCACCGCGCGGCCACTGCCAAGATGAGGATGGCCGCCGGAATGGCGATGAGCGGAAGGGCCGAAATGTTGATGAAGCGGTAGTAGTCGATGCCTTTCCAGAGCCATGCCGGCGCATAATTCACCACATGGGCACTGACCAGAATGCTTGCCACGGCAAGGATGACGGCGGCAGCACCAATGGCCACTCCCGTGAGCGGTCTTCGGGCATGCATCGTCTTGCGAATGGCCATATAGACGGCCAGCATCAGCACCAGCGGCCCGGCCACCCAGTAGGTCAGCGGGATGGCTATCAGGATGAAGAGCAGTCGCACGGGGCGGCTGGCCCAGAGCGTCATGCCGTCGTAGAGCCACATGGCGGCCGTCGTGACGATGAGCGACACGGCGAAGGTGAGCATCACGCTCTCGTCGCCCATGACAATCCAGAGCATCACCGCGGGAATGAAGCTCAGCGGATACCAAGTGTCGGTGGCGCGGCTCATGAGGCGCCACGTGAGCCGTTGCAGCAGCATGTAGAGCAGTGCCACGATGAGCGCCCCCACAGTGGTGGCATTGTAGAACTGCACCAGAAATTCTGCCGCATAGCGGGCTGCGCCTCCCGGCTGGGCCAGTCGCTCAGCCAGATAGGCAGCCGTGGTCTGAAACAGCTGCCACTGCTCCTGATAGGCCAGCGCATAGGGGTACTTCACCCCCCAGAACAGGAAGACGGCCAGCCCGAAGAGCAGCGTCAGGGCCCCTTTCCAGTGCTTGGCAATGATGGTGCTATTTGACTTCTTCATTCGTGTCGGCATTCATGGTGACCACGCGTCCGTCGGGCAGTTTCTTCTTATAGGTAAGCGGATAGAGCCCGTTGAGGAAGTCGTGCAGCGTGCCTTCCTTCATGTTGGCGGCCATGCGGCGCGTGAACTGCTTGTATCTGGCGTGCACGCTGTCGGCCTGCGCTTTCTTCTGGGCTCTGTAGAGCATCACGTATTCGCTGTTGTGCTTCTCGGTTGCTTCTTTCCATTTCTCCAGCGAGTCGTTTTGCGGCGTTCCGGTGGCATGGCTGATGCTGTCGATGATGACGTTGATGTTGCCCGGCTCTGCCACCACAAGCAGGGGCTGCGTGCCGTAGCGATAGTGGTAGTCGAGCAGTATCTTATACATCTGCATCGTGTCGGGCGAGAATTCAAACTTGCCGCCCTTGATTTCCATGCTGTCCACGGTCTCGGCTGTTGCGGGGCCCGTCAGGGGCACCAGGAAGATGCGCTTGCCCTCATACTCGGGGCCGTTCACGGTGCCGCGTATGTGGCATTTGCCGTCGGTGGTGGGATGCTGGCAGCCAAGCATGCAAACGGCTGCCACTGCTGCAAAGCATAATAGAATCTTTTTCATGTCGTTATCTGTTTTGTTCTTTTATCTTCACTTGTTCGCGTTTGTCGTTGAACACCTGGCGGTAGGCCTCCTGCACGTCGAAGTCCACCTTCACGCTGGTGAAGTCGGGCACGTTGTAGGAGTCCATCATCTGCCGATAGTATTTCCTCGGGTGGCGCTGGGGCAGCAGGAAGGGCTTGCCCGCGCGTCCGTCGGCTCCCATGTGTGCAAAGTAGAGCCGTCCGTACATGCCGTCTTCGCGCTTCGAGGTGAACACAAACCAGCGGCTGTTGACTGACCAGTTGTGATAGCTGTCGGTGTCGTCGCTGTTCACCTCGCTGAGGGGGCGCGTCTCGCCCGTTTTCAGGTCCATCAGCCAGAGGTCGGCATCCTTGTGGAAAACGGGGAAGTTGCTGCGGCTCGTCTGGCAGTACATCAGCCAGCGGCCGTCGTACGACGGGCGGGCCAGCGTGAAGCTCTTGTCCATGGCCGGTCCGTTGAGCAGGGTGTCCACCTGCTGTCCGAAGCATCCCTTGTCGGCGTCGAAGTCTATGCGGCAGAGCGAGCACTTCACCTTCTCATATTCCGCCGGCACGCGGCACTTCTCAGATGTGCTGTAGTAGAGGTGCTTGCCGTCGGCCGAGAAGGCGGGGAAAATCTCCAGGTGGCTGCCGGTGATGAGTTGTGGCGCCAGAATCATCTCGTTGGTGCGCACGTCGAGCACGAAGATGTTGCTGAATTCATGATAGGCCTCGATGCGCTGTCCGCGGCCAACGAAGAAGCTCTGGTGCACCGAGTTGGCAGCATAGGCGCAGTAGTTGCCCGACGGATGCCAGTAGGCGTAGCTGCCGGCGGCCTTGGTAGAGTCGGTCTTGGTGTTGAACCATCGCTGCTTGCCGTCGGTCTGTATCATGGTGCCGCCGCCCTCGCCGCGAATCTGCAGCGTCAGCTGTTGCGGGTTGGCGCGGTTGGGCGTGTGGCAGTTGAAGCATCTGCCGGGCAGGGCCGTTTCCTGCACGATGGCATATTCGTCGAACGTGTGGATGTTGCGCTGATAGATGCCTATGTTGCCGCCCACCTCGTAGCCCGGCGTGATGCGCCGGTAGGTGACGCCCCAGTCGTCCAGCGGGTCGGCGCTCACCTCGATGCTGAAGTCCTTGTATTGCCGCCACTGACCCTGCTTCTTGGCGCTGACGGTCACGGCGAGCCGTCCGCCGCGGTTCTGCTCCGTCAGCTCGTGCCAGCCGTCCACGTCGAAGTCGGTCTCCTCTCCGTTGCTGTGCAGTTCTCCGCCCTTGGAGCCTCTCACGGTCACGTCGATGCACTCCACCTGCGCGTCGGCCATGCCGAAGTTCAGCGGCGCTATGCCGGCGGGTATGGTCACGCCCGTGTAGTCGGGATAGATGAGCGGCTGCTCATTGCTCACCACTGCGTCGACAGGCTTCTCGGTGCACGCCGCCAAGAGCATCAGCAGCATGAATAGGTATGCTATGTGTTGTCGTGTCATTGCTGCTTGCTTTTTAGCATTCGTTGAACATACTGGCCGTACTTGCCGCCCTCGCCGCCTTGCGTCTGAATGCAGCGCACGGCATCCTGATAGCCCACGGGCATGTATTTGTAGCCTCCATACTGCTGCACCCACGGCATGTATTGCATGAACTGCTGCACCTCACCCTTGAGCAGCAGCTGCGCCATGAAGTAGTCGAGCGCCATCTTGTTGTCGGGGTTGTTGGTGAAGAGCAGTCCCAGTACCTTCTCCAGCTCGGGGTAGCTGAAGAGGAAGTCGCTCTTGAAGCGCAGCTTGCGCAGCCGCCCCAGCTGCGGATGGGCATCCACCAGGTCGTCGCGGCCCAGCAGTTTCTCGGCCTCGCAGGCCCACTGCCGGTAGAACAGCGAGCGCTTGAGCCACTGCAGCTGCTTGGCCGCGGCGGCGTAGTGGCCGTTGACTATCATGCATTCGGCCAGGCGCTGCGTGCAGCGCCCGCTCCGCTTGCCGTTGAGTATCGACTCCTGAATGTCGAACATATAGCGTTGGGCCGAGTTCACCAGGCCGAGCCTGAAGAAAGCCTCGGCCGACGGCAGGTCGCTCGTCAGGTCGCGTATGCTGGGCATGATGAGGGCGTCCTCGCCGCTCTGGTAGAACTCAAACATGCGCTCGGCCAGCTGCCGCTTCATGGCCAGGGCCAGATTGACGCTCACGCTGCTGAACGCCGTGCGCACCTGGTGGCGCTGCGCCCGCTCAATGAGCTCGTCCCAGCGCTCCTGGCGCACCAGATAGTCCTGCCGTATGAGCTCATATTTCTCCTTGTCGAAGCCCCGGCCGATGGCCAGCCATGCCAGCGCAGCCACGATGACGCAGCCCAGCGGCGCCATCCAGCGGCGGCCCGTCTTTTCCCATCGGCCCATCGAGAATATCAGCACCACTGCCGGAATGACCGTGATGAGCACCGGCATCTGCAGCGGCACGCGATAATAGCTCCGCGTGAGCAGCAGCTCGCTCAGCGGCCATTGCGCCATCACGCTCTTGTGGAGCAGCACAATCACTCCCAGCAGCCACAACGGCAGCCACAAACTGCGCCGCCAGCCCATCCGCACGATGCTCAGCGCCACATAGAGCCAGGCCATGGGGCCCAGCAGCCAGTAGAGCAGGGGGGCAGCCACCAGCGAGGTGAGTGCTTCTCTCTTGAATGATTGTCCCTGGCGCCGGGCGGCGATGGCCGCAGCGCCCATCACGCCGGTCAGGGCCACGGCGTAGGATGCCAGCACGCTCTCGTCGCCCATGAGCCACAGCAGCAGAACCGGGGGCACAAAGCTCAGCGGATAGCAGCCCTGCCCGTGCTCCATGAGCCGCCACATGAGCCGCTGAATGGCCACATAGAGCAGGGCCAGCAGCGCTGCTCCCAGGCAGGGCACATAGTAGAACTGCGTGAGCGCCTCGCCCACGTAGTCGGCCAGACCCCCGGCCACGCCAAGCCGGCCGGCCAGATAGTCGAAGTCTGTCAGAAACAGCTGATATTGCTCCTGGTAGGAGAGAGCGTGGGGATAGCAGAGCCACCAGAACAGCCAGATGGCTATGCCGAATGCCACCGTGAGCACCACCTTATTATATATATACAAGCGCGTCATTCGTTTTCTTAGGTTATTCACGCCTCAGCCGGCTGCGACGGCCAGCGCCGTCATGCTGCTCAGCCGGTTCTTCTTTTCTTGAGCGGCAAAGTTATTTATTATTTCCGAGAAAAACAAAAAATCCTGACTTTTTTAAACTGTTAGTGTCCAGGGAAAACGGCCCGAAGGGCCAAAAGCGCATAGCAAATGGCTGGTTGCCTGGGGGCAATTTGCGGCGTTCAAAGATACAGACCCCACCCCTGCCCCTCCCCTTGAGGGCACTACTCTTTACACACATCTTTATATTTAGCGAAGGCTATGATTTCGAGGTGCTGGTTAAACCTGTCCAGCCCTTG
>CAMOPD010000007.1 GCA_946622085.1 uncultured Prevotellaceae bacterium | reverse complement strand
GCACCGTAGTTGTAGCCTGCTATGGGCTGCATGCCCTGGTTGATGCCCATCACAATCATGAAGAAGACGAAGCCTATGCGATTGGCTATGCCGTAGGCGCCCACCGCCATGTCGCCGCCATACTTCACCAGGGCGGTGTTGATGAATATCACCACGATGCACGAGCAGGTGTTCATGGCCAGCGGAGAAATGCCAATGGCCAGGATGTTCTTGATGATGGGCCACTCCAGCCGGTAGATGCCGCGCTTGAAGTGGAGCAGTTCGTTGGGGTTGCTGAAGAGTTTGATTTGCCAGCAGAGGGCGGTCATCTGCGAGAGAATGGTGGCCAGTGCCGCGCCGCGTATGCCCATGCCGAAGGTATAGATGAACAGCGGGTCGAGAGCCGTGTTGAGCACCACGGTGAAGATGATGGCATACATGGCGTGGCGCGGCTTGGAGGCTGCGCGCAGCATGGCGTTCATGCCGAAATAGAGATGGGTGAACACATTGCCCAGCAGAATGATTTCCATGTATTCACGGGCGTAGGGCAGTGTGTTGTCGGTGGCGCCGAAGAAGCGCAATATGGGGTTGAGAAACAGCAGGCAGAGCGCCCCGAAGAGCACGCCCGTGATGATCTTCAGCACCACCGAGTTGCCCAGAATGCGCTGAGCCATGGAGTAGTCCTTCTGTCCCAGTTTCACCGACAGATAGGTAGAAGCTCCCACGCCCACGCATGCTCCGATGGCGCCGCTCAGGTTCATGAAGGGGAAGGTGATGGCCAGTCCCGAGATGGCCATGGCTCCCACGCCCTGACCGATGAAGATGGAGTCCACCATGTTGTAGAGGCTCGATGCCACCATGGCCACGATGGCCGGTATGGCATATTGCATGAGCAGTTGTCCAACGGGTTTAGTCCCCAGTTCCAGTGTTGCCTTTTTGTTGTCCATTCTTGTTTGGATGTTATTGTGGCAGGGCCCAAGGCCCACAGTTCTCAATTCTCAATTCTCAATTCTCACTCTTCCTCTTCCTGCCAGTCTTGAAGTGGTCGAAGCCCAGGCCGTAGACGCCAATGACGGCACTCTGCGACACGAAGGCATGAGGGTCTGTTTCGTCGATGATGTGGAATATCTTGGCCGACTGATTCTGCTTGGCCAGCACGAAGAGCATCTTCACGGGCTTGCCCGAGTAGAAGCCCTGTCCGTCGATGACGGTGCAGCCGCGCTGGGCGTCGAGATTGATGGCGCGCCCTATCTCCTCGTGCTTGTCGCTGATGATGAAGAACTGCACCGAGCGGCGCGCCGTGTTCACCACGCGGTCTACCACAAACGACGACACGAAGAGCACCACGTAGCCATAGATGACCTGCTCCCAGTCGCGCAGCACCACATAGCTCGACGTGATGATGACGAGGTCGCAAATCAGGATGACGTGGCCCAGCGAGATGTCGTGATACTTGTTGATCATGGCTGCCACCACGTCTGATCCGCCCGTGCTTCCGCCCGAGAGCAGGCCAAGTCCGATGCTGATGCCCATGAAGGTGGCTCCCACGATGGAGGCCATGAAGGGCTGGTCGTGGAGCAGCGTGGTGTCCTTGGTCATTTGCCCAATGACGGTGGAGAACGCCGTGAAGCACACCACGGCAAAGATGGTCTTCACGCAGAATTTGAATCCCAGCACGCGCAGGGCGGCGGCCAGCAGCAGGGCGTTGATGGCGAAGTAGGGCACCTGTACGGGCAGCCCCGTGCCCCAGTAGATGATCGACGAGATGCCGGTGACGCCGCCCAGCGAGATGTTGTTGGGCAGCAGAAACACCATCCAGCCCACGCAGCCAATGAACATGGCCAGCGTCAGCAGGGCGTAATTGCGTAGGTCAAGTTTGTTAGTCATGATTGCTGTTTCTTTATTTTGGGTGATAGAGTAGGCTGATGTTATAGAGGAGAGAGGAGAGAGGAAAGAGGAGAGAGAAATGATTTTTCAGGAAGGATGGAGGGAGGGTGGTGAGGCGAAGAGCGAGAACAGTATAGGGCGTCGTTCTTTCAACCAGTCGTTTCCTCCAGCCTTTCATGCTATTCTCTCTCCTCTCTCCTCTTTCCTCTCTCCTCTAAACACGCTTCCTCACTTCATCTCCTTCAGCCGCTTGTATTCCTTCTTGTTGAGGCGCATGAACGAGCCGTGCTGGGGCCCCGTCACGCCCTCGATGTCCTGCGGGTCGGAGAAGTTGCGCATGTATTGGTTGGCGCGGCAGATGCGATATTTGTGGGGCTTGCTCGAATATTCCACGTAGCCCACGCGCCAGTCGTCCTCGTCAATCAGCTGGAAGGCGCTTGCCCCCTCGCACTTCTTTTCGCCCTCAAAGCTCACGTAGTCGGTCTCTATGGGCTCGTTCCAAGGACCCGTGAGGCGTTCTGCCGTGGCTGTGTAGATGCCGGGCTTGCCGCCCTCCTTCTTGATGAGCATGTGGTAGAGCCCGTCGGCTTCCACCTTATTTATATCTGCGTCGATGGTGGCATAGCCCCAGTCGAAGAGCAGGCGCGGCTTGGTCAGTTGCGTGAAGCTCTCGTCGGCATAGGAGTAGTACATGCGGTCGTAGGGCTCCTCGGCGCGGTTCCACATGGAGTAGTAGATGAAGTAGCCGCCGCGCCGGCCGTCGTCCCATCGGTAGGTGGGGTCCCAGAAAATCTGGGGCGCCCACACGCGGTTCACCTTGCCCCAGTCGCAGTAGACGTCGGGCGAGTCCTGGTCGCAGAAGATGCCGGCTCCCTGGCGGAAGTCGAAGGTCACCGAGCGCCAGTTCACCAGGTCGTCGCTCTGCAGCAGGTCTATGCCATAGTTGTCCCATTGCCCCGACTTCCTGACGCACATGTCGGTGCAGGCCATGAGGTAGCCCTCGCCGTCGTGTCGTCGGCAGATGTAGGCATCGCGGGTGCCGCCCTCAATGCGGGCATGCAGCTCAGGGTCGAAGATGGGCTGCCCGCCCTTCACGTCTTCAAAGTGCAGCCCGTCGCGGCTCAGCGCGAAGGCCGTCCATTCTCCCAGGTCGCTCATGTGGCAGTAGAGATAGCCGTAGTTGCCCTCCTGCGGATTCTGGGCCGGAGCCGTGGTCGCTATCGCCAAAGCCGCCAGGAGCGTAGTCAATGTTTTCTTCATCATCGTGCAAAACATTCTGGCGGGTGAGCCGCCTCTGATAAACGCTGCAAATTTAGTCATTTTTCTCCTATTGTGCGCCATTTGGCCTCATAAAACTTGTTGCGCACCCCCTTTTTGCGTCGTTCCCGGTTGTCCGCCTACCCCCTCGATGCCACTCCCACCCGAACGGCGCATCCACTTTTTCTGCCCTCGAATGGCGGCTTCGTTTTTGTGAATTTACTTTGCAAAAATGAAAACATTATCCCGTCGGCAGTATTCCTTTTTTACCTCTTTCCCCCTCTCTCAACATCTTGTTGCCCTGCTTTCAAGTCGAAATCACGTTGCTGTTAATGAGCGTTTGGCCTGGTTGCTGTCTGTTGACTGGAGTCAACGCACCTGTTGACTTAAGTCAACGCACCTGTTGACTGGAGTCAACAGATCTATTGACTTAAGTCAACAGACAGCATGTAGGCTGCTCTCCCTTTGCCAGCAGCCCGATTCCTGTAGGCGGCGTGCCGTGGCGCGTCCGGTCCGCACGGCGCGTCCCTACATGGCGGCAGACAATCCCATTATCGAAGAGAACAGCGAGAAGAACTTTGAAGACATACCTTTTAATATAATGAAACAAGTCTGCCTGACGCCCATAGCTTCCACCAGCCATATAATTCTGCTGCAATTGCTTGCTTATCTCCCCAAAAAGCACTATTTTTGCACGTGTTTTTTTGAAAGAATAAGTCGCGATGAAAAGATATTTGTGGATGCTTGCAGCCATGCTGCTCTGCATGAGCGCCGGAGCCGAACCCAACAGGGTGAAGTATCCTGGCGGCAAGTGCTATATGTACCGGCTCTATCTGGCCGACAAGCAGGGCACGGACTACAGTCTGGAGCGTCCCGAAGAGTTCCTGTCGGGCAAGGCCGTGGAACGCAGGCGCCGGCAGCAGCTGGCCGTCGACTCCACCGACCTGCCGGTGAGCCAGGCCTATGTGGCGGCAGTAGAAGCCACAGGAGCCGAGGTGGTGAGCCGCAGCAAATGGAACAATACGCTGCTTGTGCGCACCCACAACCAGAAAGTGGCCCGCTCGCTCTCGGCACTGCCGTGCGTGAAGCGTGCCATGAAAGTGTTCACCTCGCCCGACTCCATAGAGCCGCCCATGCGCGTGAACTACCGCACGGAGTTCAACAGCTGGGACACCATAGCGCGCGGCAACTACGGCGCCACCGAGGAGCAGGTGAGACTGCTGGGCGGCACGCGCCTCCACCGTGCCGGCTATCGTGGGCGCGGCATGACCATTGCCGTGCTCGACGGCGGCTTTATGAATGTAGACGTGATACCCTGCATGCAGAGCATCAGCATTGCCGGCGTGAGGGACTTCGTGGTGCCGCAGTCGAAAGATGTGTTCAAGGAGATGGACCATGGCACCATGGTGCTCTCAACGATGGGCGTCAACGTGCCTGGCCTCTACGTGGGCACGGCTCCAGAAGCCACCT
The DNA here is from genome assembly GCA_946622085.1 of uncultured Prevotellaceae bacterium. Classification (GTDB taxonomy): domain Bacteria; phylum Bacteroidota; class Bacteroidia; order Bacteroidales; family Bacteroidaceae; genus Prevotella. Next base: position 22,814 of record CAMOPD010000007.1, on the reverse strand, counting down.
ACTGGCTGCTGCGCTGCGAGGACGTGCAGACCGAGTCGCCCGCCGAGGAAGACTATTGGGCGGCGGCAGCTGAGTTTGCCGACTCGGTGGGAGTGGACGTCATCAACAGTTCGCTGGGATTCCATGCCTTCGACGACAAGACGCTCAACCATACCTACGCCCAGCTCGACGGCCACCAGACGCTCATCTCGCACACCGCCTCGATGATAGCCAGCAAAGGCATGGTGCTGGTGAACAGTGCCGGCAACGACGGCATGGGCACCTGGAAGAAAATCAATTTCCCCGCCGATGCCCACGACATCATCACCGTGGGGGCCATCAGCCCCAACCGGCTGAACGCCGCCTTCAGCTCCATAGGACCCACCGCCGACGGGCGCGTGAAGCCCGACGTGATGGCCCTGGGCAGCCCGGCCGCCGTCATCACGGGCCGCGGCACCATCAGGAGCGACATAGGAACCTCGTTCTCGGCACCACAGGTGGCCGGACTCGTGGCGTGCCTCTGGCAAGCCTGCCCGCAGAAGTCGGCGCAGGAAATCATCCTGTTGGTCAGACGGTCGGCCGACCAATATGCCACGCCCGACGATGTGCTGGGCTACGGCGTGCCCGACTTCGGAAGGGCCCTGTCGGAGGGAAAAAGTAACTCGCAACTCATAACTCACAACTCGTAAATCTTTAAATAATGACCAGCCGTCTCACCCTGCTTGAGCTCAACTCGCTGGTGCGCCAGTCGATAGAGCTGACCATGCCCGATGAATATTGGGTGGAGGCCGAACTGGCCGAAGCCCGCGAGTGGGGCGGCCACTGCTACATGGAACTGGTGCAGAAAGACGAGCACGGCAATACGCCCGTGGCACGCGCATCGGCCAAGTGCTGGCGCTCGGCATGGATGCTCATCCGCCCCGCCTTCGAGCGCACCACAGGCCAGCAACTGCATGCCGGGATGAAAGTGCTGCTCAAGGTCTATGCGCAGTTTCATGAGAGCTATGGCTTCTCGTGGATAGTCACCGACATCGATGCTGCCTACACCATGGGCGACATGGCCCGCCGCCGGCAGGAAATCATTGAGCAGCTGAAGGCCGAGGGCGTGTTCGACCTGCAACGCGAACTGCGGCTTCCACTCTTCGCCCAGCGCATTGCCGTGGTGTCGAGTGCTTCGGCAGCCGGCTATGGCGACTTCTGCAAGCAACTTGCCGACAACGACTACGGGCTGGCATTCCAGACGGAGCTCTTCGCTGCCGTCATGCAGGGCGAGCAGGTGGAGCAAAGCGTCGTGGCGGCGCTGAACGAGATATTCGCGCGGCAAGACGACTTCGACTGTGTGGTCATCATCCGCGGCGGCGGCTCCACGGCCGACCTGTCGGGGTTCGACACGCTGGCACTGGCCGAGAATATAGCCAACTTCCCGTTGCCCGTCATCACGGGCATAGGCCATGAGCGCGACGAGAGCGTCATCGACATGGTGGCGCATACGCGCGTCAAGACGCCCACGGCGGCTGCTGCCTTCCTCGTAGACCATCTGGCTGCGGTGTATCATCGCATCTGCGATGCTCAGGAGGAGATAGTGAACCGGGTGAAACGGCGACTCACCGTGGAGCGCATGCGGTTGGAGCGGCTCTCGCAGCACATACCGACACTCTTTCTGGTGGTGAAGACGAGACAGGAGGCACGGCTCGACGCCTGCCACAGCCGTCTGACTTCGGCTGCTCAACGGCGACTGACGACCGTCAGTGCGCTCATGGAACGGAACATGCAACGACTGAAAACGTCGGCAGAGAGAAAACTGATCACCGAAAGGCACAGACTGGAAATGCTCGGTCAGCGCGCCGAAGCTCAAGACCCCGGGCGGCTCTTGCGGCGGGGCTACAGCATCACGCTGCACGACGGGCGCGCGCTGAAAGACGCCTCGATGCTTGCCCAAGGGGCGGAAATAGTGACGCGGCTGGCGCGGGGAGAACTCCGCTCTGTGGTGGTGGAGAAGAAAGAAGAAAACAATCAAACATAAATGATGAACGAAAATCCGAAATACGAAGAGGCGGTGGACGAACTGGAGCAGATCGTGAGCCGCATGGAAAACGATGAACTCGACATCGACTCGATGAGCGAACAACTGAAACGTGCACAAAAACTCATTAAACTCTGCAAGGAAAAACTCACCAGGACTGATGAGGAAATAAGGAAAATCCTTGCAGATGACAAATAATTTGTTTACTTTTGCGCAAAACTTGATTGTACATTATATATAATAATAAGGAATATGAAAAACCTTGATTGGGCTAATTTGTCGTTCGGCTACATGCCGACAGACTACAACGTGCGTTGCTATTATCGCGACGGCAAATGGGGCGAAATAGAAGTTTGCTCCGATGAGTATCTAAAACTGCACATGGCTGCTACGTGTCTGCACTACGGGCAGGAGGCTTTCGAAGGACTCAAGGCTTACCGCTGCCCCGACGGGAAGGTGCGCCTCTTCCGTGTAGAGGAAAATGCGGCACGACTGCAAAGCACTTGCCGGGGCATCCTGATGCCCGAAGTACCCACGGAACTGTTTGTGGAGATGGCCGAGAAGGTGGTGCGCCTGAATCAGGAGTACATCCCCACTTATGAGAGTGGAGCCACGCTCTATCTGCGCCCACTGCTCATCGGAACAAGTGCACAGGTGGGAGTACATCCGTCGAAGGAATACTTGTTCCTGATATTCGTAACGCCTGTAGGACCTTACTTCAAGGGCGGTTTTTCAAGCAATCCCTACGTGATTATCCGCGACTACGACCGTGCCGCTCCCCACGGAACGGGCTGCTACAAGGTGGGCGGTAACTATGCGGCAAGCCTCTTTGCCAACAATCTGGCTCACGAGAAAGGCTATGCCTGCGAGTTCTATCTTGACGCCAAGGAAAAGAAATACATGGACGAGTGTGGCGCTGCCAACTTCTTTGGCATTAAGGACAACACCTATGTGACTCCAAAGTCAACGTCCATCCTGCCTTCCATCACCAACAAGAGCCTCATGCAGGTGGCCGAGGACCTGGGAATGAAGGTGGAACGCCGTCCCATCCCCGAAGAGGAACTGGAAACATTCGAGGAAGCAGGTGCATGCGGAACGGCTGCCGTCATCTCGCCCATCAGCTATATCGACGACCTCGACACGGGCAAGCGCTATTCGTTTGGCGACAAACCGGGACCCGTCTCGAAGAAACTCTTCGACACGCTGCGCGGCATCCAGTATGGCACTATTGAGGATAAGCACGGCTGGACACGTGTGGTGATTGAATAGATTTTTAGCAATCGGAATAACTGGAGAGGACAGGAATGACTATTCTTGTCCTCTTTTTTTGCCTGTTTGGCATAATGAAAACAGGAAAAACGCGTTATCATGATATGAAGAAACCTTTAGGGCAGATTTTGGAGCTGCCGAAGATTGTAGACCCAAGAGGCAATCTGACGGTTGCGGAGCAGCTGTTGAATGTGCCGTTTGACATCAAACGAGTGTATTGGACCTACGACATCCCCTCGGGAGAATATCGGGGAGGCCATGCGCATAGGCAATGCCAGGAAGTGATTATTGCCGTGAGCGGCTCCTTCGACGTGACATTGTATGACGGCTGCGAAAAACAAACCTTCCATCTGAATCATCCCTATCAGGGGCTCTACGTGGGCACGGGCATCTGGCGAACGCTCGAGGACTTTTCCAGCGGCTCGGTGTGCCTCGTACTGGCTTCTGAATTGTTTGAGGAAGAAGACTATATCCGCGATGAAGAAGACTACAGACGATACATCGGAGCTGCTGAGCATTGAGCGCTATCAGGCGGAGAAGAAGGACGAATGGAACGCATTCGTTGAAGGGGCAAAGAACGCCACCTTTCTCTTCGACCGCAATTACATGGACTATCATGCCGACCGTTTCGCTGACCATTCGCTGATGTTTTACCGTCGGCATCGGCTTTGTGGACTGTTGCCCGCCAATGCTCTGTCCGACGGCACTTTGTCGAGCCATCAGGGACTGACCTATGGGGGCTTGATTGTCAACGGGGAAGCCACCGCCAGGCTGGTGGCCGATATGATGAGGCTGCTGAATGATTATCTCCGAGGCGAAGGCTTCGCGAAGGTGGTCTACAAGGCTCTGCCATGGATTTATCATGACCTGCCTGCAGAGGAGGACTTGCATGCCTTGACACATGTGTGCGGTGCCCGGCTCGTCAGGCGCGACCTTTCGTCGACCATCTTCATCAATGGGCACATCCGTCGCTTCGACGAGTCGAGGAGGTCGGGCCTGAGAAAGGCCGAAAGGGCTCAGCTCCAGGTGGAGGAAAGCACCGACTATCAGGGATTCTGGAAAGTGTTGACCGACAACCTGAGTGAGCGCTTTCATGTCTCGCCCGTGCATCGTCTCGACGAAATGCTCTTGTTGGTCTCGCGTTTCCCCAGTCATATCAGGCTTTTTGTGGTGCGTCGTGGCAATGATATCTTGGGAGGCACAGTGCTCTATCTGACGAAACATGTAGTGCACACGCAGTATATATCGGCTTCGGCTGAAGGCAAGAAGCTGGGTGCACTTGATCTTCTCTTTCATTATCTCTTGAATGATTATGACTTCGGTCGCTCCTTCTTCGATTTCGGCACTTCGGCTTCCGACGCGCCGTCGGGGGTGAACGCGCCTTTGCTCTTTCAGAAAGAAGGCTTCGGCGGTAGGGGCATTTGCTACGATACATACGAATGGATGCTATGATAGACTATCTGAATCTTGAGCGGATAACGGCCATGCATGGCGAGGAAATAGCCCAGGCGGTGCAACGCGTTGTCGGCAGCGGCTGGTATCTTCGGGGAGAAGCCACCCGGAAGTTTGAGCAAGAATATGCCCAATACATTGGCACGCAGCATTGTGTGGGAGTGGGAAATGGTCTTGATGCTCTTACCCTCATTCTGCGTGGCTATATGGAGCTGGGGCGATTGAGGGGTGGCGACGAGGTGATTGTTCCGGCCAACACTTATATTGCCAGCATCCTTTCCATCACCGAATGTGGCCTTGTGCCTGTGCTGGTGGAGCCCAGAGAAAGCACGTTGCAGCTGAACGATGCGCTCATTGAAGATGCCCTCTCCGAGCGCACCCGTGCCTTGATGATTGTTCATCTGTATGGCCGCTGCGCCATGACTCCGGCCATCGAGTCGTTGTGCCGCCGCCACCAGTTGCTGTTGATAGAAGACAATGCGCAGGCTCACGGATGCCGTTACGGTCATCGGCATACTGGCTCTCTGGGCCATGCTGCCGGTCATAGCTTCTATCCGGGAAAGAATCTGGGAGCGCTGGGCGATGCCGGAGCCGTGACTACCGACGACGAACAGCTTGCCGACGTGGTTCGGGCGCTGGCTAATTATGGCAGTTCTAAGAAGTATGTGTTCTCGTTCAAGGGGCGCAACTCCCGACTCGACGAAATCCAGGCCGCCGTCCTCAGTGTGAAGCTGAAATATCTCGACGACGACAATGAGCAGCGCAAGGCTTTGGCCCGCTATTATCTTGACAATATCCGCAATCAGCAGGAAATCTCTTTGCCCGACGATGCCTCGGCTGATTGCGTTTTCCACATTTTCCCCGTGCTCTCTGCCCATCGCGACCGTTTGCAGGCATATCTCGAAGCCCACGGCGTGAAGACGATGATTCACTATCCCATTCCGCCGCATCGGCAAAAGTGCTATGCTGAATGGGCCCATTTGTCATTGCCCGTCACGGAGTTTATCCATGCCCACGAACTGAGCCTGCCCTGCAATCAGGCCATGACAAAAAAAGAGGCCGAACAAATTGTCGGCCTCCTGAATGATTTCAAGTTGTAGAAACTGCTGTCAGGGCATGAGCAGCACTGTCACGCTGCGTGCAGCCTGAGCTCCCATGACGAGCACCTGGGCAATGTCGGCGGTCTTCGACGGGCCGCTGATAAATGAGCCATAGCCATAGTCGTTGAAGCGTATGCGCTTGTAGGCCTCGTGCATGTTGTTCACAATCTCGCTCTTCTTCAGCAGGATCACCAGATTCTCAGAAATGAAGCAAACGGCTTTCTCCTCCATTTGCTGAGGAACCCAGATGCAGCCGTTTTCTGCAACGCCAAAGTCGCCCTTGATGATGCCTACGTCGGTGCCATTGAGAGCCTGGGGCGAGCCTATCGTGTCGGGATTTCGTGTGGCAATGGTTATTTCCGGCAGATTGCTTGCTATCTCCTTGGCGTCAGGATAGAGCTCCTTCACGAGGGCGTTGATGTCCTGTCCTGGTTCCACCTCGAGCACCTTTCCGCCTACGGTCTCGCTCATCGATATGAACTGCACCAGCGGGTCGGGATAGGTAATACCCTTGATATCCGACAAATCGGGCATGTCGAATTTCTGTTGTATGTTCTTCCTGTACTTCGACAGGATGTCTTCTTTCTTGCTCATAACTGTTTTTATGCCTAATTGTCAATGTGAATTACTTTACCTTTCCTTTACGCCAGAGCTCCTGGAAGGAGTTCTTCGGGAACTTCATCATCTTATGTCCTTCGGCCCATGGATTCAGACCGCAATTGATGATGGGACCGGGAACCCAGTTGGCCAGCGGCGCAAACTTCATGGCCGTGTTGTAGATGCCACTGCTGCCGAAGAGCACCTTCATGCCCTTGCACATGGTCTTCTTCTGCGGGTTGGCCGTTCCGAAGTCGTCGAGCTGCTGGCGCCACTGATACACCTGATCGCCCAGGTTCACCTTCACGGGACAAACCGTCTGACAGCTCAGACAGAGCGTGCAGGCCGACACGTTGCCGGAGTGCTTCTTCGGGTCGCGCAGCATGCCCAGATTGATGCCTATGGGGCCGGGGATGAAGTAGCTGTAGGAATAGCCGCCGCTGCGCCGATAGACGGGGCAGGTGTTCATGCACGAACCGCAGCGAATGCACTTCAGGGCCTCCCAGTGCTCAGGATTGGCTATCCACTCGCTGCGGCCGTTGTCCACCAGCACGATGTGCATCTTGTCGGCTGTGGGGCGTGCCTTGCGGAAGTGGGATGTATAGGTGGTGGTGGGCTGTCCTGTACCTGCGCGGCAGAGCATGCGCTGGAAGACGGCCAGGCTTTCATAGTTGGGAATGATTTTCTCCAAGCCTATGGCGGCGATGTGCAGCTTGGGGCATGATGTCGACATGTCGGCGTTGCCCTCGTTGGTGCATACCACGATGTCGCCCGTTTCGGCCACGCCGAAGTTGCCGCCCGTCAGTCCCGCGTCGGCCGTGAGGAACTCGTTGCGCAGGCTCAGGCGCGCCATATAAGTGAGGTACGTCGGGTCGTGGTTGCCGGGCTCTGTGCCCAGCTTCTCCTCAAAGAGTTCGCCCACGTCGTCGTGGTTCAGGTGGATGGCCGGCATCACGATGTGGCTCGGTGCCTGCCCTTTGAGCTGGATGATTCGCTCGCCGAGGTCGGTTTCCACCACTTCCACGCCATGTTTTTCCAGATAGGGGTTCATGCCGCACTCCTCGGTGAGCATGGATTTCGACTTCACCAGCTTCTTCACGTTGTGGTCTTTCAGGATGCCATAGACTATTTCGTTGAATTCGTCGGCATCCTTGGCCCAGTGAACCACGCATCCGTTTTTCTCGGCGTTGGTGGCAAACTGGTCAAGATATTCGTCCAGATGCGTAATGGTGTGGCGCTTGATGGCCGAAGCCTTCTCGCGCAGTTGCTCCCATTCGTCGAGTCCGAGCGCCATGTTGTCTCTCTTTGTCCTGACCGACCAGAATGTGGCGTCGTGCCAGTTGGCATATTTTTGGTTCTTCAAGAACTCTTTTGCTGCGTTACTATGGGGTGTGCTCATCTTTAATCTAATTTTAATTTCTATTTTTAAAAGTCTTCAATCTCGTCAGAGTCCGGCGGCCAGAATCTCCACCGCATGCTTGAATTTGATGGGCATCTTTTGCTTGGCAGCCACGCCGGCCATGTGCATCAGGCACGAGCAGTCGGGACCGGTGACGTATTCTGCCCCCGTATCCATGTGGCGTTTCACCTTGTCGTGCCCCATCTGGGCGCTGACGGCGGTCTCCTCCACCGAGAACATGCCGCCGAAGCCGCAGCACTCGTCGGGACGCTCGGGCTCCACCACCTCAATGCCTTCTACAAGTTCCAGCAGGTCTTTGATTTTGTTGAACTTCGTCACGTGCTCTTCGCTGGGAGAGCTCAGTCCCAGTTCGCGCACCCCGTGGCAAGAGTTGTGCAGGCTCACCTTGTGGGGGAACTTGCTGGGCAGCGACTTCACTTTCACCACGTCGTGAAGGAATTCGATGACATCCATTATCTTGCCTGCAGTCATACACTCGTGCTTGCCCTTGAGCAAGCGGGGGTAATTGATTTTCACAAATGCCGTGCAACTCACCGATGGAGCCACAACATAGTCGAAGCCCTTGAACTTGTCTTCAAACTTCTCGGCCAGCGGCACTGCCATCTTTTCAAATCCGGCGTTTGCCATGGGCTGCCCGCAACAAGTCTGGTTGAGCGGATACTCTACATCCAGCCCGAGACTCTTCAAGAGCTTATACGTAGCTACGCCAACCTCTGGGTACACGGCGTCTACATAACAAGGTATAAAAAGACCGATTTTCATGTATTATTAAAGTTAGTTCGCTAATAGATTGTCGTTAGATTTAAGTCCGCCAGGAGGGGGCTGCATCGAGGTGCCCTCCTGTGGGTTATTTTTCGCAAATATAGTGAATTATTCTGAAAGTGCAAGAGAACGCCACTCTTTTTTTGTTTTTTAAAAGAAAAAACTTGTAATAATTATGGGCTTCAGGCGAAAATATGGATGGCTTAATGACGGTTATGGCCGCCCTCACTCATTCAGACGGCCCAATCTCCCGACCTATAAGCTTCTCTCCCATCTGTGCTTGCACTTCCCACCCCGTTTCCACGCATTCCCCTCCACGTTCACAGGCAGTTTAGCTTGGCTGCACATTTGCTTTTCTGAGACTCATTCTCCCCAGTTCATGCGCAATCCGAACTGAACGTTGATTCCCAGGGGCTGATCCTTGAATATGTTTTTCAGGTGGCTTCCATTGTCTATATAGTATTGCAGGCCTGGCTGCAGATAGATGCTCACGTGGGGCATGACCTGGTATTGCGCGCCTATGGCGGCATTGGCCGACCATTGCACACGGTCCTTTCCGATGTCGCGTTTCAGCCCCTCGGTCTCCAGTGTGGCCTTGATGTTCACGTCGGCCTCGCCGCCGGCGCTTCCATAGACCGACAGACTTCCGTGGCTCCACAGCCTGTACATGATGTTGAGGGGCACGCCCACGTATTGAAGCACCTGATGGTCGTCCATCTGAGCGTGGGGCAACTTGCGGGTGAAATCGCTCGCCACGTGACTGTAGACCACGCCCGACTCCACCGACCAGCGCCCGTCTATAGCATATCTCAGCGAGAGACCCACCTGTAGCGGGCGGTGGTGCTCGGCAGTCTCTTCAAATCCGTTGAGCACCATTTGGTTGCTGTTGCTCAGTGTGTAGTTGTTGGTGTATTTGCCTTGGGCTGCCGAGTTGCTGAAGTCGAGGATAAGTGCAGGCGAGGCCAGTGACACGGGTTGCTCACTGATGCTTCCCCGCCGATTGTTGGCCGACAGGTTGCTGGCCAGCAGTCCTGCTGAGAACCGGCCCGATGCGTGTGAACTTGTTGGCATGGGCGGCGGGGTGGGGTGGTGGGTCTTGGCAGGGGGCATGGCGGGCTCGTGGTCTTTACTCATCGTGCCTTGGTTGTTGTCGTCTCCCTTGTCTGTGGCTTGCAGGGGCTCTGTTGGTAGCAGCGTTTCTTCATGTTGCTCGCTGGCCTCGGCCTTTGTCGTTGAGGCCGGTGCTGCCACTGTTGTGACGGATGAAGTGGCGAATGATGTCAGCGTGGGGAGAGGTGAGCTTGCCCCTGCTTCTCGGTCGGAGCTTGGCGGCTCCTGCCGCTGGCCGGCGCCGTCGGTGTTTGTTGTGGTGCTGGTCTTTTGGGCCATCGGCATTGTCGACGGTTTGTTTTCGGCGTGCCACATCAATGCGCCTCCGCCAATGAGCAGCATGCCCACGGCAGCGGCGGCGGCCCAGCGGCGCAGGGTCGCTGTGCGAGCCTGGTGCTTGGGAAGAGCAGACTCAATCTCCTCCCACAGACCTTCGGGGGCATCCATCTCATAGTCTGCCAGCAGGTCATGCAAGTCGTTTGTCCACTTTTCCTTTTTCATTGTTCGCTATGTCTTTTGTAGTTGATTATCATTTTCGCCAGGGCTTGTTTTGCCCTGAGATACTGCGATGCCGAAGTGCTCGCGCTGATGCCCAGTTGCTGGGCTATTTCGGCGTGGCTCCGGCCCTCAATGGCAAAGAGGTTGAGCACCGTGCGGTAGCCGGTGGGCAGTTGCCCGATGAGCTGCATCAGCGCCTCCGGCCGCATGCCGCCAATGTCGGGCTCTTCGTCGTCGGCAGCCTTGGCCAGTGCTTCGTGGTTATCGTCGTCTACAAACCGCAGGTGCTGCTTTCGGCGCAGCTGGCTGATGGCTTCGTTGGCCACAATGCGGGTCACCCAGGCTTTGAGCGAGCCTTCGCCGCGATAGCTGAATCGGCTGATGGAGGTGAGAATCTTCACAAAGCTGTCTTGCAGCACGTCGCGCGCGTCTTCCTTGTTGGCCATGTAGCGCATGCCAACGGACATGGCGATGCCCGCATAGCGGCTGTAGAGCTCGCGCTGAGCCCCGCTGTCGCCCCGACGAATGGCTTTGAGCAGACTTTCCTCGGTAGTCACTTTCTCGTTACTTCTTTCTCGCTATGGGGTTGAACACTATTGGTGAGGGCGTGTCTCCGCTTCCCACCTGCTGATTGTCTATGCAGATGTTCTTGGGGAAGAGCAGCACGTAGAACAGCTGGTGCACGCTGTCGAACAGGCCGTTCGTGTCGGCGTCTACTTCGAAGCTCACCACATGGTCCCGGCTGCCATAGCTCACCTGGAAGGCGTGCTTGCCCGCCGCGGCCATCAGGTAGGCTGAGGCATCGTTCGTGGCGTAAGGCTGGAACGTGAGCTTCAGCGGGTCGCACACGATGCTGCCCAGAGCCTCCTCGCGGTGTTCGGCGGGCACGGCCAGCTCTATGAGCGTGTGGCAGGGTGGGCAGCTCAGCACCACGTCGTTGTTGCTCATGAGCGTGAGCTCCGCCTTTTCTTGTTTCTGTTCGTTATATTGCCAATAGCCCTCATAGCTCATCTTTTGCTGGTCTGACTGGGTATAGCTTCCGTTCTGGTAGTCCGGCGTGCCGGTATCGCCGTCGTCAGTGACGCAGCCCCATAGCAGCAGGGCGCTTGCAGACATCCACAGGGCTGACAGTATCTTGAAGATGGTTCTCATCATGATGGTTTCTCTCCTTGATTATTCTGTATTCAAGTTTCTCTATATAAACAACTTCGTTGGAGTTATGGAGTTAAGACATTTGACTTGCTCGTTTCCTTTCCGCCGGAGTTTTCGGGTTTAGAAGTATTGTCATCACTCCTTAACTCCTATCACCCTGCGAAAGTTGGATTCTGTATCTTAAACGTGCGTTTTTCCCAACCCTTGCATCCGGGTGGGCATTAGTGCCTTTTGTTTAACTCATTTTAACTTTACTTGCGATTCGTGTGTTCAGAGTGATCTCGCTCTCTACCCACTATCCCCCCAAAAATCAGACCATCACCCTATCCGCACGTCAACTGGAATCAGCCCACAGAATGACAGCTCAATGTTTTGTGAATTTTCTTTACAAAACGAAAAGACGGTCGTTCGTTCCCGTTGAGTAAGCACGCCACTCACGAGGAGTAAATGGCGTGCTTACGAGGCGTGAGTGGCGTGCTTACTCATCGTGAGTGGCGTTCTTACTCCCCTATACTGATTTTCAGCACTTTATGGAGGCGCGCTGCGAGGGCGTAAAAAGTTGTGAAATTATTTTACATAGCATGGGCGTTTCCTTGGGCTTTCTTGGTATCCTCGTGTAGGGCTGCGCCGACAGCACGCCAGCCCGTTTGGGGCGTTTTCCTGGCCTTTCTGGGCCCTCGTTTTGAGACTAAGGGGAATTATTTTGCTTCGGTCACCTTAATTATTTCTTAAAAATGGTTTGCCAAATGGGTTTTTATGGATAATTTTGCAATCAAAAAACTACCAAAACACGAATAAGCAGAAAATGACACTCTATCCGAAACTCATTATGGATGCGTTGGCCACCGTGACGTATCCTGGAACGAAGAAGAATCTGGTGGAGAGCGGCATGATTGCCGACCAGCCGAGCATCGATGGCATGAAGGTGCGTGTGGTCATTGAATTCCCGCGCGACACCGACCCCTTCCTCAAGTCTACCGTCAAGGCCGCCGAAGCTGCCATCCACTACCATGTGGGCCGGGAAGTGGAGGTGACCATCGAGACGGAGTTCAAGTCGAAGCCCCGCCCCGAAGTGGGCAAACTGCTGCCACAGGTGAAGAACATCATTGCGGTGAGTTCGGGCAAAGGTGGAGTGGGCAAGTCGACCGTGGCAGCCAATCTGGCCATCTCCCTGGCGCGGCTGGGCTACAAGGTGGGACTGCTCGACACCGACATCTTCGGGCCGTCGATGCCCAAGATGTTCGATGTGGAGGAAGCCCGACCCTACGCTGTGCGCGTGGATGGCCGCGACCTCATAGAGCCTATTGAAAAATATGGCGTGAAGCTGCTCAGCATTGGCTTCTTCGTCAGCCCCGAAACGGCTACGCTCTGGCGTGGTGGCATGGCTTCGAATGCGCTCAAACAGCTCATTGCCGATGCTGACTGGGGCGAGCTGGACTACTTCATTCTCGACACGCCGCCCGGAACGAGCGACATCCACCTGACGCTGCTCCAGACGTTGGCCATCACAGGAGCCGTCATCGTGAGCACGCCGCAAAGCGTGGCGCTCGCCGACGCCCGCAAGGGCATCGACATGTATAGAAACGAGAAGGTGAACGTGCCCATACTGGGGCTGGTGGAAAACATGGCGTGGTTTACGCCTGCCGAACTGCCCGAAAACAAGTACTACATCTTTGGCAAGGACGGCGCCAAAAATCTGGCCGAGGAAATGAATTGCCCGCTGTTGGCGCAGATTCCGCTCGTGCAGAGCATTCGCGAAGGCGGTGACGACGGCAAACCGTCGGCCCTGAACATTGAGACGGCCACGGGGCAGGCCTTCCTCAATCTGGCCATGGCCGTGGTGACGGTGACCAATCGGCGCAACAAGGAGCAGGCACCAACTAAGATCGTGGGAACGAAGTAGAGTTGCTGGTTTAGGGATAATACAAGACGACGAGCGCAGGGCTGCCCCGCGCTCGTCGTCTTGTTTTCGGTTATAGAGTTGCTCGCTCTGTACTCGAGAGTTTTCCTCCTTATCTCACGATGAATTTGCGGCCGTTGCTGACATAAATGCCTGGCTTGAGCTGGGCATTGCTGACGCGTTGGCCCTGCAGATTGTATACAGGTGCGGGCTGCTCAGAAATGACAGCAGTGCTGATGGCATCGGCCAGCATGCTGAAGGCGAAGCCCGTCTTGGCTCCCGTCTGCTCGTTGGGCACGGCCAGATAGGCTTTGTGGGCTGCGTTGCTGATGGCATGGGGCGAGTCTTTGCCGTCTTTCTTGCCGTAGTAGAAACCGATGCCCTTGGTGCCGTCGGAGAGAATGTAGTAGGTGTAGTTGGCATCGCTCACTTCTTCAGCCTCGTCGGAACCGCGCAGCATGTTGCCATCGTCGCTCAGTCCGCCTTCCTCGCTCACGGTGAAGGAGTAGTCGCCTGCGCTGGCTTCGAGCACAACGCCTGTTCCGGCTGGAATGATGTCGTCGGCCTCGTAGGTGTTGTTCACGATGAGTTCGCCGCCCACAACGCTATAGGTATAGGCTTTCACGCCAGCTGGCACCTCCAGGTTCTTGTCGCCATAGTAGAGCGTGGCATAGCCCGCAGAGGAAATGCTGATGGTCTCTGTTTCGGGCTCTTCGGTCTCTTCCTCTTTCACCAGCTTTATCTCGTCGATATAGAGGCGCTTAGTGGCAGTGAAGGTCAGCGTGACGGTGCCCGTTGCTTCAGTCAGATTCACGGTGTAGTCGGTCCAGTCGGCCGGAGCCGTGAAGGTGGTGCTCTCAGCTGCCGTGGCTCCTTCTACCGAGATGGAAAGTTTGCCGACTTCATTGTTATACTTCTTCAGCTTGAAAGTCAGCGTGCCCTTGCCCGAGAGCTGGATGGCTCCGGTGTGCATGCTGCCATTGTTCTTGCTTGAACTCATCTTGCCGCAGCCGTTGGCCCCGAAATAGACGTTGGTGAAGGCTTCCCAGTTCTTGTAGTCGAGCTTTTCGTCGTTAGGCGAGATGTTTGCCGAGCCGTCGGTTTCATTGGTATATCCGCTGAAGCTCTCGTAGAGCAGGGGCTCGCCATCGGGCGACGGCTGTTCTTTCGTCACGCTCAGGGTGTAGGATGCTGATGCCGGATTGTAGTTATCGTTGCCTGAGAATGTGGCCGTAATGGTGGTTTCGCCTTCGCCCACTAAAGTGACGGCTCCACTGGCGTCAATGGTTGCCACGCTCTCGTTGCTGCTTGAATAGCTGACGGCGAGTCCACTGGGAGCGACGGTCAGCGTGGGGGCGGTGAATGGCTGGCCTATCTGTGCGGAGGCTTCGGCTGCGCTGAAGGCCATTGTCACGTCCTCCTTTCCCTCTGATTGGGTGGTCACGGTGATGGTCTGAATCTTTGCCGTAGCCGAGGCCGTGAAGGTGATGGTCTTGCTGCTGCCCGTCCACTGGCCGTTTGTGAGGCCCTGGAGCGAGACGGCCGGATAGAATATAATCTTCACGATGGGTGTTTCGGAGCTGAACGTCAGTGAACCGCCATTGTAGATACGCAGGTCGGTATTGCCGCTGCTGTTCCATACGCGTGTTTCGGTGGTTCCGTCGGTCGATGTCAGGGTGATGTCTCCGCTTGTCAGTTGCATGCCGCTGATGTTTGTCCCTGCACTTGCTCCGGGCTTGGTGATGCCCAAGGCTTCCAATCCTTCGTCGGTGTTGAAGATGAACGTGCCACTGCCTTCGACGGGTTGGGCACTTTCCTTCTTGGTATAGGTGGCTGTGGCCACGCTGCTGGCATTGTCGTCGTAGTAGGCAATGGCTTTAATGGTGGTCGTTTCGCTGATGCTGATAGGGGCGGAGTAGAGTGCCGACTGCTGGTTGGGCGTGCTGCCGTCGGTGGTGTAGCGTATGGTGGCGCCGGTTGTTGAGCATGCCAAGGTGATGACCAGCGATTCGGTGAATGTTTTTCCCGTGGCGGGCGAGAAAGTGGGCGAGGCCACGTAGTTCTCGTTGCCGTTGTAGTTGTCATAATAGAACGTCTCGTTCTTCTTGTCGCCCCAGATATATTCTTCCAGGCCGGGATAATCGACGAAGGGGTTGCGGTTGCCCTGTTCTTTCTTGACGGCATTGTTGCGCGCAATCTCCACCTCGTCTATGGGGTCGAGCTTCGACCAGCGCATGAGCATGTTGAAATACCATTCGGCATAGGGCTGATAGGCCGTTCCGGTGATCACCTCGCCGCTCCAGCCCGTAATCTTGTCCTGATAGCACGTGGCCATGTAGAAGTAGATGCGGGCAATGTCGCCTTTCACCTCGTCGTTGGGCTCAAACACCTTTCCCGAGTAGCCCGTCGTCTTGCACGAACCCAGTTTGGAGTATCCGTTGATGGACGTGTAGGTAGCACTGCCAACCTCAGCCAGCGGCAAGTCGCCGCGGCGGTTGTTCACGTAGCCGTCGGTGGGCACTACGTGCACGATGTCGCTCCTCATGGGTGCCGCCTTGTTGAACCAGCTTTGCGGAATCAGGTGCTCGCGGTTGTACACGTCGCCTTCTTTGCTATAGTTTCCGGCTTTGTCGATGACATGGGTGAAGTTGGTGGCGTTGGAATACCAGTCGCGCACCTTCCCGTCGGATCTGGTGTCGGTCTCCTTGTAGGATTCAATCAGTCCGTCGTAGGATATGGGTGCGGGCGATGACAGCTTGATGATGTTGAACAGGGCCGTCTTCAGTGCCTCGCCTTTCTCGCCGTTGGCCGCCTGGTAGTAGGTTCTCCAGTCGTTGGGGTCTTGGGCGCAGATGCTGAGCAGCGAGAACACCAGTATTTGTGATAGGATGAAAAGTCGTTTGGTCATAATTGTTTTGGGCTTGAAGTTCGTTTGTTTTTAGGGTAAAGGGGGATGGATGGGGAGAGAGAGGGTCATTCGTCCCAAACGCTTCGCTGGCTTGGGACTTCTTCGTTGCTTGTTTCGTCAAACATCATGTTGTTTTCTTTCGTGAGCTGCTCGCCTGAGCCGCCCGAACCGTTCAGGCCCGGCCCGCACAGTTCTTCCACGGGGGTGAGCTCTTTGATTGTTGGCTTCAGATATCTTTCCATGTATATACTTTGTTTGTTATTTGCAATGTTATTGTTCTGCTGCCGCCTGTGCTGGCACTATCGTCCTCTTGGCCTTGGCCATGGTGGTGCGGTCTTTCATCTTCTGAATCTCCTCTACTGCGTGGCGGCGGGCCTGTATGATCTGGAATCGATAGACCAGACACGTCATGAGGAAGTAGACGAGCGTCTGCAGCCACAGCGCCTGATATTCCAGTTCCACATCCGACAGCGAGGCTCCCATGGTGCTAAGTCTCACGTAGCCGCGCACTCCAAACGTAGAGGGGAACAGGCAGGCCACCGACCGCCAGGCACCCGGCATGTTGGTTTGCGGCCACGAAACGCCCGAGAGGAACAACAGCGGCACCGACATGAAGACCACCAGCAGCAGGATGTTCTCGCGATAGCGCACCAGACAGGAAATCATCATTCCAAAGAAAATGCACGCCAGCAGATAGGGGAACATCAGTGCCAGCCAGGAGTGCCATTCAAGGAGCGACGTGAAATGGAACAGTCGCGGCACAATCAGCGTGAGCCAGGCCACGATGACGGCATAGACCATGAAGTAGCAGAGCGACTTGCCCAGCACGATGCGGAAGATGCCGTTGTAGTGGCGGCTCACGGGCACCAGGTCCTGGTAGCGGTTGTTCTCGCGCGCCGTTCCGGCCGACAGGCCGATGCCGAGCAGCAACGTCTGCTGGATGATCAGGATGAGCACGGGGGGCAGCACGAAGTTGCCGTAGCCGCCCGTAGGATTGAATATGGCCACTTCGTCGAACGCCAGTGGCTGCGTGCTTATCTCGTCTTCACGGTCGGTATGGTTGCCCGAGAGCGCTATCTGGATGTCCTTGCCCATGGCGGCCGATACGTCGGTGGCCGTCTGATAGACGGCTTTATAGGCCAGGATGAAGCTCATGTCGCAGTAGATGCCCACGTGGGCCTGCTCCATGCGGTGGAGCTTCATGGAGAATTCTTTGGGAATGTATACCACGCCCCGCACCACCTGCTTGCCTACCAGGCTCTTGGCCTCTTCAAGGCTGTTGCAGAAGTAGGCCACCTTCACGTTGGGCGAAGCGTCGTACTGGCGGATGAACTGCCGGCTTTGCTGAGAGTGCGACAGGTCGACAACGGCAACGGGCACTTCGCGGGCCACCTCGTTGTTGTAGGCCCATGAGTAGAGCAGCGGATAGAGCAGCGGCACGAGGATGAAGAAGATGAGCACGCCCTCGTCCTGGACCGTGGTTTTCATCTCCTTGGCCCAGATGTAGCACATGTCGCTCAGTCCTTCGCTGATTCTTCCGATGAAGCTCTCTTTCTTCTCTGTCATGGTGTTTCTTTCTCTTTACGGGATGTAAACATATTCGAGCATGGCTTTCTTGATGTTCTTCACTGTGAACACGGGCAGGCAGGCAAAGATGACCAGTGCCATGATGTTGAACCACGCGTCGGTGAGGGGATAGCCATTGAAAATGCAGATCTGATGAATCATGTAGTAGTGGCGCAGGGGGAACAGCTGGGCTATGGCCTCAATGGGAGAGTCCATGGCGAAGAGGGGGAACGCCGTGCCCGAGGTGGTGAAGCTCAGCACTGCCCAGAGCGAGCAGATGCTCATCGACATGCGCAGCGAGGGCATCAGGCCGAAGGCAAATACGCCGAAGCCCTGGGCGCTGACCACTGCCAGCAGGCCGAGCAGCATGATGCGCAGCGTGCCTCCGGGATGGGGAAACTCAAGGACGCCATAGACGTAGTACATATAGGCATACATGATGGTGATGAACACCAGGAACTGTGGTAGCAGCTTGCCCAGCATCGCTACGTGGATGTTGTTGCCGGCCGTGGCCAGCCATTCCTTTGAGCGCTTGAACTTCAGCTCCGTGCCCACGGAGTAGGCCGTGATGAGGAAGATGAAGAGCAAGAGGCATCCCGGAATGAGCATGGTGCTCAGATAGACGTTGTAGTCTATCGTGGGGTTGTTGATGGGATGCAGGTCGATGGCGATGGGCTGCAGGAAGGTCTGCACCTGGCTGGGCGTCAGTCCCTTGGCTGTCAGCGTGGCCGAGCCGACGGCTGCTGAGCCCAGTGTCGATATGGTCTTCAGGTCGCGATAGAGCAGCGAGCCGGCCGTCAGCGATGTCATGGTGTAGTAGAACGATATCTTGGGCTGCCGCGCCGAGAGCAAGGCCTCGGTAGTGCCTTCGGGAATGTAGAGGAAAGCGTAGATCTTGTTGCGCTGAATGGCATTGCGCGCCTCATTCATGTTGGGATAGTGGCCCACCACGCGCGAGGTCTGGAAGGCGTCGAGCCGGCGAATCAGCGAACGCGTGGTGGTGGTGTTGTCCAGGTCTACCACTCCCACGGGCATTTCCACCGGCTGGCCGCTGTTCATCATCGAGGTGAAGAACACCGTCACCAGAATGGGAAATGCTATCATGCAGAAGAAGTAAATGGGGTTGTTCCTCAGAATACCCACTTCCCGCACAGCAACGTGATAGATGGCCTTGATTTCCTTCAATGCTCTGCTGCTCCTTTCCTGTTATTTCTTCTTGATAATCAGCGACATGCCCGGGCGCAGGCCCTCGAAGGCCTCCATGGGGCGGGCCTTCACCTCAAACGTCTTCAGGTCGTACTGGCCGCTGGCCTTGGTGGCCTTCCATACGGCGTAGGAGCCCTGGTCCTTCATATAGAACACTTTCATCTTGATGTCCTTGTTGAAGGCTGGCGAGAACGCCGTGAACTCGGTGCCTACCTTCATGCCGTCCAGTTGGTCTTCGCGCACGTTGAAGGTACCCCATAGATCGTTCATCATCGATATGCTCATGATGGGCGAGCCCGTGCCTATCAGTTCGCCCACCTTGGGGTAGATGGCACTCACTTCGCCGTCCATCTGGGCCGTCTGCACCGTCTCGTGCATGTAGGAGTTTACCTCCTGCACGGCTCCCTTGGCGCGGTTCACCTGCGCCTGGGCAGCCTCCTTCTCTTCCTGGCGCGCTCCGTTCACGGCCATGTCGTATTGGCTCTTGGCGGCCTTGCACTGGGCCTCCATGGCCTTGTAGTTGGCGTAGGCTTCGTCGCGTTTCTGCTGGCTCATCACGCCCTCGTCGAACAGTCGCTGCACGCGCTGATAGCTCTTCTCGGCTATCTCCAGGCCTGCTTTCGCCTGTTGCCACACCTGGTAGGCACCGGTGATTTGCTCGCGGCGGGCACCGCGCTGCGCCATCTCGCTCATGGCCGACGCAGCATTCTGGGCGCTCTGGGCCTGCGTCATCTTGGCTTTCACCTCTGGCGCATCGAGAATGGCCAGCGTGTCGCCGGCATGCACGAAGTCGCCCTCCTTGACTCTGATTTCCAACACGCGCCCGGGCACCTTGCTCGACACGCGATATTCGCTCACTTCCACTTCGCCCTGAATGATTTCGGGCTGTCTGCCCAGTGTGAAGAATCCGATGATGGCCACCACAGCCACCACGGCGATGAAGCCTAGGATGGCGAGCAATATGTTGTTGTGTTGTGATTTTGCTGACATGATTGTTGTATTTAAATAATCCTTATTCCTTTTATTCCTTTACTCCTTTCTCCTTTCACTTTAGCGTACCGAGCGACTTCTGCAGACTCACTTCCGAGAGCTTCACGTCAATCTCGGCTTCAATCTTCTGCGTGTGGGCCTGCAGCCAGGCTGTCTGTGCCGCCATGACGTCGGTGGTCTGCATCACTCCCTCCTGGAATCCCAGGTTGGCGCAGCGCAGGTTCTCCTCGGCCTGTTCGGTGCTCTTCTTGGCCATGGCCAGCCGCTTGTTGGCTTCCTTCACCCTGAAGGCGTTCTGGTTCACTTGCAGTTCTATCTTCTCGCGTGCGTCGCTCAGCTCCAGGTTGGCCATGGCCGTGGCAGCCTTCGAGGCGCGCACCTTGTAGGTGCCTTCAAACCAGTTCCACACGGGCACTCTGACGAGCACACCCACGTTGAACACGCCCGAGAATTCCTTCTCGAAGCCGTTGAAGGGGTTGGGATTCATCATCATGTAGCCGCCCGTGAGCGCCACCTGGGGCAGATAGGAGGCGCGCGCCAGCTTGGTGGCTTGCTCGCTCATGTCTACCGCGTTTTGCAGCATCTTCAGTTCGGGCCGGTTCTCCATGGCCACGCCCAGGTCGAACTGAGCCGAGGCCGGCGTGGCCTGCAGTTGTTCGCTGCGCTCGTCGGCCAGCTCAATGTTCTCCTCGACGGGCAGTCCGCAGAGCTGGCAGAGCAGCATCTTCGAGAGCGACAGTCCGTCTTCTACTTGCGTGAGGGCCATTTCGGCCTCGTTCACCTTCACGTCCACCTTCAGTCCGTCGGCACGTGTGGCCACGCCCTCCTTGATCATGCGGTGCACGTCGCTGTCGAGCTTCTGCACCAGCTCCAGGAAGCTCTTGGCCAGCCGCTCCTTCTGTCGCAGCGACACCACCGTCCAGTAGGTCTGGTCAATGGCATAGAGCGTGGTCTGCGTGGTTTCCTCGAGTGCGTTGGCGGCCAGCAGCTCGTTGATGTCGGCCATGCGGTTGGCGGCGGTGATGGCGCCGCCCATATAGATGGGCTGTCGCAGCATGATGGCTGCGGCAAAGATGTTGCGCGTGTCGGTGCGGAAGGCGTCGGTGATGCCCTGGCCTATGCCGTTGAGTGTCTGTGCCAGAGGTGCCAGCTCGCTGCCCAGCAGTCCGCCCAGGGCTTGCGCCTGCTGGGGCGTTATGAGTCCTTGCTGCGCCATCGAGGTGAGCATGCCCGGCGCTTTTTCGCCTATGGCCCCGGCAGCCGTGGTGCCCAGGGTGGCGAACTGCTCCTTTTGGCTGTCCTTGAGCAGCGACACCTCCTTGCTGGTCCACTCGTAGCCGCCCAGCAGGTCTACTTTCGGCAGATAATTCGTGCGTACAGCTTTCCGCGTGTTTTCTGCCACGTTCTGTTTCAGTTTCTTTACGCTGAGTTGTTTGTTGTTGCTGAGCGCCATTGCCCGGCAGCTGTCGAGCGTCAGCACGCGCTGCGCCGCAGCCGGCATCGCCGTTCCTGCTATGAGCATGGCAAGCAAGCATTTCCAAAAATACCCTTCGTGATACTTCATTGAACTGTCAAATGTAATGATTATAAATAATAGGAGGAGGGGGGAAGAGGGAGAGGGGCTGAAATGATTCTTCATTCTGCCTCCAAGACCATTGGTCTCTCGTCACTCATCTCTCGCCTTCTTACTTGAACGCGAAGCTCTTCGAGCCTATCATGTGGCCATCGGCAAAGATGCTCACCTTGTAGGTGCCGTCCTGCAGAAATTCTGCCACGTTCCAATAGGTGGTGATGGCCGTCTCCTCGCCGCCATATTCCACCGACTTCTTCATCGAGTATTCCAGCTGCCGGTTTTCATAGGCGAAAGTGCCGCCGTTGCTCAGCACCGTGCCGCTGGGCGTGGTGATGCGCACGTAGAAGGTCTTCACGCCGTTGGTGGCCGTCACGTTGCGTGCTATCGAGAAGTTCACCTGTATGTTCTTGCAGTCCTTCATCTTGTCGGTGGTCTTGCCGTTCTTCTTCTTGGCCAGCATCTGTATGTTGGTGGCGTCGAGCTGGGCCGCAATGGCCACTTTCTCCGAGAGCGACGCCTTGTCTACGTTCAGGCTCTCTATCTGCCGCGTGGCCTCCTCGTATTCGCCCTTCACGCGCGTGTTCTCGGCCACGAGGTTCTGGTTGAGCCGGTTCAGCGAGTCAATCTCCAGCACGTAGCTGCGAATCACGGCGCGGCACGTGGCCAGCTCCTTCTTCAGACGCGTAATCTCGCGCGCATCGCTGGCCTTCACCTCGCGCAGCTCCTTCAGCAGTTGCTGCGTCTTGAGCTGCTCCTGTGTCAGCTGGGCCACTATGGAGTCGTTGTTTATCTGCGTCTTCATCTCGCTGTATTGGCGGGCGAACTGCTCGTATTCGTTCTCCATTTCCTTCTTGTCCAGTTCGGCCAGTTGCTGCATCTCCTCGTTCTCTTTCTTCTGCTTGTCAAGATTCACGTAGAGATAGCCTATGCCTGCCAGCAGCAGGGCAATGACTATCAGGGCGGGAATGATGATTTTCTTTTTCATCTGCTCTTATATATATAAATAGGTGTATAATTCGTTGCTTTCTTCTTAAGAACCATGCAAAGTTAGGCTTTTTCTCCTTAAGTGACAAGTTTTTTGCCGCGTTGAATGTTTTAAGAAATTTAATTTAAACATTTTTACGGAAAAAAAGAACAACTTTAGCCTCTCGCGCCGCAAGTGTGGGGCTTCGGAAGCAGGCGCTGCCGGAGACGTGGCCGCCTTTCTTGCCCATCGTGGCGGAAAACATTTTTGGGCAATAAAGAAAAAGTCGGCGAGCGGGCTGCAAAAACTAAAATCACGTCACGATTCCATGGAATCACGTCACGA
>CAMOPD010000006.1 GCA_946622085.1 uncultured Prevotellaceae bacterium | reverse complement strand
AGAATGCCTGCCTGTCACGCAGGAGGTCACGAGTTCGAGTCTCGTACGCACCGCACTTCTGTTGTGCGGAATTAAACAAATCTTCTTGGTGCGTTAGTTCAGTAGGTTAGAATGCCTGCCTGTCACGCAGGAGGTCACGAGTTCGAGTCTCGTACGCACCGCAAAAGCCTTCCAGACGGAAGGCTTTTGTGTTTTTCGGGGCGTGGGCGTGTGTGCCCATGTGTCAAGGGGGGTAGCGTCAGGACGTTGCGAGGGCCTCGCCGAAAAACCGCCGATACTCATCTTCGAAATTGGGCGTGAAGATGCCTTTGCCCATAGACTGGGCTATCTCCTGGGGAGTCCAGAAGCGGCCGCCGTCGAGCTCTTCCTGGCTCGGGCGGATGGGCTCGTCGTAGACCGTCTTGTGCACATACACCAGTTCGCGCTCGCGCGGACCTTCGAAGACGTAGGTGCCCAGGGCTTCGGGGGTGAACTGCTCGATGCCCAGCTCCTCGCGCACCTCGCGATGCAGGGCCATCTCGACGTTCTCGCCAAAGTCTACGTGGCCGCCGACGGCCGTGTCCCACTTGCCGGGCTGAATGTCTTTCCACTCCGGGCGCTTCTGCAAATAGAGCGCGCCCTGGCTGTTGAACACATGCAGATGCACCACGGGATGGAGCACCTTGGAGCCGTCGTGAGCCTGGCCGCGGGTGATGCTGCCCAGGATGTTGCCCAGCTCGTCGACAACGGGGAAGAGTTCTTGCTGATTGTCTTTCATATTGTTATAAAGGGGGGTGAATGGAATGGGATGAAAGGAAGGTCTTATTGCAACTCCACCACGGCCGTATAGCAGCCGTCGAAGCTGAGCTCGGGGGCTTGAGTGAAGATGCCGAAGACGCTGCTTCCGCTTCCGCTCATGGCCGCATAGAGGGCTCCCTGGTCGTAGAGTTGTTGCTTGATGCGACTGATCTCGGGCAACAGGGGGAAGATGGAGGCCTCGAAGTCGTTGGTGAGCAGATGGCGCCACTGGTCGACGGGCTTTCTCACCACGTCGAGACAGTTCACCGCCGGCATGCGGGGCACGATGCGCGCATAGGCTTCGGCAGTAGACACGGCCACCGGCGGCTTCACGATGGCCATGCAGTAGCCGCTCAGCGAGAGGTCGATGGGGGAGAGCTGCTCGCCGATGCCCTCGGCGTAGGCCGGGCGCGACGTGATGAAGAAGGGACAGTCGGCACCCAACTGCAGGGCATAGGCCTGCATCTGGGCGGTGGTCAGACGGAGCTGAAACATCTCGTTGAGCAGACGGATGGTGAAGGCACCGTCGCTGGAGCCGCCGCCCATGCCCGCCTGCATGGGGATGTGCTTGCTGAGCGTGATGCTGACGGGCGGCAACTGGTGGCGTGTCTCCATGAGCCGATAGGCACGCATGACGAGGTTGCGCTCGGGGTCGCCGTCGACGGGATGGCCCTCGATGGTGAGACTCGTCTGGCGAGCCTCATGAATGTCGATGGTGTCGAAGATGCCTACGGGGAAGAAGACGGTCTGCAAATTGTGGTAACCGTCGGGGCGACGGGAAACGATGTTGAGCCCCAGATTGACTTTAGCACAAGGATGTATCTGCATAATAAAAAGATGTTTTGCGCGCAAAGGTAAGAAAAAAGCAAGAGATATGCAAGTGAAGCTATCGAAGGGAGTGACAATCGCTTGCATATTTCGGCAAAAAACGATTATTGGTGCCCGGGGGAAACGGACTAAAGCCCAACGGCGCATAGCGGAGGATAGGCGCCCCTGGCTACACTTTGCGCCTTTCAAAAATACAGGCATGTTTTTGGGGCATTATCGATCAATAGAAATGTTGATGTCCGGGCCGTTTCCCCAGACACCAATAAAAAATCAAAAGGCAGACTTGGCAGATGAAGAGTTTTTTTGTATTTTTGCATCCACTATGACAGAAACGAACAACAAACGTCGGCAGCAGACGCCGATAGACACGAAATACGGTCATCTGCAACCGCAGGCACTCGACATTGAGCGCGTGGTGCTGGGCGCGCTGATGATAGACAAGGACGCCTTCTCGATGGTGAGCGAAATCATCAGGCCGGAGACCTTCTATGAGCAGCGCAACCAGAAAATCTATCACGCCATCCAGACGCTGAGCATGGAAGAGAAGCCCGTGGACATCATGACGGTGACGGAACAGCTGAAGCGCGAAGGCACGCTGGAGGAGGTGGGCGGACCGGCCTACATCATTGAGCTGAGTTCGCACGTGGCATCGTCGGCCCACATAGAGTATCACGCCCACATACTGGCGCAGAAGTTCCTGGCGCGGCAGCTCATCTCGTTTGCCAGCGTGATAGAGACCAAAGCCTTCGACGAAACCATCGACGTGGACGAACTGATGCAGGAGGCCGAGGGCTCGCTCTTCGAGCTCTCGCAGCGCAACATGAAGCAGGACTACACGCAGATAGACCCCGTGATACGTCAGGCCGTAGACATCCTGCAGAAGGCGGCTGCTAACAAGGGCGAGCTGACGGGCATTCCCACGGGATATGACAAACTGGACGACATGACGAGCGGATGGCAGGCCAGCGACCTGGTGATCATTGCCGGCCGACCGGCCATGGGCAAGACGTCGTTTGCGCTGTCGCTGGCGCGCAACATCGCCATTGACCAGGGCATACCGGTGGCCTTCTTCTCGCTCGAAATGAGCAACGTGCAGCTGGTGAACCGCGTCATCTCCAACGTGTGCGAGATATCGGGAAAGACCATCCTGAACGGACAGCTGAGCGACGACGAGTGGGAGCGATTCGACCGCAACATACGCAAGATGGAGGGCAAGCCCTTCTATATTGACGACACGCCCGGACTCTCTATCTTCGAGCTGCGCACCAAGGCGCGACGACTGGTGAGGGAGAAGCAGGTGAAGCTCATCATGATTGACTACTTGCAGCTGATGAATGCCAACGGCATGCGCTTCGGCTCGCGCCAGGAGGAGGTGAGCACCATCAGCCGTTCGCTGAAGGGACTGGCCAAGGAACTGAACATACCCATCCTGGCACTGAGCCAGCTGAACCGAACGGTGGAGAACCGCGAAGGCATAGAGGGCAAACGCCCGCAGCTGAGCGACCTGCGCGAGTCGGGGGCCATTGAGCAGGATGCCGACATGGTGCTCTTCGTGCACAGGCCGGAGTACTACAGGATATATAATGACGAGCACGGCAACGAACTGCGCGGCAAGGCACAGATCATCATTGCCAAGCACCGTAAGGGAGCCACGGGCGACGTGCTGCTGACGTTCCGCGGAGAGTACACCCGATTTGAGAATCCCAGCGACAGCTTCCTTTCGGGAACCGGAGGGGGCGAAATCATGGGCTCGAAGCTCAATGGCGGCAACGACGCGCCACTTCCGCCGCCGCCACCACCAGGAGGCCCGATGCCGTTCTGACGAAAAGAATAAGACAAACAATAGACTGCAATGAAACATCGCGCGTACATATTATTATTTATAGGCGTACTGTGTTGCCAGGCAGCATGGTCGCAGGTGAGAGAGTCGGTCTCCATTCTTGGAGATTCCTACTCCACGTTTGAGGGATTCATGACACCCGAGACGAACGAAGTGTGGTACTACGCACGTCATGGCGGCAATACCGACGTGAACAGCGTCACGGAGACGTGGTGGCACCAGTATATAGCCAACAGCGGCTACAAGCTCTGCGTGAACAATTCCTACAGTGGAGCCACCATTGGCTACACGGGCTACGACGGCAACGACTACAGCCCGCGCTCGTTTATCACCCGCAGCGACGAGCTGGGATGCCCCGACATCATCTTTGTCTTCGGCGGGACTAACGACAGTTGGGCTGGCGAAGCCGTGGGCGAATATAAATATGACAACTGGAACAAGGGCGACTTCTACACATTCCGACCCGCCATGGCCTATCTCACCGATCATCTGCTGAAGCGATATCCCAACACGAAGCTCTACTTCATCATCAACTCGGAACTGCGCGAAGACATCAGCTCGTCGATGAAAACCATCTGCCAGCACTACGGCGTGAAATACATTCAGCTGGAAGACATCGACAAGATGAACGGACACCCCACCATCAAGGGGCATGCACAGATAGCCGAACAGGTGGCGAAAGCGCTGAAGTGACAAATCGTAAGAAATGAGGACAAAAAACTTGCAAATTATTTGTGGGTTAAAATAATTATTTATAAATTTGCAGCCGTTAAACAAAACAAAACCAAACGACATGACGCATAGCATCTCTATTCTGCACATCATTAACATTCTACGACTGCGTGAGCGTGGCCGGAAGTGAAGATATGTGCTAATAGCAGTGTGCTGCATTAGATATTGAGCCTTTCTCACTTCCGTGGTGTGAAAGGCTTTTTTCGTTTGTAGGAACAGAGTTTTTAAGGTAATAAAGATAAAAAAACAGAAAATGATGAATGACAGATTGTTTATTTTCGACACGACGCTTCGCGACGGCGAACAAGTGCCCGGATGCCAGTTGAACACGGTGGAGAAGATACAGGTGGCCAAAGCGCTGGAACATCTGGGCGTAGACGTGATTGAAGCAGGATTCCCCATCTCCAGTCCCGGAGACTTCAACTCCGTGATAGAGATTTCCAAGGCGGTGACGTGGCCCACCATCTGCGCTCTGACGCGTGCCGTGGAGAAAGACATCGACGTGGCCGTGGAAAGCCTGCAGTATGCCAAGCACAAACGCATACACACCGGCATCGGCACCAGCGACCCGCACATCAAGTATAAGTTCAACTCCAACCGCGAGGAGATCATCGAGCGCGCTGTGGCTGCCGTGAAGTATGCCAAGAGGTTTGTGGAAGACGTGGAGTTCTATGCCGAGGATGCCGGACGGACCGAAAACGAGTATCTGGCACGGGTGATAGAAGCCGTGATCAAGGCAGGAGCCACGGTGGTGAACATTCCCGACACGACAGGCTACTGCCTGCCATCGGAATACGGCGAGAAGATAAAGTATCTGGTGGACCACGTTGACGGCATCGACCGCGCCATCATCTCAACCCACTGCCACAACGACCTGGGCATGGCCACGGCCAACACGTTCAGCGGCGTGATGAACGGCGCACGGCAGGTGGAAGTGACCATCAACGGCATTGGCGAGCGGGCGGGAAATACATCGCTCGAGGAGATTGCCATGATACTGAAGTGCCACAAGCACCTGGGCATCGACACCAACATCAGCACCACGCAGATTTACCCAACGTCGCGCATGGTGAGTTCGCTGATGAACATGCCCGTGCAGCCCAACAAGGCCATCGTGGGGCGCAACGCCTTTGCCCACTCCAGCGGAATACATCAGGACGGCGTGCTGAAGAACGTGCAGACCTACGAAATCATGGACCCCAAGGATGTGGGCATTGACGACAGCTCGATTGTGCTCACCGCCCGCAGCGGACGAGCCGCCCTGAAATACAGGCTGAGCGTGCTGGGCGTGAACTTCGACAACGAGGAACGCGTGAACAAGATCTATCAGAAGTTCCTCAAACTGGCCGACCAGAAGAAGGAGGTGACCGACGTCGACATACTGGCACTGGCCGGAGCCGACACGGCCGACGCACATGCCGTGAAGCTCGACTATCTGCAAGTGACCACCGGCATGGGCGTGAGAAGCGTGGCCAGCATAGGGCTCGACATCAGCGGACAGAAGTTTGAGGCTGCCTCGACGGGCAACGGTCCGGTAGATGCCGCCGTCAACGCCCTGAAGAGAATCATCATGAAGAAGATGACAATCAAGGAGTTCACCATTCAGGCCATATCGAAGGGCTCAGACGACATGGGAAAGGTACACATGCAGGTGGAATACGACGGCAGCGTGTACTACGGATTCGGTGCCAACACCGACATCGTGACAGCATCCATTGAGGCCTATATTGACTGTATAAACAAATTCAAGAAATAACCATACATATACACACAAACGACTATGAACACACTATTCGACAAGATATGGGACAAGCACGTGGTGCAGCTGGTTGACGACGGCCCCACGCAGCTCTATATAGACCGGCTCTACTGCCACGAGGTGACGTCGCCGCAGGCCTTCGACGGACTGCGCCGCCGGGGCATCGGCTGTTTCCGCCCCCAGCAGATATTCTGCATGCCCGACCACAACACGCCCACGCACGATCAGGACAAGACGATAGAAGACCCCGTGTCGCGCAAGCAGGTGGACACCCTGGAAACCAACGCACGGGAGTTCGGACTGACCCACTATGGCATGCTGTCGCCCGACAATGGCATCATCCACGTGGTGGGACCCGAAAAGGGACTCTCGCTGCCGGGCATGACCATCGTCTGCGGCGACTCCCACACGAGCACGCATGGAGCCATGGGCGCAGTGGCCTTCGGCATTGGCACCAGCGAAGTGGAGATGGTCATGGCGTCGCAATGCATTCTGCAGCAGAAGCCCAAGTCGATGCGCATCAGCATCAACGGCAAGCTGGGCAGGGGCGTCACGGCCAAGGACGTGGCCCTCTTCCTGATGTCGAAGCTCACCACATCGGGCGCAACGGGCTATTTCGTTGAATATGCCGGCGAAGTGGTGCAGGCCCTGTCGATGGAAGGCCGTCTGACGCTCTGCAACCTGAGCATCGAGATGGGCGCACGCGGCGGATTCGTGGCCCCCGACGAGACCACCTTCGCCTATCTGAAAGACCGCCCCTTCGCCCCCAAAGGCGAGGAGTGGGAGAGGGCCTTGGACTACTGGAAGACCCTCCGCAGTGGCGATGACGCCGTGTTCGACAAGGAACTGACGTTCCATGCCGACGACATAGAACCGCGCATCACCTACGGCACCAACCCCGGCATGGGCATCGGCATCACGGAGCGCATACCCGAACTGTCGTCAGTGGGCGAGGCAGGCAAGGCGAGCTTCATGAAAAGCCTTTCCTACATGCAGTTTGAGCCCGGTCAGCAGTTGCTCGGCACGAAGGTCGACTACGTGTTCCTCGGGGCATGCACCAACGGGCGCATAGAGGATTTCCGCGCCTTCGCCTCGGTGGTGAAGGGCAGAAAGAAGGCACCCGACTTGGTGGCATGGCTCGTGCCTGGCAGCTGGGCCGTAGACCGCCAGATACGACAGGAAGGACTCGACAAGGTGCTCACAGAGGCAGGCTTCGACATCCGGCAGCCGGGATGCTCGGCCTGTCTGGCCATGAACGACGACAAGATACCCGCAGGCAAACTCTGCGTGAGCACCAGCAACCGCAACTTCGAAGGCCGCCAGGGACCGGGCGCACGCACCATATTGGCTTCGCCGCTTGTGGCCGCCGCCGCTGCCGTGACGGGCGTGTTGGCCGACCCAAGAGAGATGATTTGATCTATATAAAAGACGAAGTTTTTAATGAGAAATGAGCAGTGAGTAATGTTGATATGCCATCTGCACATGACTTTTCATTGCAAACAACAGAAATACGAATAACGATGAAACAGAAATTCAATATCATACGCTCTACCTGCGTGCCACTGCCGCTGGAGAACGTAGACACCGACCAGATAATCCCCGCACGCTTCCTGAAAGCCACCGACAAGGAAGGCTTCGGCGACAACCTCTTCCGCGACTGGCGCTACGACAAGGAGGGACGCCCCATCCCTGACTTCGTGCTCAACGACCCCACATACGGCGGATGCATACTCGTGGCGGGAAAGAACTTCGGCAGCGGATCAAGTCGTGAACATGCCGCATGGGCCATTGCCGGATATGGCTTCCGAGTGGTCATCAGCTCCTTCTTTGCCGACATCCACAAGAACAACGAGCTCAACAACTTCGTGCTGCCCGTGGTGGTGAGCGAAGGGTTTCTGGAGCGGCTCTTCCTGAGCATTGACCATGACCACCAGACCGAGGTGGAGGTGGACCTGCCCCACCAGACGGTGACCAACATGGCCACGGGTGAGAGCGAGCGCTTCGACATCAACGGATATAAGAAGCACTGCCTGATGAACGGGCTCGACGACATAGACTTCCTTTTGGCGAACAAACAAAAGACAGAACAATGGGAACGGCAGAACAAATGAGTTCGTATAAGCGCATACAGCCCTTCATCGAGATTATGGACTGCACGCTGCGCGACGGCGAGCAGACCAGCGGCGTGTCGTTTCTGCCCCACGAGAAGCTGCTCATTGCCAAGACGCTGCTCACCGACGTGCATGTAGACCGCATAGAAGTGGCCTCGGCACGCGTGTCGGAAGGCGAGCGCGAAGCCGTGAAGATGATTTGCCGCTACGCCCGCCAACACGGCATGGAGCGGCGCGTAGAGGTGCTGGGATTCGTGGATGGAGGCGAAAGCGTGCGCTGGATTCACGAGTGCGGCGGAAGGGTGATCAATCTGCTGGCCAAAGGCTCACTGCGTCACTGCCAGACGCAACTGAAAAAGGATCCCGAAGAGCATATTGCCGACATTCAGCGCACCATCGACTACGCCCACCAGCTGGGCATGGACGTGAACCTTTATCTTGAGGACTGGTCCAACGGCATGAGGGAGTCGCCACAATACGTCTATCAACTGATGGACGCACTCACCGGGCAGCCCGGCCACGTGAAACGATTCATGTTGCCCGACACCCTCGGCATCATGCACCCCCTGCAATGCGTGGAGTTCTTCCGCAAGATGCTCAAGCGCTATCCCGACACCCACTTCGACTTCCACGCCCACAACGACTACGACCTGGCCGTGAGCAATTCGCTGGCCGCCGTGCTGAGCGGGGCGCGAGGACTCCACGTCACCGTGAACGGACTGGGCGAACGCTGTGGCAACGCCCCCCTGGCCAGCGTGCAGGTCATCCTGAAGGACAAGTTCAACGCCAAGACCAGCATCAACGAGAGCATGCTCGAAGCCGTGAGCCGCCTCGTGGAGGGCTATAGCGGCATTGCCGTGGCCCCCAACCAGCCCGTGGTGGGCGAGAACGTCTTCACCCAGGTGGCCGGCGTGCATGCCGATGGCGACAATAAGGACAACCTCTATTGCAACGCCCTGGCTCCCGAACGTTTCGGGCGAAAGCGCGAATATGCCCTGGGCAAAAACAGCGGACGAGCCAACATTGCCAAGAACCTGCAGGAACTGGGACTGGAGCTCACACCCGAGCAGCAGCGCAGGGTGACCCGGCGCATCACCGAGCTGGGCGACAAGAAAGAGATAGTGACACAGGACGACTTGCCCTACATCGTGGCCGACGTGCTCAAGCACGATGCTCCCGAAGACCGGGTGAGGCTCGTGAGCTACGTCGTCTCGACAGCCTACGGACTGAAGCCCGGAGCCAACGTGAAGGTGGAAATCAACGGGAGGCAATATGAGGCGGGAGCCACCGGCGACGGCCAATACGACGCCTTCGTGAAGGCGCTGAGATTCATCTACAAGAAATATCTCAACCGCACGTTTCCCATTCTGGCTAACTATCAGGTGTCGATACCCCCCGGCGGACGCACCGACGCACTGGTGCAGACCGTCATCACCTGGCACCACGGCGACACCCTGCTGCGCACCCGCGGACTGGATGCCGACCAGACGGAAGCCGCCATCAAGGCCACCTTTAAGATGCTCAACATCATAGAAAACGAAATAACGAAATAAGAAAACACGGAAAAGCCAATGAAACTGAAGATTGCCGTCCTCTCGGGCGACGGAATAGGTCCCGAGATCATGCAGCAGGCCCTGAGCGTGATGAACGCCGTGGCCCAGAAGTTCAACCACGAGTTTGAATACGAAGAGGCCATCTGCGGAGCCCATGCCATCGATGCCGTGGGCGACCCCTACCCGGAAGCCACCCATCAGACGTGCATGCGCGCCGACGCCGTGCTCTTTGCTGCCGTGGGCGACCTGCGATTCGACAACGACCCCACGGCCAAGGTGCGCCCCGAACAGGGGCTCCTCGCCATGCGCAAGAAGCTCGGACTCTTTGCCAACATCCGACCCGTGGCCACCTTCCCGTGCCTGCTCCACAAGAGCCCACTCAAGGACGAACTGCTGCGCGGAGCCGATTTCGTGGTCATTCGCGAACTCACCGGAGGCATGTATTTCGGAGAGAAATATCAGGACAACGACCGCGCCTACGACACCGACATCTACACCCGACCTGAAATAGAGCGCATTCTGCGCGTGGCCTTCGAGATGGCCCGGCGCCGGCGCAAGCACCTCACCGTGGTCGACAAGGCCAACGTGCTGGCCAGCAGCCGCCTGTGGCGACAGATAGCGCGCGAGATGGAACCCCAATACAGCGACGTCACCACCGACTATATGTTCATCGACAACGCCTCCATGCGCGTGCTCACCGAACCGCGCTTCTTCGACGTCATCGTCACCGAAAACACCTTCGGCGACATCCTCACCGACGAAACCTCGTGCATCACAGGCTCCATGGGCCTGCAACCATCGGCTTCGCTGGGCGAACACACACCACTCTTCGAGCCCGTCCACGGCTCGTGGCCACAGGCCGCAGGCCAGAATCTGGCCAACCCCCTGGCGCAGATACTCTCCGCCGCCATGCTGCTTGAGCACTTCTCGCTCAACGCCGAGGGGGCCCTCATACGGCAGGCCGTCAACGCCTCGCTCGATGCCAACGTGCGCACACCCGAAATTCAAGCGGAGGGCCTGCCCCACTATGGCACACGCGAAGTGGGAGCATGGATTACGGAATACATACGCAAGAGTGAATTAGAGTAGGGGGCTTTAGGATTTTCTAGGATTTCTAGGATTTCTAGGATTTCTAGGGACTCTAGGATTCCTAGGAATTCTAGGAATAAGGAGGAATGAAGGAAGAAAAGCCCTCAGCGCAACGGCCTTTTCCCACTTTTCCTTACTCCTTGTAGACGAAAGACAACAGGCGGTTCATCCAGCCAATGGTGAAGCGAAACCAGCGGTAAGTGCCCACAGGCTTGCCGCCGAAGCGCAGGATGAACTCGCGTTGAGGGCTCTTCTGGTAGGGCAGGCCCACGTCCATGAAGTAGAGGTGGCGGCAGCGCCGCTCATAAGCCGCGCGCAGCGCATCCCACACGATGAGCGTCTCGGGGTGCAGGTGGTGGTAGCTCTTGCGGCGCGAGGCAATAAACCAGAGATAGGCGTTGCCCTCCGAAAAGACCATGGCGCAAGCCCCCACCACCTTGTCGCGATATTTCGTGGCAAGCAACAGGCAGTTGTCGCTATGGCCGAACTCGTAGAACTGGCGCTCGGGAGGCAAATAGCGGCGCACCTTGAAACGATAGAAGGCGCGCAGCAGACGGTAGAAGTCGCGAAAGTCGTCGAAGTCGGTCACCTCCGTAGGCACCACCCCCTTGCCCCTGGCCCGCTCTATTCTGTCCCGCATCCTCGCCGACAGGCGCTCCTCGGGAGCCATGCTGTGGAGCGAATTGTGAATCTCCATCCAGCGCACGGGGAAGTAGCCCTCAGCGCGGAAAAGCCTGTAGCCGAACATCTTCGAACTCAGGTCGCTGAACTCGATATACATGCAAAGCCGACGACGCAGCCGGCGGGTGATGGCCCCAAGCATCATGCCGAAGAGCTCCTCGCTCCGTTCCCCCTCGGCATATTCGCCCTCGCCGTAGATGCGGCCCTGCGAGAAGAGATAGGGCGGAATGAGCGACCCCCGGCGGCGGAGCACCGCCAGCAGACGGGCCACCACGCGCCCCTCCCTGCGGGCCACCACCATATAAGGCGTCTGCCCGCGCGTCTGCTCCACTATGCGGAAGAGCTCGTCGCTATGGAAGAACTTCTTGCTGCCCTCAAGCCGAGGCAGATCTTCGCTCCGGGTTATGATGTCTATGCTGACGTCTGGTTGCATAGCGCAAAAATAGTAAATGTTTTGCTAACAACCAGCATCTTTCGACAAAAAATGCAGACTCGCGGCAAGAAAGGCGGACGGCAAAACGGGAGGGGGAGGGCAAATAACGTAAGCTGAAGCCGGGGGAGGTGTTGAGGGGGAGCGGGGAAAACGAGGGGAATGATTATACAAAGCGCGATGCAAGAAGAGCGGATGCCCCCTCGAAAAAGAACGGTGAAAGCTTGCTGAATTCGTGGAAAAGCCTTACCTTTGCACATTGAAATGCAGTGTTCCGGCTCTGCCGCTGGCGCTCCTTGCGGGCGCGAGAGGAAAGTCCGGGCAGCGCAGGGCGCTCCACTTCCGAAAATAGAAGCTGCCGGCGACGGCAGGTAGGGACAGAAGAAAACAACCGCCTCGGCCCGCTCGTTGGCCGCGGTAAGGGTGAGAAGGTGGTGCAAGAGACCACCAGCCGCGGGGTGACCCGCCGGGCTGTGTCCTCTGGGGGCTGCAAGTTCATGTATACCGTCGACTGAGGGTTGCCCGCCCGAAGGGTCCTCGCCCTGATCTCCCTGCGGGAGTTGGCGCGGGGGCTGCGACGGAGGGTGGAATGCTGGAGCCGCAGGGTGACTTGCGGCGTAGATAAATGGCAGGCGCCGCGCGGAGCGCTAAAGCTGCGCGCGGAACAGAACCCGGCTTACAGGAACACTGCATTTTCTTTGCTATGTGTCTTGGGGGGCTCTCTCCCCGTCTCCCCCTCCCGAAGGGGTGAGTGGTACTTTTCCCCCCTCTTTTTCTCCGCTATCATTTCCCTTCCCATGAAGACTGTGTTGAAGAAAATATATGCCATCGTAGGGCTGTTTGTGACGGAAATCACCACGAAGCGCATTCTCAATAGGGCGGCAGCGCTGACCTACAGCACGCTGCTGGCCATGGTGCCCGTGATGGCCGTGGTGTTTGCCATTGCCCGCGGGTTCGGCTATTCGAAGTATATTGAGCTGTGGTTCCGGGACGCGTTGTCGAGTCAGCCCCAGGTGGCGGATATCATCATAGGCTTCGTGAACTCCTATCTTGTTCACACCAAGAGCGGTGTCATCTTGGGGCTGGGTCTGGTGTTTATGCTCTGGACGGTGCTCATGCTGGTGAGCAACGTGGAGACGACGTTCAACGACATCTGGCAAGTGAAGACGCCGCGGTCGGTGTTCCGCACGTTCACCGACTACGTGGCGCTCCTCTTCCTTGTGCCCATCGTCCTGGTGCTGCTCTCGGGCATCTCTATCTTTATGGCCACCATGGCGCATGACATGGACGAGAGTGTGGTGCTGGGGCCGATGATGCGCTTCCTCATAGCTTTGTCGCCCTACGTCATCATCTCGGCCATCTTCACGGCCATGTATGTCTTCATGCCCAACACGAAGGTGAGCCTGCGCGCTGCCGTCTTCCCGGGCGTGCTGGCAGGCGTGGCCATGCAGTGGCTCCAGATGTTCTACATCCACTCGCAGATATGGGTGAGCAGCTACAACGCCATCTATGGTTCGTTTGCGGCCTTGCCGCTCTTCATGCTCTGGATTCAGTTCTCGTGGATTATCTGTCTGTTTGGTGCTGAGTTGTCGTTTGCCATGCAGAACATGGAGCACTTTGCCGTGCCTGTGAGGGCTGCCGACCTGAGCCATCGCTACCGGCTCATGCTGTCGGCCATGCTGATGAGCCTCATTTGCAAGCGCTATGGCAAGGGGGAGGAGCCCTACACGGCGCTACAATTGAAACTGGAGACGGGGCTGCCCATCAGGGTGGCCAACGACTTGCTCTACGATCTTTGCGAGGCGCACCTGCTCAATGAATACTCCAGGGGTGACGAAAAGGGGGAGGACCCCGTCTTCGTGCCCGCGGAAGACTTGGCCAACCTCAGCGTCGGCACGCTCATCGAGAGACTGGACGGGCGTGGGTCGTGGCATCTCAGAATAAGCCGCGACGGGGAGCGCTCGCCCGAATGGGCCAAGCCTTACTTAAGGGACAGGGACTCTCTGCTTCGGCAGCGGGATGTGCTGCTGAAGGATTTGTAGGGGGGGAGTTGAAGGGGTTCGAGGAGTTTTCGGGAAGTCCCCCCCCTCGAGAGGGCGAAAGTAGAATGGTTGGTTCAGCTGTCTGTCGCGGACGGATGGTCTTTCTTGAAGAGATCGTTGATTTCGCCTATTTCGTCTTCATCAAACCATTTGCTGAGCTTCTCTTTGGCTTTTTCCTTGACGTCTTCTTCCACGTCGCCCCAAATCTTGTTGAGCACGTAGACGAGCACGGCCAGGTCGTCGCCGAGGCCCGCAATGGGTATGGCATCGGGCACCACGTCGAGCGGACTGATGAGATAGCCCAGCGCACCAATAATGATGGCTTTATCCTTCACCGACACCTTGTCGCTCTGGAGGGTGTAATAAAGAATGAGCGAAGCATAGACAAGTTTCGAACCGGCGCGCTTGGCTATGCGCGAAATCTTTTCCACGAAGCCTTTCTGCGAGAAATTTTTGGCGTAGGCCATGAAATCGGGTAACTGCATATGGATGTCTTAATGAATGTTCTTATGTAAAAAAGATGGTTCTATGTGGCAGGGGTGCTGCCTCCAGAGGAGTAATTGCACACGCAATGCCAGAGTGCAAAAATAGTCATTTCTTTCTTTTTCCCCAAATTAATTTTGAAAATATAAATAATTAGTTTAATTTTGTAGTGATTATTCACATATATAAACTGTCGGGGGTGCGTGGGCACGGGGGCACGAGGGCACGTGGTTACGAAGGCACGTGGGCACGGAGGCACGAGAATAGATTCGAGCGCACGAAGCATTTCCCGCGCCTTAGTTCCCCCGCGCACCCGTTCCCCCGAACTTCGAGAGTTAAGGAGTTAAAGGAGTTAAGACAATACTCCCAAGCCCAGAAAACGCCAATGGAGTGATAGCGAAAAAGACATATGTCTTAACTCCATAACTCCAAAGAACTTGATAACATGATAACTTTCAAAGCATAAATTATGAATATTGAAGACATGGAAAAACAAGCCAATCAGAAGCGCGACCTGACGGTGATGGGTGTGCTCATCATCGTTTCTCTGTTCGTGGCGTCGTTCGTGATAAGTGACAATACCGATAAGGCCTTCATGTGGGGCTTTGGGGTGGGCGTGGTGCTCTCTGCCATCTACTGGGTGGTGCGCCGTCTGCTCGACAAGCGTTCAGAGGAGGAGGACGAGTAGCTGTGGGGCTTCAGTATGCCATCGTGGTTTTGGTTGTGGGGGTGGCCGTTGTCTATGGCTGTTGGCGAATCTACCATTCTGTAGTCAGCGAGAACGACCCTTGCGCTGGGTGCTCTGGCTGTCCGCTAAAAGATTCTAAGGGGGCCGCACGTAAAAAAAGCGGCGAAAAATTTGGCTGTAACAAATAAATGCATTACCTTTGCACTCGCTTTGGTGAACATGGTGCCTTGGATGAGTGGCTTAGTCAACGGTCTGCAAAACCGTCTACGGCGGTTCGAATCCGCCAGGCACCTCTCTGAAAGAAGCGGAAATGTCAGAAATGATGTTTCCGCTTTTTGTTGTTGTCATTCTTTTTGTTTACCTTTGCGCCTTGAAAAGATTACTTCACATCATGGCAGAGCATCTTATGATTACAAGCACGCAGAATCAGCGCATCAAGCAGCTGCTGGCATTGCAGCAGAAGTCGTCGGAACGTCGTAGGGCAGGCCTCTTCGTCGTGGAAGGTATGCGGGAGCTGGGGCATTGCATCGGGGCCGGCTATCAAGTCAGGACTCTCTACTTTTGTCCCGACAGGGGGGCAGACGTGGCTGCGCTCCCGGAAACCGGTGCCGAGTTGATAGAAGTGTCGGCAGCTGTCTATGAGAAAATGGCCTATCGGGGCGGTACGGAGGGCGTGATGGCCGAGGTGGTGGCCCGCCACCTGTCGCTCCACGACCTGCAGCTCGGCAAGAGTCCGTTGATGGTCGTCGTGGAGAGCGTAGAGAAGCCCGGCAATCTGGGAGCCATCTTGCGCAGTGCCGATGCGGCGGGGGCTGATGCGGTGGTGGTTTGCGACCCGCTCACCGACCTCTATAACCCCAATCTCATTCGCAGTTCTATTGGCGCTCTGTTCAGTGTGCCCTGCGTGGCCTGCACTTCTGCCGACTGTATAGCCTTCCTTCAGCAGCGGGGCATCAATATCCTTACCGCCCAGCTGCAGGATTCTCATCTTTATTATGACACCGACATGCGCCAGCCCACGGCCATCGTCATGGGTACCGAGGCCACAGGACTGACCGATCAGTGGCGGCGCGCGGCGAATGCTCACATCCGCATCCCCATGCTCGGCCGTCTCGATTCGCTCAACGTCTCGGTGAGCGCGGCCATCTTGCTGTTCGAAGCTGTGCGCCAGAGGGGCGGCAACTGCTGAAAGAACCGTCTTGAAGACAAAAAAACGACAAGAAGTTATGCACATACTCGAGATTCCATCTTTCTTTCCCCCCTATGGCGGCGAGTTCTGCCTGGAGCAGGCCAAGGCGCTGAAAAACGAAGGTCACGAAGTGCGCATACTGAGCAATGTGCAACTTTCGGTGAAACGCAGCATTAGGCAGTTTCTGACTTTGCCTCGTGGGAGCCGCTTCCAGACTTCCTGCGGCATAGAGGTCTATCAGACGTTCATGCGGGGAATGCCCAAAGTGGTTCGTCCCAATGTCAGGCGTTGGCTCAACATCGTGCAGAGAATGTATGCCACTTATGAGCTGCGTTATGGCCGCCCCGACGTGATTCATGCCCATTGCGCCAAGTGGGCAGGCGTGGCAGCCATGTTGATAGGCCGGCAGCAGCAAGTGCCCTATGTCATCACGGAGCATCTCTCTTCGGAGATTTTCAGGGAAGAGTTTGGCGAGCATTACGAAGCGGCTTGGCAAGTGCCCATGTTGCGTGCTGCCTATCAATCGGCTCAGAACGTTGTCATGGTTTCCAGCGAGCAGGCCGACGACCTGTCCCCGTTCTTCGGCAAGGACTATCATCATGTGGTCATTTCGAATATCATCGACACCGACTTTTTCGCCTTCAGGGAGCGGCCGCCACTTGACGGCCGGGAATATGTGTTTTGTTGTGTGGCCCATTTCATTCCGCTCAAGGGCTACGACGTGTTGTTTCGTGCCTTTGAGCTGCTTCGAAGCCGTGGGTGCAGGGCCCGACTGCTTATTGCCGGTAATGGCACCCAAGGCCGCCCATGCACCCGGCAGATGAAGCGCCTGGCTCCCTCGGGAGGCATCACCGCCCTGGGGCAGCTGAGCCGTGAGGAAGTGCGCCAACTGCTCTATCAGAGCGATTGCATGGTGCTCGCATCAAGGAGTGAGGCTCAGCCGTTGAGTCTGCTCGAAGCCATGAGCACGGGCATTCCCTATGTAGCCACCTCATGCATTCCGCAAAGCATGCGCATAGAGGGAGCCAGCCACATCGTGGCCATGGACGATGTGAACGCCTTGGCAGACGCCATGATGGAAAGATGCAGTGAGACGGCCATCGACGGGAGACGGATAGCCGGAAAAGTGAAAGACATGGCTTCACCATGGATGGTGGGCAGAAGCCTTTCAGCGGTGCTTGAGCAGGCTGCGCAGCCTTAAAGCCAGTAGCCAAGAGCCTTCGTTGCTGGTGATGATGTTGATGAGCCTGGTACGCCAGCCGGCTTTGGCTCCCCATGCCTTCTTATATTCCCAAACTTTTTTCCTCAGCTCGACACTGTGAGCGCGGAAAGCGTGCATGGACAATTCGTAGAGTCTGAAGCTGAAATGACGCCCGACGAGCGCATGGTCGACATGGTATTTCCTGGCCAGATAGAACGATAGCGAGGCCACGCCCTCGACAAAGCGGAACAGTGCTTCAGGCGCGTGGGGAATGGAAACCGACTCATGCCCCACGCTGTAGCAGAGCGTAGGTTCGGCAAGAAAGGCAATGTTGCCCTCGTGGGCCATCACCGCACACACTTGCATGTCTTCGCATCCGAAAGCCTTGTTTCTGAACAAGAACGTGTCGGCCTGGTAGGCCTGCATGATGATGTCTCGCCGATAGAGCGCGGAGCACAGATGTATCACGGTTTGACTGGTCTGCGTGATGATGCTTGGCAGCAGGTCTTTCCCGGCGGTGATGGGGGCTGTGAAGGGACTGTCGGCCGGGGTGGTCTTGCCGGTGGTCTCGTCGTAGCGCATCCAGGCCGTGTGGACCAGGGTCACCGTCGGGTCGGCCTCGAGCAGGTCGGCTTCCTTCTGCAGTTTCAGCTCGTCGGTCCAGAAGTCGTCGCCGGCACAGTCGGCAATGTATTTGCCGCGGCATTGCAGCAAGCAGTCGTAGTAGTTGTCTATGAGTCCCTTGTTGTGCTCGTTGCAGAAGAGTCTTATCCGGTCGGCATGCCGACGGGCATATTCGCGGCAGACGTCGGCAGTGGAGTCGGTAGAGCAGTCTTCGCCGATGACAATTTCATAGGGATGGCTGCACTTCTGCATCAGGATGGAGTCGAGCGCTCGAGCAATGGTTTCTTCCTGATTGTAGGTGACTACGATGACGGAAATCATTTTTTTCTTTGTCCAGTTCTTATTGCTTGCTATTGTTCAATATAGCCTTCACCAACAGCTTTCGGGTCAGCTTGTTGGCCGACAGTCTTCTGAACCACTTGTATTTTTGTGTGTAGTCCTTGTCGGGCAGGGGGAAGAGTCCCTTCTGCGCAAGGCGCTCAATCCTGGTCTCCAGTTCCTGGGCCGAGCGTGTGGTGACGATGGTGTCGTAGAGATAGTCCATCGTGAGCTGGTGCACTCGCCGCTGCATGCCTATGCGGTCGGCCGTAGGCAGCCTGTCGGCCATGAAGTTGAGTTTTCCAATGATGCTCTCCTTATCGTTCAGTCGCCGCTCCACGTGGGCTTTGTCCAGATTGGTGATGATGGAGTTTTCTCGCTGGCGGTAGTAGTAGGCCGTGGCGGTGGTGTCAACCACGTGCTCGGCTCTGAGCATCAGCTGCGGCGTGAAGTCCTCGTCCTCGTGCAGCAGTCCGGGCGTGAATCTCAGTTTGCCCAGGATGCTCCTTTTGAACAGATAGCCCCAGGCCGAAGCCCTCAGATTCTCGTGCCTCATGTAGTGCGACCCGCTCTGCGGCTCGGAGTCGCTGAACGAGTCGTTGCTCTCCCCGGTGGTTGTTGAGCCAAACAGGAGCAGGTCTATCGTCTCGTCCTTGCGTATGAGGTTCAGAC
Organism: uncultured Prevotellaceae bacterium; assembly: GCA_946622085.1. Taxonomy (GTDB): domain Bacteria; phylum Bacteroidota; class Bacteroidia; order Bacteroidales; family Bacteroidaceae; genus Prevotella. The sequence goes on along the minus strand of CAMOPD010000006.1, from coordinate 9,859 downwards.
AGTGCTCATAGCCGCTGAGGAGCAGACAGTCGTCGCCGTCGACAAACTGAATGTAGCGGCCAGTGCTGATGTTGATGCCCCGATTGCGGGCCTCGCTGAGTCCGGCATTCTTCTGCCGCACGTATATCAGCCGGTCGCGAAAGTCGGCCATCTCGTTGAGCGGGCAGAAGTCGGAGCCGTCGTCCACCACCACAATCTCTCTTTCTTCGTCGCTGAGGGGCAGCGAGAGCAGGCTGTTGATGCACTCGTTGAGCAACTCCTTCGGCAGGTTGTAGTAGGGAACGATGAAGCTCACCGTGGGCAGGGTCGTTTTCTGATGGGTCATAACGATAGGGGGATAATGATTTGCTTGCAAATATAGACATTTTTTTTGAGGATAGGAAAAACCGTTGGTATAAAAGTTTCACGCAGCCGCCCACGGGGCTCGTTTCGCTTGCTCTTTGTGAGGTTCTTGCCCTGCCATGTTAGTGCGTTTTGCTGAAGGTCAGAGAGGCTTCAAAGCTCCCGTAGCCTTTTTTTGAGCCCACTGACGTAATATTATTCGTCTTTTTGCGTTTTTTAAGAACAATGAGCAAGAACAGCTACTCTCATATCGTGAAATACACTGGTCTGCTGGGTGGCGTACAGGGCATCAACATCATGATTGGTCTTGTGCGCAACAAGCTTGTGGCCGTTCTGCTGGGCCCTTCTGGCGTAGGGCTGATATCGCTCTTCACTTCTGCCATCAATCTGCTTGCCAGTGCCACCAATCTGGGAATAGCCACGAGCGCTGTGAAGAACATCTCGGAGGCCTACGAGCGCGCCGACCGCATAGCCGTGGAGCGCATCATCAGGCTCATTCGCTCGTGGAGCATGCTCACAGCCATCATGGGCACTTTGCTCTGCCTCATGGCAGCACCTTTCATCAGCATGCTCACCTTCGGCCACACCAGTCATAGCCTGCACTTCGTGATGCTTTCGGTAGTGGTGGGCTTCATGGCCATCACCGGTGGCGAGACGGCTATATTAAAAGGTACGCGAAGGCTGCGCCGTCTGGCCACGATTTCCATTCTCAATGTCGTGTCGGCACTCTTCATCAGTGTGCCCATTTATTACTTCTTCGGTATGAGCGGAATCGTGACCTCTCTCATTCTGCTGGCGCTCTCTCAGATGCTCATCACCACGGGATATTCCTATTCCGTCTATCCGCTCAAGCTGACGCTGAGACGAGACTTCATGTCGGAGGGCACACCCATCGTCCGTCTGGGCGTGGCTTTCGTGCTCTCAGGCATTCTGGGCAGCGGAGCCGACCTGCTCATCCGCTCCTTCCTGAGCCGGGAGGCCTCGCTGGAGATGATAGGCCTCTACACAGCCTCCTATATGCTCATGATGACCTACGCCGGTGTGGCCTTCTCGGCCATGGAGAGCGACTTCTTCCCACGGCTGTCGGCCGTTAACAATAATGTAGAGGAGAGCAATCTCACCATTAACCGCCAAATAGAAGTGGCCTTCCTCTTGGTGTCGCCCATGCTGGTGGCGTTTCTCGTTGCCGTACCGATGTTGCTCCCGCTGCTCTATAGCAGCAAGTTCATGGCAGCCATCAGCATGACCAAGATTTTCGTCTTTGCCATTTACATCAGAGCCGTGAAGCTTCCTGTGGCCTATCTGCCGTTGGCCAAGGGCGATTCGGCCTCGTTTCTGTTGCTCGAAGCCATTTACGACGTACTCTATGTGGCCGGAGTGGTAGTGGGCTTCCACTACGCCCAACTCACCGGAGCCGGCCTGGCCATCACCATTGTGGGCACCATCGACTGGATGGTCATCGTGGGCTATGCCTACAAAAAATACAGCTATCGTCTCGACAAGAGCATTTTCCGCTACATGGCACTCCAGCTGCCCATAGGACTGACGGCCTACCTGCTGACGTTCACTTCCAGCCAGTGGCTCTACTGGTCAGTGGGCGTTCTGCTCGTGGTGCTGAGCACCCTGGTTTCGCTCTATCTGCTCAGAGGCAAGCTGCCCGTCATCGGCCGGCTCTGGCTAAAACTGAGAAGGAGGAGGGAGCCATGACCAGGGTTTCCGTTCTGGTGGCTGTCTACAATGCAGCCGACTATCTGCGCCCCTGTCTCGACTCGCTGCTCGGCCAGACGCTCCGCGACATTCAGATTGTCTGCATAGACGACTGCTCTACCGACCATTCGCTGCAGCTGCTCAACGAATATGCTGCACGCGACGATAGGGTAGAGGTGATTCATCTCGACGAGAACAGCGGTCAGGCTCACGCCCGCAACGTGGGGCTGCAGCGCGCCAAAGGAGAATACGTGTGCATGGTCGACAGCGACGACTGGCTTTCGGCCGATGCTCTTCAACAAGCAGTAGAGACATTCGAAGGTAACGCTCTGCTCGACAGCGTGTTGTTCCGTCTGGTATACTATCGTCAGGAAACCCGTCGGGAGGAAGAAATGAAGATGCAGCCCTTCAAGTCGATCACCGGCCGTGAGGCCTTCCGGCTGACGCTCGACTGGCAGATACATGGTCTCTACATGACGCGCACTGCGCTCCACCGGCAGTTCCCCTACGACGAGAGCCGCCGCCTCTACAGCGACGACAACACCACGCGCATTCACTTTTATTGGTCGCGCTATGTGGGACTGTGCGGTGGCATCTATTATTACCGGCTGCACGGGGCTTCGAGCACGCGTGCCGTGAGTGCCAAGCGCTTTGAGCAACTGGGAGCCAACGAAAGCATGAAGCGGCAGTTGCTCGAACTCGACATCAACAAGCAGCTGCTCGATGACTATGAGAACTTCCGCTGGCTCACACTCATCGACACCTACATGTTCTACTATCAGCACGGCCATGAACTCACCCCCGAAGAGTGCCGTTACGGACTGGGAGAAATACGCCGCGTGTGGAAGAACATCGAGGTGGGCCGCCTGCGCCACTCCCTCCGCTGCAAGTTCGGCTATATGCCCCTGCGCCACAGCTGGACACTCTTCCGGATTCAGGAAGAAGTCTATTTCGCGCTCAGGTCATTGCGCGACCGCCTGCTCAGGAAATGAAGCCTTCAGAAGCCATCATCTGATGGCACAGAAGTGCAGATTTGCGTTAATCTTCCCAAATTGCTTTCTTTTTTCAATTCTTTTTCATATTTTTGTGCTCGTAAGTAAGCAAAACCACTTGTTCTTATGACACTGATTATTGTTGCGATATTGCTTATTGGCTATGTGCTCATAGCCACAGGAAATGCAACCAATGTGAATAAAGCCGCTGTTGCCATGTTCATGGGAACGGTGGGATGGGTGCTCTACATCTGCCTTGGCTCCGACTATGTGATGAGCCAGCATCCCTCAGAGTATACCGATTGGCTGGCGGGAGCCTCGCCCACCAGCTCGGCCGTGAAATACTACATAGCCCAGAACATCTTTCTGAAGTACGTGGGGCGCGCGGCCGAAGTGGTGCTCTTCCTGCTGGCCACGATGACCATCGTGGAAATTCTCCACAACAATGGCTGCTTCGACTTCATCTCTCCCTTCATCCGCACGCGCAAAAGCCGCAAGTATCTGTGGATGATTACCACTATCACCTTCATCATTTCGGCCAATCTCGACAACCTCACCACCACCACCATGATGCTGGTCATCATGCACAGCATGGTGCCCAACCGGCGCCACCGCATGCTCTATGGTTGTGCCATCGTGCTGGCAGCCAATTGCGGCGGAGCGCTCACGGTGATTGGCGACCCCTCGGGGCTGGTGCTCTGGAACATGGGGGCGGTGACGGCCACCAATTTCTCCATGGCCCTGCTGCTGCCATGTCTCATCTCGTGGATAGTGCCCACCTGGTGGATAGGGCGCAGCCTGCCCGAGCGCATCGACATGGACCTGCCCGCCATGCCCTATCGCGGCGACGACACCAATCTCAATGCCTGGCAGCGCCTGCTGATGCTTTTTGTGGGCATCGGAGGGCTGTGGTTCATCCCCACTTTCCACAACATCACCAAGCTGTCGCCCTTCCTCGGTGCCCTGTGCGTGCTCTCGGTGCTCTGGGTGGTGAACGAATTGTTCAACCGGCGACTGATGAACGCCGACCAGATGATAGAGCGCCGCATGCCGCGCGTCTTGCAGTATGGGGTCATCCAGCTCATGCTCTTCGTCATGGGCATCATGTTGGCCCTGGGAGTGGTTCAGGAGACAGGCGCGCTGACGTGGTTTGCACAAGTGTGCCGCCAATACATCGGCAACATCTGGGGCATGGGCGTGCTCTCGGGCATCATCAGCAGCATGCTCGACAACTTTGCTACTGCCATGAGCTTCTTCTCGCTCGACTTCAAGACACCCGCCAACGGGCTCTACTGGAAAGTCATTGCCTACTCCACGGCCATGGGCGGCAACATGCTCTGCATAGGCTCCATGAGCGGCTTGGCACTGATGAAACTCGAACGCGTCAAAACGGGATGGTATATCCGCAACATTGGCATCGTCTCGGCGCTGAGCTGGGGCGTGGGCCTCGTGGTGCTCTGGCTGATGAGATGAAGGGCGGGAAAACACGGCCCGACGACCGAAATACTAATCGCTAAACATAAAACTATTATGACAAAAATCAAGACTATTGGAGTGCTCACTTCGGGAGGTGATGCCCCCGGAATGAATGCGGCCATTCGTGCCGTCACACGAGCTGGCATCTACAACGGATTCAGCATCAAGGGCATCTTTCGTGGCTTCGACGGACTCATCAAGGGCGAAGTGAAGGCGTTCACCACCGAGAATGTATCAGGCATCATCAACAGGGGAGGAACCATTCTGAAAACAGCCCGCTCAAAAGAATTCATGACCCCAGAGGGCATGCAGAAAGCCTATGAGACGGTGACCAACGAGCATATCGACGCACTGGTGGTGATTGGTGGCAACGGCTCACTCACGGGTGCACGCAACTTCGGCATGGAGTACGACTTCCCCGTTATCGGACTGCCGGGTACCATTGACAACGACCTCTATGGCACCGATGCCACCATTGGCTACGACACCACGATGAACACCATCATGGAGTGTGTGGACCGTATACGCGACACGGCCAATTCGCACGAGCGCATCTTCTTCGTCGAAGTGATGGGGCGCGACGCAGGATTCCTGGCCCAGAACTCGGCCATCGCCAGCGGAGCCGAGGCTGCCATCATTCCCGAGGAAATGACCGACGTTGACCAGCTGGCCCAGTTCATGGGGCGAGGCATACGAAAGTCTAAGAAGTCGTGCATCGTGATCGTTTCGGAGAGTCCCAAGTGCGGCGCACTCTACTATGCCGACCGCGTGAAGAAGGAGTTCCCCGAGTTTGATGTGCGCGTGTCGATTCTCGGACATCTGCAGCGCGGAGGAACACCGTCGGCCCGCGACAGAATCCTGGCCAGCCGCACGGGAGTGGGGGCCATCGAGGCCATTCGCCAGGGACAGCGCAATGTGATGGTGGGCATACGCAACAATGAAGTGGTCTACGTGCCCTTCTCCGAGTGCATTCGCACCGACAAGCCCTTCGACAAGAAACTCATCAAAGTGCTTGACGAACTGAGCATCTGATGCGCACAGAGATTCATCTGGTTTCCCATAACCAACCATTTTTTCCAGCCAACAGGAAAGGCAGGCCGACCCATCCTCCAGCCCTGCGAAAGTGCCCGACGAAGATGCGTCGGGCACTTTTTTTGATCTCACAAGCACAAACATCAGGAAGAGCCCGGCGATTCTTGGAGCGGCTGATCATTTATTGTTGGAGTCAGGGGAAACTGTTTAGTGCAATTGTTCAGTATCATTCCATGAGCCCGCTTGAGAAGCTATCCGCACATCAACGGGAAACTGCCTCAGAAGGACGGCTTTGATTTTGTGAATTTTCTTTACAAAACTATAAACAACCGTTAGTTCTCGTTCAGAGAGCACGCCACTCACGATGAGTAAATGGCGTGCTTACGAGGCGTGAGTGGCGTGCTTACTCATCGTAAGTGGCGTGCTTACTCCCCAATACTGATTTTCAGCACTTTATGGAGGCGTTTTGCGAAGGTTGAAAATACTTTGAATTATTTTTACAAAACATGTGCGATTCCGTGGGCTGTTCCGTATGTTCGTGTAGGGCCGCACCGTGGCGCGTGAGCCCCGTCGAACGAGCCTTTCCTCATACTTCAGCCCAGCTGATGGCCAGCTACGTGTGGGCTGAGGCGCCGAGGCGTTTCCCTACATGGCGGCAGCCGTGCTTACCCTCTGCTTATTTCCAGAATACAATATAAAATAAATAATGTGTGACAAAAGTTTGCAATGGGAATCAGCAACAGAAAAAACTGAAAGATTTTCTCCGTTTTTGTTTTTCTATTGCAAACTTTTTTATATCTTTGCAACATATTGTGGAAATCTAACACCAAAAAACAAAATTAACACCAAATACATTTAGAACTATGGCACAAATCAAAGGACGCATCTCTCAGATTATCGGTCCGGTTATCGACGTTTTTTTCGATACTAAGGGACAAGATGCAGAGAAGGTGTTGCCAAAAATTCATGAAGCCCTTACTATTGCCCGGCCAGACGGCTCAAACCTGGTTGTCGAGGTGCAGCAGCACATCGGCGAGGACACGGTTCGTTGCGTGGCCATGGACAATACTGACGGTTTGCAGCGAGGGCTTGAAGCCACTCCGCTGGGGTCGCCTATTCTGATGCCAGCCGGCGACCAGATCAAGGGTCGTATGCTGAACGTAATCGGTCAGCCTATCGACGGTATGAAACAACTCAACATGGAGGGCGCTTACCCCATCCACCGCGAAGCTCCTACGTTTGAGGAACTCTCGACAAAGAAGGAAATCCTTGCCACCGGTATTAAGGTCATCGACTTGCTTGAGCCTTACATGAAGGGTGGAAAGATTGGACTCTTCGGCGGTGCTGGCGTGGGAAAGACGGTGCTCATCATGGAGCTCATCAACAACATTGCCAAGGGCCACAACGGATTCTCCGTGTTTGCCGGAGTGGGAGAGCGTACACGCGAGGGCAACGACCTGATTCGCGAAATGATTGAGAGCGGCGTTATCCGCTACGGAAAGAAGTTCCGCGAGGCCATGGAAGAAGGCAAGTGGGACCTCTCGTTGGTAGACCCCGAGGAACTCAAGAAGAGCCAGGCCACACTGGTGTATGGACAGATGAACGAACCGCCGGGAGCACGTGCTTCGGTGGCACTTTCAGGACTTACTGTGGCTGAGGGCTTCCGCGACGGCGGTGGCAAGGACGGCGGTGCTGCCGATATCCTTTTCTTCATCGACAATATTTTCCGCTTCACCCAGGCTGGCTCTGAGGTGTCGGCCCTGCTGGGACGTATGCCGTCAGCCGTGGGTTATCAGCCCACACTGGCATCGGAAATGGGTGCCATGCAGGAGCGCATCACTTCCACAAAGAAGGGCTCTATCACCTCGGTACAGGCCGTTTATGTGCCTGCCGACGACTTGACCGACCCGGCTCCGGCCACCACCTTCACCCACCTGGATGCCACCACCGTGCTCGACCGTAAGATTGCCGAGCTGGGTATCTATCCTGCTGTGGATCCGCTGGGCAGTACGTCGCGTATCCTCGACCCGCTCATCGTGGGCAAGGAGCATTATGAGTGTGCTCAGCGAGTGAAAGAGATTCTGCAGCGTTACAAGGAGCTGCAGGACATCATTGCCATTCTGGGTATGGACGAGCTCTCGGATGAGGACAAACTGACGGTGAACCGCGCACGCCGCGTGCAGCGTTATCTCTCGCAGCCGTTCTCGGTGGCCGAGCAGTTCACGGGTCTGCCCGGAGTGATGGTGCCCATCGAAGATACCATCAAGGGCTTCAACGCCATTCTCGACGGCGAGGTTGACGACCTGCCCGAGCAGGCATTCCTCAACGTGGGAACCATTGACGACGCCAAGGCTAAGGCTAAGCGACTCATGGAGGCTGCCAAGGGATAATTGACAATTGATAATTGATCATTGACCATTGAAAGTTGACAGTTATGCTGAAGCTGAAGATTGTATCGCCTGAAAAGGTTGAGTTCGATGGTGAGGTGCAAAGTGTTTTTGTGCCGGGCACCCTCGGTAACTTTGAGATATTGGTCGACCATGCGCCCATCATCTCCTCGCTGGAGAAGGGCGTCGTAGACTATGTGAAGGCTGACGGCGAGAAAGTGAGTCTTGGCATCTCTGGTGGCTTCGTAGAAGTGCAGAAAAACAATGTGAGCGTGTGCATTGAGCTTGATTAGTGCGCACACATAACCAACAGAAGCAATGGAATTAGGAAACATAGACAAACTGAGCTGGGAGTACATACGCCACCAACTGCTCTTGACGGTGGTCCTGACATCGTTGGGGCTCATTGCCATGCGCGTGTGGCTCCTCGACAGTCTGCTGTGGCCCCTGGTGGTCAGCGCCGTGTTCACCATTGTGGTGAGCAGTGTCTGCGGCAAAGTATGGCGTCGCATAGCCAAGCAGTCGCCCGACAGCCTGCCCACTTTCTACACGGCCTCTTCCGGATTCCGTTTGCTGCTCGGGCTGGCCGTGATGTTTGTCTACTATCTTGTGGCCGGACGTCCGGCAATGCTTGTGTTCGTGCTCGTGTTTATGGCGTTCTACATAGTTTCGCTACTCCATCATTCGGTGTTCTTTGCCCGGGTGATGAATAAGTAACCACCTTATTTATATTTATATAGTAGTAATGAATAAAATTAAGAAGATCATTCTCTTGATGATGGTGGCCATGCTGCCGCTGGCTGCCCATGCTGAAGAGGCTTCGGGCGAAGGCGAACAGCTGAACATCCCCGAGATAGTGCTCGAGCATCTGGCCGATGCTTATGAGTGGCACATTGCCAGCTACCACGGGAAGCACCTGAGCATTCCGCTGCCCATCATCATTCGAAGCGGGAATACGGGAAAATGGCATTTCTGCACGCACAATAGCCTGCCCGAAGGCTTCTTCTTCAGCCCTGAGCATCATGGCAAGATTTACGAGAAGATGGCCGACGGCAGCGAGAAGCGCCCCATCGACCTGAGCATCACCAAGACCGTGCTGCAAATTTGGATTGTGGTGGCCGTGCTGCTCATCGTGTTCCTCTCGTGCGCCCGCTGGTATAAACATCACGACGAGAAGAGCGAGGCTCCCAAGGGCTTCGTGGGCATGATGGAGATGTTTGTCATGATGATTCACGACGACGTCATCAAGTCGTCGATAGGGGAGAAGCACTACAAGAAGTATGCTCCCTATCTGCTCACCGTATTCTTCTTCATCTTCACCACCAACATGATAGGGCTCATCCCCATATTCCCTGGTGGTGCCAACGTGACGGGCAACATCAACATCACTTTCTTCCTGGCCCTGTGCACCATGCTGGCCATCAACATCTTTGCCAACAAGGAGTACTGGAAGGAAATCTTCTGGCCCGACGTGCCCCTCTTCCTCAAGGCATATCCCGCACCGGTGATGCCTATCATCGAGCTTTTCGGCGTGTTCACCAAGCCATTCGCCCTGATGATTCGTCTCTTTGCCAACATGATGGCTGGTCACGCCGTGATGCTCAGCTTCACCTGCGTGATTTTCCTCGGTTGGTCCATGGGCGTGGGATTCGGACTGGGGCTCAATGCCTTCAGCATCATCATGCTTCTGTTCATGAACCTGCTGGAGTTGCTGGTGGCTTTCGTCCAGGCTTACGTGTTCACCATGCTGAGTGCCGTGTTCATCGGCCTGGCTCACAAAGAGCATGGCGAAGAGTAGGATAATACAACAAGATTTAGAAAAACAGTATTAATATTAATCAAACAAAAAAAATTAAAGAACTATGATCACATCATTATTATTGGCCGCTGAAGGTCTGGCTCAGCTGGGCTGCGGTATCGGAG
>CAMOPD010000005.1 GCA_946622085.1 uncultured Prevotellaceae bacterium | reverse complement strand
CTGGTATCTGAAGAAAGTATCATGGATAGTGCTCGTGGGCTATCTGGCCGGAATCCTCTGCTACTGGGTAGAGAAGATGATCTTTTAGTGTTCAATTATTGTCGTGGGTGTGATTATTATCGTGGGTGCGAAGGTGCGTGGGTGCGTGGGTACGAGATTAGTATTGAGCGCTCGAAACATTTCTCGCACCTTCGTACCCACGTACCCACGCACCCACGAAAAAAAACGCACCCACGAAAAAAGGGGGATTATTTCACAATGGCCGTCCAGCCTCCACCCGGTGCGAGATGCACTTCGAGCGTGTCGGTAGGCTTGACGGAGCGTACGGTTTTCTTATAGTCTTTGGCATCTTTGTCTGCATTCACGCCGTCGGAGAATATTTCGGCGGTAGAAATGTGGCTGTCGTTAAGCTTCGAAAGGTCGATGGTCAGGTCGCGTGGGCGCCAGTTGGTGAGCGCGCTGATATACCACGCCTTGCCTTTCCTGCGGGCCAGACTCACATATTCGCCCATCTTGCCGCCCAAGACCACCGTTTCATCGAACGTGGTGGGCACCTGGGCTATGAAGTCGGTGCACTCCTGGTTCTGCATGTAGCTCGTGGGGCTGTCTGCCAGCATCTGCAAAGGAGCCTCGAAGAGGGCATACATGGCCATCTGGTGCACACGTGTGCCCTGGCTCATGGGGTGGTTGTTGTTGCCGAAATAGCAGTCGCGCGTGGCATTGTTCATGGCTCCAGGAGTATAGTCCATGGGACCGCAGAACATGCGGAGATAGGACGCGGTGACGTCGTAGCGGGGGAAATCGTGCAGCGGACCGTCGCCGGTGCGCGGCTCCCACTTGTTGTTCTCCAGTCCCTTCACGCCCTCGAAATTCACGATGTTGGGATAGGCGCGCTGTATGCCGAAGGGCTTCAGCCCGTGGAGGTCGAGTAGCAGATGGTGGCGGGCAGCGCATGCGGCCAGCTCATAGCAAGAACGAATGACGAGCTGGTCGTCGCGGTCGAAGAAGTCCACCTTGAAGCCTTTCACGCCCATGCGGGCATAGTGGGCAAAGTCGTGCTCCATATTCTTGATGGCATTGCGCCAGCTGCTCCAAAGAATGATGCCCACGCCGCGCTCTCGGCCGTATTGCAACAGCTCGTCGAGCTGGATGTCGGGGCTGAGGTCTTCGGTGAGCGACTCCTTGCCGCTCCATCCTTCGTCGATGATGATATATTCCAAATGGTTTTTGGCTGCAAAGTCGATGTAGTATTTATAGGTGTCGGTGTTCATGCCGGCACGGAAGTCCACCCCAGTCAGGTTCAGGTTGTTCCACCAGTCCCATGCCACCTTGCCAGGCCTGATCCACGACGTGTCGGGAATGCGGCAGGCAGGGGCCAGCTGCTGAGCAATGTCGTTGTTGAGCAGGTCGCCATCGTGACGGCTCACAGCCACCACGCGCCATGGCAGGGCTTGCCGCGCATCAATCTTGGCAATGTAGCCGGCACGCTCCGTGGGCACCAGATTCAGCCGGTCGTGCCCACCGATTTCCCAAGCAGTGGGACAGGGTGCGAACTCTGATCTAAGGCTGTTGCCAGGACCTTTGACGAGAAACATTCCGGGATAGTTCTCCACTCCTGCATCGAGCACCACGGCCTTGCGCCCACGGGGTAACGAAACGGCCAATGGGCTGATGGCCAGCGAGTCGGCATACATGGCCGAGAGGGGCGCCTCGTCGTAGAACGACTCGAAGGAGAAGGTGTAGCGTTCGCCGCCACGATTGTCGTTGACGTAGGGGATGAAGGCATCGTAATTGTCGGCAAACACAAATTCGGCCTGCTCGTCGACAATGGTAAGGGGCTTCTTATGAGCCGACACGATGCGATAGGCTGCGGCTTGACCGTAGGCACGGAACTCCACGTTGAAGCCGCCCTTGCAGACGAGCGTCAACTGGTTGTATTGATTGCGCACACTGGCCTTGCGATAGAACGGTGTGGGAAAGGAAGTATCTACCGACGTGCGGGAGGCGCTGACCACCTGCACTGCGCGGCCAAAGGTTACGTCTTTCTTTCCTGCAAATGCCTCGAGGGTGATTTGCGAGGGCAGGATGACCTTGGTCTGGTCATAGTCAATGCTCCAGCGAAGCGCAGGAGAGGTGCTTATTGTAACGTTCAGCTTGCCGTCGGGTGAGGCCAGCTGATAGTCTTCGGCCATTGCGGGCAGGCAGCTGCAGGCCAGGAGGAGGAATAACAAACGAAGGAGGGGCATGGGGAATAATGATGATAATTGAAAATGGGGAATGGAAAATACTTTCGTAGGGTGCGTGAGGGGGCGATGATTATTCGGCCGCTGCGCGATGATACTGGTCGAGCAGCCATTGATTCTGCTCGTCGATGGTCATGTAGCTATTGTCAAGCTCCAAAGCATCGTCGGCTTTTTTCAGCGGAGACACTTCGCGGTGGGAGTCCAGATAGTCGCGCTCCTGCACGTTCTTCAGGATTTCGTCGTAGTTGGCTTCCATGCCCTTGCCCAGAAGCTCCTTGTAGCGGCGCTCGGCGCGCACTTCGGCCGAAGCAGTGACAAAGATCTTGAGCTCGGCATCGGGGAAGACCGTGGTGCCAATGTCGCGACCATCCATGACGATGCCCTTGTCGCGCCCCATCTGCTGTTGCTGGGCCACCATGGCGGTGCGCACAAAGGGGATGGCGGCAATGGGGCTGACGTGATTGCTCACTTCCATGGAGCGGATTTCACTTTCCACCAACTCGCCATTGAGGTAGGTGTCGGGGCGACCAGTCTCGGCATTGAAGCGGAACGAGACGTTCACCTCGTCCATGCGTGACTCCAGCTCTTCGGCCTTCACACTACCATCATCGGCAAAGAGCCCGTTGCGGAGGGCGAAAAGGGTTACTGCCCGATACATGGCTCCCGTGTCTACGTAAACATATCCTATTTTCCGGGCCAGATCCTTGGCCATGGTGCTTTTGCCACACGACGAGAAGCCGTCGATGGCAATGGTGATTTTTCTCATATACTCAGTGCTAAATTAATGATGATCGAAGAAGAGGAAACATGATATTTCCCGTATGCCAGATTGAGCTTAAAACGGTCGAGCTGCAATCCGGTGCCAAACGAGAATCCGGCGCCATGGCTGCTGCTCTCGTCGTCGCCACTATTGATTTCCATCTCGTGGGCACGGCGGAAATTATAGCCGGCTCCCACCCAAATGGTCTGCGAGAGAATGAGGTCGGCTCCCACCACGAGGTGGCGCAAGAACTTGTAGTTCAGATGATTCATATCTACCAGCGCAGCCGACAGACGCAGCGGCGAGCCAACGAGTCGTTTGGAGATGCCCAGCTGAATGTCAAGCGGCATGGGCTCGTATTGATCGTCGTAAGCTTTCAGCTGACCGCCAAGATTGCGGGCCACAACCGAAAGCGAAAGTTCATTGTTCGGATTATAATAATTCAGTCCGAGGTCCACTCCCATGGCAATGGAGTTGTAGTCGGCCAGATAGGAAGTGATGAAACGTGCACTGATGCCTCCCACCAGATGGTCGGCCAGAGAGTAGGCAAAGAGGCCGGTCAAGGCTATGTCCTTGGCAGAGAACTCACCCGTCTGACGGTTGTCGGCATCCACCTCCTTCATTTTTCCATAATCGAAATATTGCCCCGTGAGGCCCCACGATGCCTTGTCGCCTGCCACCCGGCTGAAGGAAGCACTGGCCGTGCGCGAACCGGCCATATAGGTCATGAAATTCAGTCCCAACGACTTGTCGCTCACCGAGGAGAGAAGGGCCGGATTCTGGAACATCAATGCCGGATCGTCCTCCACGATGGTGATGTTGTCGCCTCCCAAAGCAGCAGCATGGGCGCTCACGGGCAGCCTGAGGGAATTGTATTCCGTCTGACTTTCCTGAGCATGGGCAACACCCACGAAAAGAAGCATGAGAAGCGAAAAAAGAACTTTTTTCATTTAATTGTTGATAAATTCTGGGCAAAGATACGCCTTTTTTCAAATATCTGCGTTATTTTTGCACTATGTTTTAAGTTAATAACGCACTTTTTGTAAGTTTAGTGCGTTGAAGTCTGTCGTATTGTTATTATATAATAATAAGGTAGGAAGCGCAGAGAACAAGCATCGACAATGGAAGTAAAGAAATCACGATCTGCCGATTTGGAAAGCCACCGCTCAACAGGGTTTCTGTTGGGACTCATCGTTGTGCTTGCTACGCTCTTCGTTGCCCTGGAATACACCACTGGCGACAATGAAGAGGCTGCCGATGCCGTGCTCGACGATTTGGCCGAAGACATGGAGCTGCTGCCTGCCATCCAGCCGTCAGACATGATTGCCGTGGTTCGGCAGGAAGCCCCGCCGGCCACTCCCGAGAAGCTGAACATCGTGGCCAACTCAACCAACGAAGAGCCGGCTCCTCTGGAAATGCAGAAGCCATCAGAAAGCGAAGGCGAAGGCGTTGACGGTGCCCACATAGAAGAGCAGACCCCAACGGCCCTTGCTCCGGCCGACGCTGCCAATGCCGACAACCCGCTGAATTTCCAAGTGGTGGAAGAGATGCCAGAGTTCCCAGGAGGTCCGGTGGAGTTTATGAAATGGCTCACCAAGAACCTGCGATATCCTGAGCAGGCACGGCAGAAGAAAATCCAAGGCAAAGTCGTCGTCTCGTTCATTGTCAATCAAGACGGCACGGTGGCCAATGCCCAAGTGGTGAAGCCCATCCACCCCTATCTCGACCGCGAGGCCATGCGCGTGATGCGCATGATGCCCAAATGGAAACCAGGCAACGACCACGGGAAGCCCTGCCAGACGATGGTCTGCATACCCATTGTGTTTAAACTTTAATCCCAATACAACGATGAAAACATCCAAGGAAATCCTGAACCTAATCAACGAATACATTGATCAGCTGCCCTACGAACGGGAGCCCAGAAACCTCTATGAGCCCATCAAATATGTGCTCTCGCTGGGCGGCAAGCGCATCAGGCCCACCTTGATGCTTCTGGCCTACAACATCTACAAGGAGCAACCGGAAAGCATCCTCCAAGCAGCTTGCGCTCTGGAAACATTCCACAATTTCACCTTGCTGCACGACGACTTGATGGACCATGCCGACGTGCGCCGCGGACAACCCACGGTGCACAGGAAATGGGATGCCAACACGGCCATCCTCTCGGGCGACACCATGCTCGTTCTGGCATTTCACCACATGGTGAGCCAATGCCGCAACGCACATCAGCAAGAAGTGCTCGACTTGTTCGTGCAGACCATGCTCGAAATTGACGAAGGACAGCAGTACGACATGGACTTCGAGAACCGCACTGACGTGCGCGAAGAGGAGTACATCGAGATGATTCGGCTCAAGACGAGCGTCCTGCTGGCTTGTGCCCTGAAGGCGGGAGCCCTGCTGGCCGATGCGCCCAAGGAAGACGCCGAATGCCTCTACCGCTATGGCGAGCTGGTGGGGCTGGCTTTCCAGCTGCAAGACGACTTCCTCGATGTCTATGGCGACCCCAAAGTCTTCGGCAAAGCCATTGGCGGCGACATCACGTCCAACAAGAAAACCTATATGCTCATCAACGCCCTCAACCGCTCAAACAACAGCCAGCGAGCAGAACTGGAGCACTGGATCCAGGCAAAAGACTTCGATGCCAAGGAGAAGATTGCCGCCGTCACAAGGATTTACAACGAAATCGGCATCGACAAGCTGGCCAAGCAGAAGATTGACGAATACTTCGAAGAAGGCCGCCGGCTGCTGGCTTCGCTCAACGTGGCCGACTCACGCAAAGCCGAACTCACTGGCTACGTGAACGGCATGATGAAGCGCGAGAAATAGGGAAAAACAACAATCCGAAACCGTCCATATCAAAGTGCCTTACCGACGATTACCCAAAACCGATGCTGCCAGGCTGAAAGCACTGCGCACATTGTTGGAAAACAACGACATCTATACGGTGCAAAACCGGTTTATTGACTGGCAGACGCTCAACAAAGCGCGGCCTGCCTACGACCGGCTGCTGACGGCTTGCGAACAATACAAGGTGTGCATGGCCACACAAGTGCGCAACAGCAAGAAGATGGCTAAGCCTCAGCGCAATGCCATGCTCTACGTCAGCCACTTCCTGCAAGTGCTTATCATGGCCGTAGAACGCGGCGAAATCAAGAGAAGCAACCTGACGCACTACGGACTGCCCGAAGACACCACCGCACTGCCCAACATCAAGACACTCGACGGACTGCTCTATTGGGGCGAGAAAACCATCGAGGGCGAACGGATCAGGCTGAAGAAAGGAGGACGGCCCATATACAACCCCACCATTGGCATGGTGGCCACTCATTTTGACATTTTCAAGGAAGCCTTTGAAGGACAACGCAAACTGCAGGAGCGAACGGCACACGCCCTGGACGCCATACAGAAAATCAGACCCGAGGTAGACAGCATATTGCTCGAGCTGTGGAATCAAATAGAACACCACTTCGAAGCGCTTCCTCCCGAAAATCGCTTTGCCGAATGCCGCAAATTCGGCATCGTCTACTATTACCGCCGCCACGAACCACATGACTACTGACCATAGGACACCATGGAAAAACCATTCACCTTTATCGACACACACGCCCACCTCGACGGAGAGGAATTCAACGACGACCGCGACGAGGTGGTTGCCCGTGCCAAAGCTGCCGGCATAAGCCACATCTTCATTCCCGCCATCGACCTGCAGTCGGTAGGCACCGTGCTTCAGACGTGCAGCCGCTACCCGGGCTACGCTCTGCCCATGATAGGACTGCATCCCGAAGAAGTGAGGCAAGACTGGCGCCAAGTGCTCAGCCAGATGAAAGCCATGCTCCCCTCCCACCCTTTCATTGCCATTGGCGAAGTGGGACTCGACTACTACTGGAGCCGCGAATTCGAACAAGAGCAGCTTCAGGCCTTCGAAGAGCAGGTGCGCTGGTCGGTGGAGACACGCCTGCCGCTGATGATTCATTGCCGCAAGGCACAAAATGAAATGGTAAGACTGCTTCGCAACTACGAATCAGAACTGCCAGGCGGCGTGTTTCATTGCTTCACGGGCAATGCCCACGAAGCTGAAGAGCTCTTGCAGTTTGAGCGCTTTGTGCTGGGCATAGGTGGCGTGCTCACCTTCAAGAAGAGCCATCTGCCCGAAGTGCTCCCACAGAGCGTACCGCTGCAGCGCATCGTGCTCGAAACCGACAGCCCCTACATGGCGCCCGTGCCCATGCGCGGCAAGCGCAACGAGAGCGCCTTCGTCGGCCACGTGCTGAAACGCCTGGCCGAGAGTTATCAGGTGAGCGAGGAAGAAGTGGCCCGCATCACCAACCAGAATGTCGAACGAGTGTTCGGAACGATTGATGGCCTAAAGAATGAGTAAGCACACCACCGACTAAGCTGCTGCATCCGGCCCAGATTCTGCATTCCCAGAGCTCCGAGCCCCAGAGTTGGTGAAAAAAAAGATAAAAACCGCGCAATTCCTTCGCTTATTACGCAGAAAAGCATTAATTTTGCACCCGATTAGCGCAAATATGCCTTTGGAGAGATGCTCGAGTGGCTGAAGAGGCACGCCTGGAAAGCGTGTATACGTCAAAAGCGTATCCCGGGTTCGAATCCCGGTCTCTCCGCAAACAAGAAACCGAACCCCCTGACAGCAATAGCCGGGTTTCGGTTTCTTTTTCTTTTCAGCAGAACTGGTCAGTTGACTTTTCTGAACTCCAAGGCTTTGTTGCTGAATGCCGAGAACATCGCGAAAATGCCGCGCAGCGCGTCGTAGTTCTTTTCAGGATGCGACAACTTGTTGACGTTGAACTGGTATCTGAGCTGCAGCTTCTGCCCTACGACCTCGGTGAACAGACGGCCGTCGATGCCCTTGTCGGGCGTAGAGACAACGGTGTTCACGGGCTCGCTCTCCAGAACATATCCATCGGGCACGACGATGTTCACCACCACCTGGTCGGAGCGCAGGCAGGGGAACTGCACCGGAGCCAGCCGCTTGTCAGCCCGGAAAGGATTGTCTTTCATGGGCGGACAGGGGAAGGGGCAGATGCTGATGCGCCCATCGGCCACCGTGCCACTGATGCTGACAGTCTCTTCGGTGGTCACTTCGGGCGAATAGCCGCTCTCTTCATGGTCTGCCTGCAACAACTGTTTCATGGCAGCAAGCCCCGACCGTCGCGTAGTGCTCTTGCCCGTCAGTCGGCCGTCTGCAGAGAGTACTGCGTCGATGATGACAGAAGTCTGGGCTTTCATCAGGCCCTGCAGGTTCACCCATTGTCCCTTGCCGCCTTTCCTCACGAGCCGTGCCCGCTCCACGAGGAGCGGCTCGCTCAGCACATTGGCATAAGGCCCTGACGAGGCATCCATATAGACCGTTCTGCCCGACGAGAGCGCGACAGCCACCACGAACGTAGACAGTTTGCGGATGGAGGGGAAATTGTAGGGGATGAGGCCTTCGTCTCGCGTGCGCAGCACCACGGGTGCAGCCGTGAGTCCCACTTCGCGCAAGGCCTGGATGAGCAGCAGATTGATGTCTGCATTGGATCCCTCTGCGGCCTTAAGCACCTGCTTTCCCGGGCGGGGCCAGAGTCTGTAGTCGCCGTTCCACTTCACCCGGCCCATGACCAGCCTGGCCACGCGTGCAGCGCGCTCCTGCTCGTCGGCCACATCGCTGATTCCGGCAGCCTTCAGTTCGTCGGCCAATGGGGAGCGGTCGTCGAGTTGCCGGCCCAGTTCTTCGTCCTCCAGAATCATGGTGTCTATCTGGTCCCATGTCCGGGCATAGTCCATCTGCATGGTGCCTCTCAGACTATACGACTTCAGTTCAGCCACGACGGCTGCACAATGGTCGTTGGGGCTCCACAAGTAGTCGTCCTTGGGAATGGCTCTCAGGTTGCGCCCCACACAGATGTAGTGGTTGGTGGCCACAGTGGCCGGAGCAGCAATGGCATCGCTCTCCAGCTTATAGTGCATGATGCCCTGTTCGCACCGACAGGCCAGCCGCTGGATGCCCTGCTCCTCGATATTGAAAACCAGATACTTGGGAATGTCCATGTCGAGACAGGCATAGGCCACGGGAATGTCGCACTGCGCATACCAGTCGTGCAGCATATAGAAGAGCTCGCTGTGGAGCGTATACTCATATTCTATGACCGTGCCCGTCCTCACCTCGGGAACGGTGAAGCTGACCTGTGCATGTGTGTCGTCGAGCTTCAGCTTTTCTATCTGGCTGCGCTTCAGCTGCGACTTCACCACTTTGCCTCCCACGAGGTTGAAGGCCGTGGCCTTGATGTCTTCCACGCTCTCGTTGGCATATTCGCCGATGGCACTCTCGGTGAGTGAGCCCATATGGTTGTTTTCGAAATACTGGTTCGTGGCGCCTATCTCTATGGAACTGGCGCCCAAGCCGAACTTGGAAGCCCTGATGAACGACTTGCCTGTCTGGTTGGTCATGTAGGGCACCACCACCGTGGCCTTGCTCACGCCCTCGGGCCGGAGCACTTTCACGCGCACCTTCTCGTGGTAGTCCACCAGATAGCCCGTGCGCTGAATGGTGTATTCCACCGTGGTGAGTCGGCAGAGCACCACGGCATCTGCCGAGGAATCGGGTTCATAGACCGTCATCTCCAGTTCTTCTTTCGTCGGTTTGCCGAACTTCGTGTTCACTGTCTGCTGAGCCACAGCCACTAATCCCGAGGCTGCCAGCAGGAATGTTGTCAAAATGGTTTTAAAGTTCATAATAAGTCATTAGTGTTTCTTCTCTCTGTTCAAGTCAAGCCCTGCGTCTTCTCACCTTCAACAAGGCGGTTGGCGGCTACAAGTTGTTGGCTATGCAAAATAACAAATAACATTTGACATGGCCAATTTTTTTACGCGAAATCGTCGCGGCAACTGCATTTAGAGCCCTTCTTCCCGGCTTACAGGCTCTCGCGTGCCCACCCGAAACGCCAGAGAGCCTCCAGCCAGAAGGATGCACGCCCCACTTAATAAATAAAGTACGCGTACATTATTAATTATAGCGCAACGGCGAAGATGTACACTCGCGCCTGCTGCATGATCGTTGCCATAATTAATGTTATATTCTTGGCCGAATGAAAATTTCTTTTTACTTTTGCGCGTTGAACAAACAGATAACAAAGAATTAAGATGAAAGATATCCTGACGAAGATTTCTCTTCTCGCCCTGCTGTTGCTCGGATGGTCTGCCGGCATCATGGCTCAGACGGAGAGCGCAGCCGAAGACAGCCTGATGAGGGCCGACTCCGTGGCTGCATCGCAGCTACAGGCAGCCAGCGAGATGGCAGACACCGCCGCCATCGTGCCTGCCGAGAGTGCCGGATTCCACAAGGCGCTGAAGCGGAAGTTCATTGAGGGCAACGCCGGATTCATGTCGCTCGTTGCACTGGCCTTGGTGCTGGGACTGGCATTCTGCATAGAACGCATCATCTATCTGACGCTCTCGGAGATTAATGCCAAGCGCTTCATGGCCGACGTGGAGAAGAAGCTCGACGCCGGCGACACCGAGGGCGCCAAGCAGCTTTGCCGCGACACCCGCGGGCCCGTGGCTTCCATCTGCTATCAGGGCATCCTGCATCAGGACGAGAGCATGGAGGAGATAGAGCGCAACATCGTGTCATACGGCAGCGTGCAGTCGGCCAATCTGGAGAAAGGCTGCTCCTGGATAACGCTGTTCATCGCCCTCGCCCCGTCGTTAGGCTTTCTTGGCACGGTGATTGGCATGGTGATGGCGTTCGACCAGATACAGGAAGCAGGCGACATCAGCCCCACCATCGTGGCCGCCGGACTGAAAGTGGCGCTTATCACCACCATTTTCGGCATCATCGTGGCCGTGGTCCTGCAGATATTCTATAATTACATCCTCTCGAAAATAGAGCATATCACCTCGCAGATGGAGGAGTCGGCCATCACGCTGCTCGACATCATTGCCCGAAACAAGAAACAATAGTCTGCCGACACCCCTTTTCACCGAGCATTGACATGAAGATTTCCCGACACATCACTTCCCGCCCCATGCAACTGTCTGCCATCGTTCTCTATACGCTGGTAGGGCTGGCAGCTGTGGTCTTCGGGGCTTTCTATCTCATAGGCTTCGACATGCCCTATCTTGACGACCCCAACTTCAACGAACCGTTGCTCACGGGCTTACTGCTGGGCTTCCTGGCACTGCTCGTGGCGGGAGCCACGGCCACGGCCATCGCCTCGGTTGTCATCACAGCCCGACGGCGGGCAGGCGAAGGGGCCCTGGTGAACGGCATACCAGCCAGGCGCATCGCCCTTGCCACCGGCGGAGGGCTCGTTGCATGCCTGCTGCTCACCTTCGTGGCGGCCTCATCGTCGCCCATAGCCGTCAATGGCACAGTATTCTCCGATCGTTTCTGGCTCCGTGTGGCCGACATGTTCATCCTCACATCCTTCATTCTGCTGCTTGTAGCGGTCATTATCGTCGTATGTTCAAACGCAAGAAACATCTGGTCCCGTCGCTAAGCACCACATCCACAGCCGACATCTCGTTCATGCTGCTGATATTCTTCCTTGTCACGTCGTCAATGGATGTTGACAAGGGACTGAGCCGCATGCTGCCACCAATAGAGCCCGAAGAGAACCAGACAGAGGCAACCGACATAGAAGAACGCAACATCCTACGCCTCAGCATTGCTCCCGACGACGCCCTCACATGCAACGACGAGCCCATGCAACTGAGTCAGCTACGCCCATGCATAGAGAAATTTGTAGGCCAGACGGCCGACAGGCAGAAGCACGTCATACAGATAGACGCCCATCGCGATGCCCACTACGACATCTACTTCCAGGTGCAGAACGAGATTGTGGCTGCCTATCGGCACCTGCGCGAACAGCAGGCGCGCCGCCAATATGGCAAGCACTTTGAGCAATGCACCGCAGAGGAGAAGGATGCCCTGCGCGCCTACTATCCCCAGCGCATAGCCGAAGTGAACCATTCGGCCGACCAAAGCCAGGAAGGAGGCAACCCATGAGCATGCTGCGCCGCCGCGAACACACTTTGCCCGGGCTCAACACGTCGTCACTGCCCGACCTCATCTTCACCGTGCTTTTCTTTTTTATGATTGTCACCCACATGCGGAAAGTCACGCCGAAGGTGCAATATCGTGAGCCTGCCGGCACCGAACTGCAACGGCTCACCAAGAAGTCGGCCATCTCCTACATCTACATTGGCCGCCAGAAAGGCGATGCCACCACCCGCATTCAGCTCAACGACAAATTTGTCTCTGCCGCAGACGTGGCCGACTACATGGTGGCCGAGCGCAACCGCATGCAGCCCGAAGACGTGCAGGCCATGACCGTGTCCATGAAAATAGACAAGCAGACGCCCATGGGAGTGGTGACCGACGTGAAGCAGGCCCTGCGCAAGGCCAACGCCCTGAAAGTGAACTATTCGGCAGTTGAACGCAAGAAATAGGAGCATTTCTCCACCGGAAAAGCAAAAAAAGTAATAAACTGTTGCATTTCCGGCCTTTTTTCATTACCTTTGTAACCAAATTAGCTCAAATTATGGGACATCATCAATTAGATTCATTAGACAAGAAAATTCTGCGGCTCATCGCAGAAGACGCCAGAATTCCGTTCCTGGAAGTGGCCAGAGCGTGCAACGTCAGCGGCGCTGCCATACATCAACGAATACAAAAGCTTACCAATCTTGGCATCCTGAAGGGTTCACAGTTCATCATCGACCCCGAGAAAATAGGCTACGAGACGTGTGCCTACATCGGCCTGTTCCTGAAAGACCCCGAGCGGTTCGACCAGGTGGTTGAGGAACTGAAGAAGATTCCGGAAATCGTTGAATGCCACTACACCACCGGTGGCTTCGACATGTTCATCAAGATCTATGCGCTCAACAATCACCACTTGCTGAGCATCATCCACGACAAGCTTCAGCCACTGGGCCTGTCGCGCAGCGAGACCGTCATTTCGTTCCATGCAGCCATCAACCGCCAGCTGCCGGTATTCAGCATGCCCGAGGATGACGAGGAGGAGGAAGAATAATCAGATTTTTGTGGGCTATACAGCAAGCGAGGCGATTTCCGCATGGGAAATCGCCTCGCTCTTTTTATTTCACGTAGTCAACAAAGGCATAGCAGAAGGCGTGCTTCTCGTCCTTTCCGTGCTCCTCCCTGCTGGCTTCCTTCCAGTCGTCGTAGGGCGGGAAGAAGGCGTCGGCCGCCTCGGGCACGTCGTCAATCTCGGTCAGGCAAAGCCTGTCGGCCAGCGGCATGGCCTGGCGGTAGACGCTGGCACCGCCAATGATGAACACTTGCTCGTCGGCTCCGCAGTGGGCAAGTGCCTCCTCGAGCGAGCCATAGCAGTCGCAACCGGGGAAGCGCTCCTCGGCATCGGCGCTGCGGCTCAGCACCACGTTGCGGCGGTTGGGCAGTGCGCCCTTGGGCAGCGACTCAAACGTGCGCCGCCCCATGATGATGGTATGGCCGGTGGTGAGCGTCTTGAAGCGGCGCAGGTCGTTGGGCAGCCAGTAGAGCAGTTTGTTGTTCAAGCCGATAGCCCGGTTGCGGGCCACGGCGGCAATAATGTTTATCATCGTTGTATGTGTTTATTCATTCGTTGTTGCTTCGTGGCCTCACACCGAGACGTCGGCTTTGATGTGAGGCCAGGGGTCGTAGCCTTCCAGCTGGAAGTCCTCAAACTGGAAGTCGAAGATGCTCTTCACGTCGGGATTGATGTGCATGGTGGGCAGTGGGCGCGGCGTACGCGAGAGTTGCAGGCGTGCCTGCTCCAGATGGTTCAGATAGAGATGGGTGTCGCCGGTGGTATGGATGAAGTCGCCAGGGCGTAGCCCCGTCACCTGGGCCATCATCTGCAGGAGCAGCGCATAGGAGGCAATGTTGAAGGGCACGCCGAGGAACGTGTCGGCCGACCGCTGATAGAGCTGCAGCGACAGCCGTCCGTCGGCCACGTAGAACTGGAAGAGCGAGTGGCAGGGCGGGAGCGCCATCTGGCTCACTTCGGCCACATTCCACGCACTGACAATGATGCGCCGCGAGTCGGGATTGCGCTTCAGCGTGTCCACCACCTGCTGTATCTGGTCGATGGTGCCGCCGTTGTAGTCGGGCCATGACCGCCACTGATGGCCATAGACGGGCCCCAGTTCGCCGTTCTCGTCGGCCCACTCGTCCCAGATGCTCACTTTGTGCTCCTTCAGATAGCGTATGTTGGTGTCGCCGCGCAGAAACCAGAGCAGCTCGTAGATGATGCTCTTCAGGTGGAGTTTCTTCGTGGTGAGCAGCGGGAACCCGTCGTCCAGACAGTAGCGCGACTGGGTGCCGAAGATGCTCAGCGTGCCCGTCCCCGTCCGGTCTTCTTTCTTGACACCCTCGTTGAGGATGCGGCTAAGTATGTCTAAGTATTGCTTCATATGCTGTTGGTGTGTGTGTGGTCTTTATTTTCCATTCCTGGGGATAGAGATTGTTGGCGCGGTTGCCGATGTTCTTGGCAAATCCGAGCGGCACGCCCTCAAACGTGAGCAGCACGATGCCCCGCGGCGTCTGGGGCGGCAACGCCACGGCCTCCTTGCGCAGATAGGCAATGGCCTGGCCGTAGGAGAGCTCGCAGCGCTCGTAATCGCGGCTCATGGCTGTGATGGAGAGTGCTTCCGACTGGTCGGGAATCAAGTCGCGGCCTTTCTGCACGGGCGGCTTGACGCCGCACGACAGCACGTTCAGGCGCTTCAGGATGCGCTTGCGCAGGTCGGTCTGTGCCACGGGCTTGCCATCGTGGCCGGTGCCCTTGCGCATGATGGCCATGAAGAGCCCTTCGCCTCGCGTGCGCCCTGGCAGGAAGCGATAGACGGGGGCGTCGAAGCCGTCGAGCAGCGACCCCGTGATGCCCCACTCTGGAGCCGTGGCTACGCTCTGCACGGCAGCGCCGAGATGCTGGCACATCCACTGCACGTTGAGCTCGTTCTCCTGTGCATTGAAGGTGCAGGTGGAATAGACGAGCAGGCCGCCCGGCCGCAGGCACTCCCACGCATCGGCCACGATCTCGCGTTGCAGCCGCCAGCAGTTCTCCACGCCCTGCCGGCTCCACTCCTGCCGGGCGGCAGGGTCCTTGCGGAACATGCCCTCGCCGGAGCAGGGCACGTCGGTCAGGATGACGTCGAACACGGTGCCTGCGCGGCGGAAGTCGCGCGGCAGATTGTTGGTGACGATGACGTCGGGATGGCCAAACTTCTGCATGTTTTCGCTCAGTACCTGGGCACGCGGGCGCACGGGTTCGTTGCTCACGAGCAGACTGCCCTGGGGCAGGGCGGCCCGCGCCACGGTGCTCTTGCCGCCAGGAGCGGCGCAGAGGTCGAGCATGCTCACGGCCTCGGCGACATGCTGGCGCAGCACGTGATGCAGAAACATCGACGAGGCCTCCTGCACATAGTAGACTCCGGCATGCAGCAGCGGGTCGAAGGTGAAGGCGGGCCTCGAGGGCAGATAGAAAGCGCCGGGGCACCAGGGCACGGGGCCGTCGGCAGCCGCCACGGAGAAGCCGCCCTTGAAGGGGTTCAGGCGGATGCTCACCGGAGGCTCCTGCTCCAGCGCTGCTGCCAGCTGCTCATAGGCGTCGGGGCCCATGAGCGCGCGCGTCGCGGTCTCGAAATCGTGGGGTAGCGGCGTCATGGCCTCAGTCGGCAGGCAGTATCTGGTCGGCGTGGACCTTGGTCTTGATTTGCTTCGGGCCTATCATCTCTTCCACGATGCCCTCCTCGTTGATGATGAACGTGGTGCGCAGCGTGCCCATATAGGTGCGGCCGGCCATTTTCTTCTCGCCCCACACGCCGAAAGCCTCGACGAGCCGGTGCTCGGTGTCGGCTATCAGGGGGAAGGGCAGCTGATATTTCTCGATGAAGCGCTTGTGCGACTTCTCGTCCTGAACGCTCACGCCCACCACGGCGTAGCCCTTGCTGAGCATGCGCTGATAGTTGTCGCGCAGGCTGCAGGCCTGACTGGTGCAGCCAGGGGTAGAGTCCTTCGGATAGAAATAGAGCACGAGCTTGCGCCCGCTGAAGTCGCTCAACTTGATTTCCCGCCCGTCCTGGTCGCGGCCAAGCACCTCGGGAGCCTTGTCACCTATTTTCATGTTGCAGGGTTGGTATTGGTTATGTTGTCTTTGTTTTTAGTTTTTGCAAAGATAGCGCATTTTTGTCTTTTCAGCAAAAATTTATGGTTCTTTCAGCCAGCAAGTAGCCATTCTTCAGCGGCGAACGGCCTGCCGCCAGACCGAAAACGGGCAGGATGCTGTCTGTTGACTTAAGTCAATAGATCTGTTGACTCCAGTCAACAGGAGCGTTGACTTAAGTCAACAGATGCGTTGACTCCAGTCAACAGACAGCAAGTGGCGCGATGACGGGTTGAGAAGAGCCTGCTCGCCCACGGCCAGCAGCCCGCCCACGGCTTGGCGCCGGAAGTAAGACGATGCCCCGCAGGCAACTTTTTTCGCCGTATTGTTTTGCCGTCACACGAATTTTGCTTATCTTTGCCTTCGAAAGGTCAAGGGGAACTTACTTCCAATGCTTCAGATAGCACTTCGGTGCTAACTTTCAGTTCCCCGATTACCTTTCTTTTTTTTATTTTTAAAGACAACCACCATGGAAAAAGACTTCTTGAAGGTTTCGCTCAGGCAGAACGCCATTTTCGTTGCCGACGAAACGCCGTCAAAACCCGACATATCTGATGCCACGCTGCAGTTTGTGGCCCAATTGCGCTCCATCGGCTTTGCCGTGAGCGAAGAGCTGCTGCATGCGCTCAACGGCCTCGGCGCCGCCGAGCAGGCCGAAGTGATGCAGGTGATGAACGACGCCATGGGCGTGGGGCTCAACTGGGCGCCGCTGGTGAAAGGCTGGCTGACGCCCACTGGCGAGACGGCTGCCGACCATCTGCTGACGCTCGTGGCCAACCTCTTCGGCGACGAGCTGAAAATCAGCGGCACCCGACTGCCATGCGGCCACCTCATACCCGACGGCACGTTCCCCCTGGAGCGCTACAACGGGTGCCCCTTCTGCGGGCAGCCCTTCGTGCTCTCTGCCGACATCCATCGCGGACAGGGCAGCAAGCTGAAGACGCTCTCGCTGTGGCGGCAGGCCGACGTGGACGAGGCTTTCAAGAATCTGCTGCTTTCGCCCGTGCCGCTCGATGCCACGCAGGCCGACAGTCTGAAACTGCTCTTGCGCCATCTGCCCCTGCCCGCCGACGCCGCTCCGGCCACGAAGGAGACGCTCGTGCTGGCGGTGGACGCCCTGGTGGAGCAAGGACGCGACGACGAGGCCGGGCGGCTGTTTGCCTCGCCCACCGACGTGCTGCGCTATCTGTGGTATCGCCACACGGGGCTGCTGCAACTGGTGGAGCCGCGGACGCTCATCGGCAATGCCCGCCACGCCCACGCCCACATATTCCAACCGCTGAACCGCAGCCAGCAGGGCGCCGACGACAAGCGCCGCGCCTTGCGGCTGAAGTATCCCAGAAGATGGTGCTGGCGGGTGGCACGCTGGCTGAACGCGCTGCCGCTGACGCCCGCGAAGGCCTGCGAGCAGATGCACGCCAAGCGCGAAATGTGGGTGCGCATGATTCGCGCCCTCAGACTGGCCGAATATAGCCGCAAGGGCATGGAGCCGCTGCGCGAGCTGATGGACCGGTTCTACCGGCAAGACTACGAGGTGTGGCAGGGCCAGGTGGACGCGGCGCGCCGCCAAGCCGATGCCGGGCGGGCCACGAAGCTGCTCAGCGAGCGGCCGGGCGCATTTGCCCGCAGTCTGTTTGCCAACATGCTCTGGTTTGGCCCCGACGAAGTGCTGGCGGCCTTCCGGCAGGTGGCCGGGCAACTGCCGCTAAGACTGCTGTTCACGCTGGGCATGCAGGCCGACAACTACTTCGACCCGAGTGCCGACCGCGTGGTGCGTCCCCTGGGAGGCATCATGAAGACCATTCCGGCTCAGCCGCTGCTGCAACGCTACACCGACGAGCAGCGCGCCGACATGGCCCGACGCGTGAAGGCGCTCTATACCGACGCCCTGCGCCGCCACTTTGAAAGCCAGAAAGCCGACTCGCAGGCCAAGACCATCTATATAGACCCGCAACTCAACCACATACCACTGGCCATCGGCGACCGCAGCGCCACCCTGCAGGATGTGTCGGCAGCACTGCAAGGCACGCGCTTCCAGGTGGAGGGCCATGCCGTGAGACTCTTCATGCAATGGGGCAAGGGCCTGCACGCACAGCATCTCGACATGGACCTGAGCTGCCACATCATCTATGACGACCGCGTGGAGCAATGCGCCTACTTCAACCTCTCGCCCAAAGGAGCACGGCATTCCGGCGACATTCGCGAAGTGCCCGAGATGGTGGGCACGGCAGAATATGTGGAACTCAACCTGACCACACTGCAGCAACTGGGCGCACGCTACGCCGTGTTCACCTGCAATGCCTACAGCAATGGCAATCTCTCGCCCAATCTGGTGGTGGGATGGATGAGCGCTGCCAGCCCCATGGAGGTGTCCAACGAGACGGGCGTGGCCTACGACCCGTCGACAGTGCAGCACCAGGTGCGCATCAGCGAGTCCAACCTGAGCAAGGGCCTGGTGTTCGGAGTGCTCAACGTGGCCGAACGCGAAATCACCTGGCTGGAGATGCCCTTCGGCGGACAGACCATCATGACGCTCAATCTGCAAACGGTGGAGGACTATATGAGGCGGATGGCCGCCAAGACCACCATTGGCCAAGTGCTCAGGATGAAGGCCGAAGTGCAGGGCCTGACGCCGACAGAAAGCGCGGAAGAGGCCGACGAAGCCTACACCTACGACTGGGCCAAGGACACCGCCGCAGTGAGCCGCCTGCTGCTATAGAAAGAATAGGAAAGACTAGGGAAAACTAGGAAGAACTAGGAAGAACTAGGGACAAACCAGAAAAAGAAATGCCGCGAAACCGCCAAATCCTGAACATCGCCCTGCCGAGCATCGTCTCGAACATCACCGTGCCACTGCTCGGACTCGTCGACGTGGCCATTGTGGGCCATCTCGGAAGCGCGGTCTACATAGGAGCCATCGCCGTGGGCTCCATGATCTTCAACCTCATCTACTGGCTCTTTGGATTCCTCAGAATGGGCACCAGCGGCATGACGTCGCAGGCGCTGGGCCGGCGCGACCTGACGGTAGTGGTGAGGATGCTGCGCATGTCGGTGGCCATCAGCATGGCCATTGCTGCCACCTTCCTGCTGCTGCAATGGCCGTTGCGCGAAGTGGCGCTCTTGCTGATGCACCCCACGGCCGACATCTGGCCGCTGGCCGCCACCTATTTTAATATTGTCATTTGGGGAGCGCCCGCCGTGATGACGGTCTACAGCCTCAACGGATGGTTCATAGGCATGCAAAACTCGCGCATACCCATGATTGTCTCCATAGGCCAGAACGTGGTGAACATTGTGGTGAGTCTGGTGCTGGTGTTCGGCTTTGGAATGAAGCTGGAAGGTGTGGCCCTGGGCACCGTCGTGGCCCAATATGCGGGTCTGCTCCTGGCGCTGGCGCTCCTCATGCGCCACTATGGGCGGCTGAAGAAATACCAGCAGGCAGCAAGCCGGCAGGCAAAGACTCCCACCTTTCATGACTTCTTCAAGGTGAATCGCGACATCTTCTTGCGCACCCTCTGCCTGGTGGCCGTCAATCTGTTTTTCACGTCGGCTGGAGCACGGCAGGGAGCCATCGTGCTTTCGGTCAACACGCTGCTGATGCAGCTCTACATTCTGTTCTCCTACGTGATGGACGGCTTCGCTTACGCCGGCGAAGCCTTGGGGGGAAAATATTTCGGCGCAGGCAACGCGTCGGCCTTCCACGACGTGGTGAAACGCATCTTTCTATGGGGAGCAGGCATCACCGTGGGCTTCACGGCTGCCTATGCGATAGGAGGGCCGTCGTTTCTGCGGCTGCTCACCAACGAGGCGCAGGTCATCAGCGCTTCGGGCGAATACTTCTTCTGGGCGTTGCTCATCCCCGTGGCGGGTGTGGCGGCATTCGTGTGGGACGGCATTTTCATCGGCATCACGGCCACACGTGGCATGCTCATCTCCTCGGTGGTGGCTTCAGTGGCCTTCTTTCTGACCTACTGGCTGCTGAAGCCAAGCCTGGGCAACCATGCCCTATGGGCGGCGTTCATCGTCTACCTGCTCTTGCGCGGCGGCGTCCAGACGGCGCTGTTCCATGTCGCGGCGCGACTTTGACTTGGTCACCAGCCACACACCCGAGAAGACCAAGACCACAGCGAGCGCCTGGCTCCACCTCAAGATGCCGATGCCGGCAAGGAGACTCACCGTGACCGACACCAGCGGCTGCACATAATTATAAATGGAGACCACCGTGGGACGGAGCGTCTTCTGCCCTATCATCGTCAGGATGTAGCCCACGAAGGTGCCGAAGAACACCACGTAGGCAGCCTCCCACCACGTTTGAGCGGGCACGTCGGCCCACGCCGTCAGCGACACATGGTGCCACGAAAGGGGCAAGACGATGAGCGAAGCCCAGAGAAACATCCACCGGTTGACGGTAAAGACGGTGTAACGCCTGATGAGCCTATTGAAAAGCGAAAGATAGAGGGCAAACGAGAATTGCGCACCAAGGCAGAGCAAGTCGCCACGGATGTCGCCCACGCGGTCGGTCTGCGCCACGGCACTCGTCAGGATGAGAATCACTGCGCCACAACACCCCAGGGCCACGCCGCCGGCCTTCTGCAAGGTGATGGGCTCGCGCAGGATGAAGAAAGAGAGAATCATGGCAAAGATGGGCATGGAGGTGGTGACAATGCTCGCGTTGATGGGCGACGTGATGCTCAGCCCGATGGTGTAGCAACACTGATTGAAAACAAGGCCCAGCAAAGCAGCACCGATGAAGAGCAGCCGGTCGCGCCAAGGCACGTGCTCGCGAGGCACGAATAAAGAAGTGAGCCAGAAAAGCACCGCTCCGCCCACCACGCGGAAGGTGACCATGGTGAGCCCGTCGATGCCATGCGTCATGGCATCCTTGCCCAGCGGGGCCATCAGCCCCCAAAAGGCACAGGCTCCAAACATGCTCAAGTGGGCAACAAGCGGGCGATTGATATTCTTTTTGTCTGTCATTTTGCAAAAACCGCGGCAAAGTTACAACAAATTCAAGAGAATTCGCTATATTTGTAGCAGATATCATCAGGAAGAACTAATCACTATGCAGAAGTTTGCAGACTACATTAAGCAGATAGAGATTGATTCCCTCTGGAGCGGCAAGAAGCACATCGTGTGGGATCTGGACCGACAGGTGAACATCCTGAGCGGCATCAACGGCGTGGGCAAGAGCACCATCCTGAACAAAGTGGTAAAAGGGCTCAGCGCGGGCGGCGAATTTCCGAGCCACATGCTCAAGGGCGTGCGCCTGAAGGTGGAGCCCGAAGACGCCAAATGGATTCGCTACGACGTCATACGCTCGTTCGACCGACCGATAGTCAACGGCGAGGCGCTGAGCCGCATGGACCTGAGCCTGGCCACCGAGCTCGACTGGCAGCTGTTCAACTTGCAGCGCAAATATCTTGACTATCAGGTGAACATAGGCAACCGCATCATTCAGGTGCTGCAAGAGGGAGGCGCCGATGCCGCGCTGAAGGCGCAGGACATCTCTGCGCGCAAGACGCGATTCCAGGATCTCATCGACGACCTCTTCAAGGAGACGGGCAAGCGCATCGTGAGAACAGAAAACGAAATACGCTTCACCCAAATAGGCGAGACGCTGGTCCCCTATCAGCTGTCAAGCGGAGAAAAACAGATGCTGGCCATCCTGCTCACCGTGCTCGTGGAGGACAATCTGCCCTACGTGCTCTTCATGGACGAGCCCGAAGTGAGCCTGCACATCGACTGGCAGCAACGGCTCATCGACATCATACTGGAAATGAACCCCAACGTGCAAATCATCCTCACCACCCACTCGCCCGCCGTCATCATGAACGGCTGGATGGACAAGGTCACCGAGGTCACCGACATCACCCTATAGCCATCCCTCAGGAAAAGCACCCAAAGACATGAGCCGACGGCTGAACGACAACATATCATCGAAATATCTCGAGGCGGCCAACAAGCTGAACTCAAAGAAATCGCGGCGGAGGATTGTGGCCTTCGTCGAGAGCTACGACGACGTGTTCTTCTGGCGCACCGCGCTCGCCCCCTTCGAGAACGACAAGTTCTATTTCGAAATCATGCTCCCCACAAAAGGCGAAGCCCTGGGAAGAGGAAAGAAAACGGTCATCATGAGCCTGCTGGCCGGGCGAGTGGGGCGCGACATGATAGCCTGCGTAGATGCCGACTACGACTATCTGCTGGCCGGGAAGACGGAGTCATCGCGGCAGATAGTAGACAATCCCTACGTCTTCCACACTTATGTCTACTCCATAGAGAACTATCAGTGCTATGCCCAAAGTCTGCACACGGTGTGCGTCATGGTGACGCTCAATGACCGCAAGGTGTTCGACTTCGTGGAATTTCTCACGCGCTTCTCCGAAATCATCTTCCCGCTCTTCGTGTGGTCCATCTGGCACTACCGGAGGGGCATATACGGACAGTTCACCATTACCGACCTGAACAGAATCATGGAGCTGGGCGCGTTCTCTACCCGCGAACCGCAGGCAGCGCTGGAGAATCTGCACCGCAAGGTGAACCGCCGCATCATGCAATTCCACCAGCAATATCCCGACGCCAAGGAGTCTTACCTGGAACTCAAACAGGAACTGACAGAGAAATATGGCATTACGCCCCAGACCACCTATTTATATATACAGGGCCACCACTTGTTCGACAAGATCATCGTACCGCTCGTCAAGCGCGTATGCGACCGCCTGCGCCAAGAACGCGAGAACGAAATCAGCCGGCAAGCCTTGCATGGCACGCAACGCAACAACGAGCTGTCGTGCTATATCCACAGCATAGAGTCGGTGGAATCGATGCTCAAGAAGAACGTGGGATATACCGTCAGTCCGCCTTTCCGACAGCTGCAGCACGACATAGAGCAATTCATGAACAACCATGAAGCCGGCGAGAAGAAGGACGAGAAGAATGATGAGCCGAAAGAATAGAGGCATTCCGCACCGCCCCCCTCGCTCCTCGCCGTACGCCATAAAAATGTGTTCCTTTTCCCTAAAAACGCCTGTATAAGGGTTAAAATAACATAAGCCTTTCGAACTTTCGAAGGGCTTTTATTGTCTAATTAATATATTTGCATCGAAATCATTTTACTAAAGAAAGGACTGAGAATGAAAAAATCAACTGTAATAACCATGTTTGCAGCCGCATGCCTGCTCATGAGCAGCTGCGCAAGCAAGAAGGAACTGCTGGCCGCACAAAACGACCTGCGCAGTTGCCAGAACGAAAACAGCGAACTGAACACCAATTATCAGGTGGCCAAGGAGCAACTCGCTGCCAGCAAGGCTCGCGTGGAAAGCCTGGAAGACCAGCTCAAGCAGCAGAAGCGCGCCTACGCACAGCTGCAGAAGTCGCTCGACAAGAGCCTCTCGAACGCCAGCCAGAACAACATCTCGATAGAGAAACTGGTGGACCAGATCAATGAGTCGAACCAATACATACGCCACCTGACGGAGCTGAAGAGCAAGAGCGACTCGCTCAACATGGTGCTCACCAACAACCTGACGCGCTCGCTCTCAAAGGAAGACCTGAAGGAAGTAGACGTGCAGGTGCTCAAGGGCGTGGTATACATCTCGCTGGCCGACAACATGCTCTACAAGAGCGGCTCCTACGAAATCAACGATCGCGCAGCCGAGACGCTCTCGAAGATTGCCAAAATCATCATGGACTACAAGGACTACGACGTGCTCGTGGAAGGCAATACCGACAACGTGCCCATCAGCCGCGAGAACATCCGCAACAACTGGGACCTCTCCTGTCTGCGTGCCTCGAGCGTGGTGCAGTATCTGCAGACGCGCTACGGCGTAGACCCGAAGCGGCTCACAGCAGGCGGACGTGGCGAGTACAACCCGCTGGCCGGCAACGACACCGAGCTGGGCAAGCAGCGCAACCGCCGCACCCAGATTATCATCACACCTAAACTCGACGAGTTTATGGAACTCATCGACCAAGCTCCGGCCGAATAGACAAAAAAAAGAGCCAATACGATAAAAAGGGAGACAGGCATGACGCCCCCGAAAAGGGGGCAGATGCCTGTCTTTTTTTCAAGCGTTTTCCTGCCTATGAACCGCCCGAAAAGGGCCCAAAACGGGCAAATACCATAAACATGGTATGCCAAATGCCCCTAACATGTTATTGCCCGAGGAGCAAAAACCCGCTACCTTTGCACTCGGAAATCAATCAAAAAAGAAACAGAAACAACAAATAAAAAGAAAGGAAAACGATTATGAGTAACAAGAAACTTCACTTCGAAACGCTGCAACTGCACGTAGGACAAGAGCAACCCGACCCCGCAACCGACGCACGCGCCGTGCCCATCTATCAGACCACGAGCTACGTGTTCCGCAACTCGCAGCACGCTGCCGACCGCTTCGGTCTGCGCGATGCCGGCAACATCTATGGCCGACTGACCAACTCCACGCAGGGAGTGTTTGAAGACCGCGTGGCCGCCCTCGAAGGTGGCGTGGCCGGACTGGCCGTTGCCAGCGGAGCTGCCGCCGTGACCTATGCACTGCAGAACATTGCTCATGCCGGAGACCACATCGTAGCTGCCGACAACCTCTACGGAGGTTCGTTCAATCTTATCACCCACACGCTCTCCACCCAGGGAATCAGCAACACCATCGTCAACGTGAACAACCTGGATGCACTCGAAGCAGCCATACAGACCAACACAAAAGCCATATATGCCGAAACGTTCGGCAACCCAAACAGTGACGTGACGAACATAGAAGCCGTGGCTGCTGTGGCCCACAAACACAACATCCCACTGATCATTGACAACACGTTCGGCACGCCCTATCTCATCCGACCCATTGAGCACGGAGCCGACATCGTGGTGCACTCTGCCACAAAATTCATCGGCGGCCACGGCAGTTCGCTGGGCGGTGTCATCGTTGACGGAGGAACCTTCGACTGGAAGGCCAATGCCGACAAATTCCCATCACTGGGCAAGCCCGACCCGTCGTACCACGGTGCCATCTTTGCCGACGTGGCCGGTCCGGCAGCCTTCGTCACCCGCATACGTGCCGTCATCCTGCGCGACACGGGAGCCACCATCTCGCCATTCAATGCCTTCATTCTGCTGCAGGGACTTGAGACGCTCAGCCTGAGAGTGGAGCGCCACGTGGAGAACGCGCTGAAGGTGGTGGACTTCCTCAGCAGCCACCCGAAGGTGGCCAAGGTGAACCACCCGTCGCTGCCCCAGCATCCCGACCACGAACTCTACAAGAAATACTTTCCACAGGGCGGCGGCAGCATCTTCACCTTCGAGATCAAAGGCGGACAGGAAGAGGCCTGGCGATTCATCGATGCACTGGAAATATTCTCTCTGCTGGCCAACGTGGCCGACGTGAAGAGCCTGGTCATCCACCCCTACACCACCACGCACTCTCAGATGACGCCCGAGGAACTGGCCGAACAACACATCACACCATCGACCATCCGACTGAGCATTGGAACGGAGCACATTGACGACATCATTGACGACCTGAGCCAGGCGTTTGACAAAATCTGAACCTGAGAGAGGAGAAACAAAGAACAAAGAACAATAAGAAAAACAGATAAACATTATGGCAAAAATAGCAAAACAACTGACCGAACTCATCGGCAACACCCCACTTCTGGAACTCAGTAAATACTCAAGTATTAAAGGTCTGAAGAAGCCCATCGTAGCTAAAGTGGAATTTTTCAACCCCGGCGGCAGCGTGAAAGACCGCATTGCCCTGGCCATGATTGAGGATGCCGAGCAGCGCGGAGTGCTCAAGCCCGGTGCCACCATCATCGAGCCCACGAGCGGAAATACCGGCGTAGGACTGGCATTGGTGTCGGCCGTGAAGGGCTATAAGCTCATCCTCACCATGCCCGAAACCATGAGCGTGGAGCGGCGAAACCTGGTGAAAGCCTACGGTGCCGAGGTGCGGCTGACCAGCGGCAAGGAGGGCATGGCGGGAGCCATACGCGCTGCCAACGAGCTGCGCGACAGCATTCCTGGAAGCATCATCCTGCAGCAGTTTGAGAATCCGGCCAATCCGGCAAAGCACTACGAAACAACCGGACAGGAGATTTGGGAACAGACAGAGGGGAAAGTGGACATCTTCGTGGCTGGCGTGGGCACTGGCGGCACCATCTCGGGCGTAGCCAAACGGCTGAAGGAGAACAATCCCGAGGTGAAAGTCGTTGCAGTGGAACCGGCTTCGTCGCCCGTGCTGAGCGGTGGCCAGAGCGGCCCCCACAAGATTCAGGGTATTGGTGCAGGCTTCGTTCCGAAGACCTATGCCAGCGAACTCATTGACGAGGTGCTGCCCGTAGAAAACGACGACGCCATACGCACAGGACGGCAGTTGGCCCAGCAGGAAGGACTGCTCGTGGGCATCTCGTCAGGAGCCGCAGCCTTTGCCGCTGCGCAGGTGGCCGCCCGCCCGGAGAACGAGGGCAAGAACATCGTGGTGCTGCTGCCCGACACAGGCGAGCGCTACCTCTCAACGGTGCTCTACGCCTTCGATGAATATCCACTCTAAGCCTGAGCGTTGAAAGCAGAGGGAGAAAAAAGGAGCTGAGGAATGATGAGCGTTCTCATCATATCCTCAGCTCTTTACTTTGTTGATGCTGGTGTCAGGGAGGGAATGGACGGCTACTACTTCACCCCTTCCACCTCATATCCTGCATGGCGGAGCAATTGCAGCACGCCACGCTCGCCAGGCAGATGGGCGGCCCCCACGACAAAGAGTGTCGGCTTGTCGGCCATGATGGCGGGCATTTGCTTCAGCCAGTTGGCATTGCGGTCGTAGATGAGACGGTTTTCCTCTTCGGGCGTATTGTCGCATTGGCCGCCCATCTTCTCGTTCAGGGCCTTACTGATGGCCTCCAGATTCTGGCTATAGAAAGCGTTCACTATCTCGTCGCTCATCAGCTCCATGAACTCACGGTTGTCTACCAGGCACATGAGCATTTGCTTCTGCCGCTCCAGCGTGCGCCCCTTGAAGAGCGTCTCTATCTGGAAGTCCATTGTCTCGAAGCCGCCGACGGGCTTGCCCTGCCTGGCCGCCTCTTCCTGGAAATAGGAGTCGAACTGATGCTGCACATCGAAGCCCGGATGGCGCTTGAGGAAAGTGAGCAGGGTGAATTGCGTCTGCAGGGCTTCGGGCGTCATGCGCCCCATTTGCTGTGCAATCATCGGATGGGTCATGTCGGCTCCGAGCAGGTCTTTCATGAAGGCGTTCAGACGCGTCATCTCGTCGGCCGTGAGCAGCGACTGCAGGGTGGTTCCCTCGGGAAGCATCATGGCCTGCTGCATTTTCTGAATATTCGCAGGGTTCATCTCGTCAGCCATGTCGAGTTCGCCAAAAACCTGGCCGGTGGCATCCATGGCGGCACGCATGCCGGGAATGGAATCGACGAAGCTCACTTTGGCAAAGTGGTAGGTGCCAAGCACATAGCTGGGAGAGGCGAGTTGGTTGCCCGTGATTTTGTAAAGCAGTTGGGCGGGGGCGTTGAGCACGAACAAGACGGCAAACGCCAGGGTTAGAATGGCTTTATTCATTGTTGTAAGTACTGTTGTTTGATGTTAATGACGGGTCGGAGCCGGCTGACCAAACGCCGGCTCCGACGCGAGACCTATTTCTCTATCTCCATTTCCTCTATCTGGTCGATAATCTCATCGTTGGTGCGCTGCATCTTGAAGAAGATTTTCAGTCCGAGAATCAGTCCGATGACGCCGCCAACAAAAATGCCGCCAAGATAGCACCAGGAGACAGGCAGCAGGTCGCTCCCGGCAGGGGCGCTGTGGCCTGCCATATAGACTTCAAAGACCAGCCAGCCCATCCAAACGACCAATACGATCATGCCGAAGAGCAACTGCTGGTTGCGGATCTGCTTCATGCGGGTGAGCCGCTGGGCTGTCTCCATGAGGTTGCCGCGCATGAAGTCGCGGTCGGACGTGCGGTTGACGTGCCAGTCGAGCACAGCATCTACGGCCACAAAGAGCACCGTGAAACCATAGAGCCACCATGAGAGGCCGAGTTGGAACGTCATGGGCAAGAAGCACAGGGCCACAACGGGGATAGCCAGGAGGGCCAGCCAGCGATACTTGTTGATCCACGACATCTTCTGGCGCATGGACTGGCGCATCAGACGGTCGTTCACGATCTCCTGCTTGTCGAGTTTCTGCTTGAGCAGATTCAGCTGCGAGCGCATCTGCTCCATTTCCTGCATGTTATTGTTTGTTGTTTCCATTTTTCTGTAGTTTTTTTGTTTGTTATTGACTGTGTTGTTGTTAATCTTTCATCTCCTTGAGCTGCTCCTTGATGCGGAAGAGCCTCACCGAGACGTTCTTGGTAGAGATGCCCACCACCTGGCCTATCTCTTCGTAGCTCATGTTTTCGAGCCAAAGCAGGATGATGGCGCGGTCGAAGGGTCCGAGCTTGTTGATGCGTCGGCGGAGCATGGCCACTTGCCTGGTGTCTTCGTCCTGATCGGTGAAGAGATTGATGTTCAGGGACAGGGGCACGCTTTTGTGGCGCTTTTTCTTACGGTCTTGCGAGATGCATGTGTTCAGGCTCACGCGGTAGACCCATGTGCGGATGTCGCTGCGGCCTTCGAAGTCCTCGAAGCCTTTCCAGAGGTTGACTAGTATTTCCTGGAAGAGGTCGTTCACTTCGTCTTGGTCTTTTGAGAACATGTAGCACACGGTGTAGATGGTGCTCTTCTGGTCTCTCACCAGCCGCGAGAATTCAGTTTCTTGTTGGTTCATCGTTTTGCTCTTTTTTTGAAATCTTACAACCATTAGACGCGGGCTCCCCCAAAAAACTACAGAAAAAAGGAAAAAAATTTTTGGTGCCCGGAGAAACGGACTTACAGTCTTGCTGCCAGAGCGAAGTGAAAAATGAACCATCAGCACATAGCAAAGGCTGGACGCTCTGGCGGACTATTTGCGCCGTTAAAAAAAGATACAGACCCCACCCCTGACCCCTCCCCTTGAGGGGTCAGGGGTGGGGTCTGTAATTAAGATCATGCCAACTCGATTAATTTGATTAGTGTCCTGGCCGTATTTCCAGCCCCTTCAAATGATATTTCTACAATAACATCATTGATTGGGGAGTTGCTACCAGTGATATTGTTTCCCCCAGACACCAATAATAAGGAATCAGCCGATAAGCGTTTCTGACAAATCTTTACAAGACATCGGCCTGCAGACATCTTTCTACCAGATGTGTGCGCGCTTGTTTTTGGGGATGAACAGCTTGTCGCCCTTCTTCACCTTGAAGGCATCATACCAAGCATCCACGTGCGGCAGGGCAGCATTGACGCGGGCCTTGTTGGGCGAGTGGGTGTCTACGGTGATGAGATACTCCACGTATTCGGGGCGCATGTTGCTGGCCCAGACACGAGCCCAGCTGAGGAAGAAGCGCTGCTGGGGGGTGAAACCGTCCTTCTCGGGCAGCGGACTCTTCTTCAGGGCGTTCTGCAGTGCGCGATAAGCGATGTTGATGCCACCGTTGTCGCCGATGTTCTCGCCCAGCGTCTGCTTGCCGTTGATGTTCTTGCCGGGAACGGCCTCAACGGTGTTGAAATAGTTCTCCAGCACGCGGGTGCGCTGCTCATAGTTTTTCTTGTCCTGCTCCGTCCACCAGTTGTGCTGGTTGCCGGTTTTGTCGAACTGCGAGCCCTGGTCGTCGAAGCCGTGGCTCATCTCGTGGCCAATCACTCCGCCGATGGCACCATAGTTGACGGCGTCGTCGGCCTGCGGGTCGAAGAAGGGCGGCTGCAGGATGGCAGCGGGGAAGCATATTTCGTTGGTCGTGGGGTTGTAGTAGGCGTTGACGGTCTGCGGCGTCATGAGCCATTCCATCTTGTCAACGGGCTTGTTCACCTTGCGCTGAATCTGGTCGAGAGTCATGAACTCTGAGATGTTGGCCAGGTTCTCGTAGAGCGAGAGCGAATCGTCTACCTGCAAGCCGCTGTAGTCGCGCCACTTGTCGGGATAGCCAATCTTCACGATGAAGTTGCTCAGCTTGTCGATGGCCTGCTCCTTGGTGGCGGGTGTCATCCACGTGGCCTCCTGGATGCGCTGCTTGAGGGCTTCCTGCAGGTTGGCCACGAGCTGCAGCATGCGCTGCTTGCTGCTCTCGGGGAAAT
>CAMOPD010000004.1 GCA_946622085.1 uncultured Prevotellaceae bacterium | reverse complement strand
GGCGATAGATGCCGCAGCCGCTGTACCAGCGCGAGTTGGGCTGGTCGCTGTTGTCTACTTTCACTACCAGCGTGTTGGTGCCTTTATTCAAATAAGGTGTCAGCTCGTATTCAAACGAGCTGTAGCCGTAGGGACGGTGGCCCAGTTCGTGGCCGTTGAGCCACACGGTGCTGTTCATATACACGCCGTCGAACTCGATGAAGAAACGGCCGTCCTTCAGGTCACGGGCCGACACGTCGAACGACTTCTTGTACCACCCCACCCCACCGGGCAACGCTCCGCCGCCGGCGCCGCTGGGATTGCTCACGTGGAAGTCGCCCTCGATGGCCCAGTCGTGAGGCAGGTTGAGGGTGCGCCAGCCTTCGGCAGTGGAAGCCTGCTCGAGGGTCATCTTCTCGTCGAGCACGAACTGCCAGCCCTGGTCGAAACACTTGCGCTCGCGGGCCGAGACAGAAAGCGTGACAACAAAGGCGAACAAAAACAATAAGGTTCTTCTCATCTTCTGCTTATGATTTTCTGGTTTTAGATGCTTTTGTGGAAAGAAAAAAAGATATAGCGGCGGCTTGATTGCAGGCCGCTGCTATACCTTATTATATATTATATAGACAGTTTCAAAGTTTCACCGTGACGGCCTTGCCACTATATTTCACCAGCTTGCCTTCGGGACTGTCGAGATTCAGCTCGCGGGCATTGTCGGCCGAAACGAACACCACGTTGAAGCGGCGCTGCTTGAGCATGCCCGGGAAGGAACCCTTGCGCTGACCGATGGTGACGGTGCGCATGGCGTCGTTGTAGCTGATGTCGATGGTGGCATACTTGCCCTTCTCGTAGTTGTAGTTGGTGCCTTCGTCCTCGTAGAGCTGGAACTGGCCATCCTGTCCGGCATATACATAGAGGTTGATGAGCTCGGCAGGCTTCTCGTCGCTCCACTCCATTTCGGGTCCGAAGGGGATGATGGCTCCTTCGCGCACGAAAACAGGAATCTGCTCATAGGGGGCATCCACCACGAGGCTCTGGCCGCCGTCAACGTGCTCGCCGGTGTAGAGGTTGTACCATCCGCACTGCTCGGGGAAGTAGACCGAGCGGTTGCGGGCCTTATAGTAGCCCACGGGGCAGGCCATCAACGCCGGGCCGAGCATCCACTGGTTGCCGATGTTCTCTACATTCTTGTCGCCATTGAAGTCCATCACCAGGGCGCGCATCAGCGTGTAGTCGCGGAAGTGGGCCCATCCGGCCAGCGAGTAGAGATAGGGCATGAGCCGATAGCGCAGGCGGTCGTAATAGACAAACGACTTATAGGCAGGATGCTCCTGCGGGGCAATGTTCCAGATTTCGCGCAAGGGCCACTGACCATGAGCGCGGAACAGGGGGATGAAGGCTCCGAACTGGTTCCAGCGCGTCTGCAGCTCACGCCATTCCTTCAGGTCCTCGTTCTCCACGCCCGTCTTGTCGAACTCCTGCTGAGCAGCCACGTAGCGGTTTTCCACGGAGAAGCCGCCCTGGTCCATGCCCCAGAAGGGGATACCCGAAAGGGAGTAGTTCAGTCCGGCGGTCATCTGTGCACGCATGTCTTCCCAACGGGTGCCGATGTCGCCGCTCCAGGTGGCGGTGGAGAATCGCTGCTCGCCGGCAAATCCGCTGCGGGTGAGCAGGAAGACGCGCGGCTCGTTGGCCTTGCCCTTGAACACGGAGCGCTGGCCATTGTAGATGGCATCGGCATTCACCGTGGAGTAGGCATTGAAGTATTCGGTCGACGTGCCGAGGGCCGTGGGGCCGCTGAGCGCCTTGCGATACCACATGGGCGTGCAGTCGCGCACGTTGGGCTCCGAGGCATCCATCCACCAGGCATCAATGCCATGGTTGTATTTGCTGTAGAGATTCTCGTCCATCTGGCGCCAGAACATCTTGCGCGCTCCGGCATCGTAGGCATCATAGAACGAACCGCGGAAGCCCAGCCAGTCGTGAATGTCGTCCTTCACGGCCTGATGATACATCCAGCCGTTCTTGTCGAGTTCCTTGTAGTTGTCAACGGTGTCGTAGAACTTGGGCCACACGCTGATCATGAACCGCCCGTGCATGGCATGCACCGAGTCGAGCATGGCCTGCGGATGGGGATAGCGGCTGGCCTCGAAGGTGTGGTCGCCCCATGAGTCGAGCTTCCAGTAGTTCCAGTCCTGCACGATGTTGTCGATGGGGATGTGGCGCTGACGGAATTCAGCCAGCGTCTGCTCAATCTCGGCCGACGACTTATAGCGCTCGCGGCTCTGCCAGAAGCCGAGCACCCACTTGGGATAGAGCGAAGCACGGCCGGTGAGCGTGCGATAGCCGCTGATGACGCCGTCGAGGTTGTCGCCGGCTATGAAGTAGTAGTCCATGTCGCGGGCCATCTCGCTCCAGATGCTCAGCTGGCCACGCTCTTGGGCGCTGCGCGGCTGGGCCACGCGCAGTCCGCAGTAGGCCTCGCCGCCGTCGGGCTGCCACTCAATGCGCAGCTGCGCCTTCTTGCCTTTGGCCAGCTCGGTGGCGAACTTATAGGCATTGGGGTTCCAGGCCGTGCGCCAGCGCTCGGGCACCACCTCGCGGCCGTCGATGTAGACCTTCACGTAGCCCGAATAATAGAGGATGAACTGATAGAGCTGCTTCTTGCCGGCGCACTTGCCGCAGCATTCAGGCTCGATGAAGCCCTCGTAGGTGACGTTGGCGCCCTGCAAGTTGAAGCCCTGCGGCAGGTTCTTGATGCCGCCATTGTCGGTCTTCACGGCTATCTCGCTGGTGGCGGGGAAAGCATATTCATAGTAGATGGAGTCTTCATCGCGCACCAGCCGCTTGCCGTCCTTGTCGACATAGGTGCCCGTGAGATGGCCTTCCTTGCCCTTGCGGTCGTAGAGCTTGAAAGCGCGGTTGAGCTGCAGATAGTCGTTGGGATTGCCAAAGCGGCAATAGCTGTAGCTGTCCCAGAGAATGCCGTAATTCTTGTTGGAAAGCACGAAGGGGATGGACACCTTCGTGTTGTACTGGAAGAGGTCTTCGTTCTTGCCCTTCATATTGAACTCTTCGCTCTGATGCTGTCCGAGCCCGTAGAAGGCTTCGTCGTCGGGACTGTCGAAAACCATCCGCCACGTCAGTCCGTGCTTCATGTCCTCGGTGATGGCCTGTCCGCCCTTCAGTCCGTACTCGCGTTCGGGCACGGTGAACGGCCAGAACTGCTTGCCGCCGTCGGCCTCCTTGAGCAGCTGCTGGCCGTTGGCATCGAAGAACGTCAGAGCACCTGTCTGCTTGTTCACCACAGCCTTCACCTTGCGGGCCGAAACCACCACGTTGTCGCCGTCCTCAGTGACCGAGAACTGCGGGCGAGCCGTCTGCTCCACAATCATCAGGCTCTGCTTTGCGGGGAATGCCTCCTCCGACGTGGCCTGCACGCGGATAATGTTGTCGTTCATCACTTCCAGCCTGACCATCTTGGCTCCATTCTCTTGTGGGGCGTCCACATGGATGGTCACGCTATTGCCGTTTTTCACGAAGCCTGCCGCACTGGCCAGCGAAGCACAGGCCAGCAGGACAGCCGAAACAAAAAGTCTTGCGTTTCTCATTCTCAATAATATTGTTTTATTTGATTAATAGTTGTTTCCTGTATTATTGGCCACAAAGGTAGCAATAAAAATTCATTACATCATGCTCCGTTTGTTAACAAAAGGAGCACATTTTGTTAACAACCCTTCGCTTCCTTGTATTGCGAGGGCATCATGCCGTACATCTCCTTGAAATATTTC
The DNA here is from genome assembly GCA_946622085.1 of uncultured Prevotellaceae bacterium. Lineage (GTDB taxonomy): Bacteria > Bacteroidota > Bacteroidia > Bacteroidales > Bacteroidaceae > Prevotella. The sequence continues at coordinate 29,393 of CAMOPD010000004.1, read as the reverse complement.
GAGAAGTAGCGTGGGTTGTTGAATCCCACCTTATAGGATATTTCGGCTATGCTGAGCTGGCTCTGCCTGAGCAGTTGCTCGGCGCGCTGCAGCCTGATGAGCCGTATGAACTCCGAGGGCGTGTTGCCCGTGAGCGAGAGCATGCGTTTATAAAGATGCACGCGCGACATGTTGAGGGCTTCGCTCAGCGACTCCACGGTCATGTCGGAGCTGGCCATGTGCTGTTCCACATAGTCGGTGGCAGCCTGTACGAACTGGCGGTCGAGCGAAGTAATCTCCACTTCCTTCACCTTGGGGTCTATCTTCCGGCCGCCCTCGGCGCTGCCGTTGCCCTGGGCCTTCTGTCTCCAGCGTATCAGGTTGGCCATGCGCAGATTGAGCAAATCCAGGTTGAAGGGCTTCGTGATATAGTCGTCGGCTCCATTCTCCATGCCCTCAATCTCGTGGTCCTGAGCCATGCGGGCGGTGAGCATCACGAAGGGGATATGAGCCGTCTGCTGATGCTGCTTCACGGCACGGCAGAGCTCGTTGCCGTCCATTTCGGGCATCATCACGTCGCTCAGAATGATGTCGGGCTGCCGCTCGGCAATCAGCTTCAGCGCTTCGCGCCCATTGTGAGCCGTGCGTATGCGGTAGTGCTCCTTCAGCACGTCGGTCATGAAGTCGAGGAAATCCTGACTGTCGTCCACGATGAGTGCCTCATAGGGTTTCTCCCCGTCATGCGAAGAAGAAGAAGGTTGAATGAAAGCTGAAGCATCTTCCCGGCCAGCCTCCTTCTCTGCTTCCCCGCTTCTCACGGGCAGCTCCAGGGTGAACACCGTGCCGCCGCCCTGATTGTCGGCCACGCCGATGGTGCCGCCGTGCATCTCCACGAAGTCTTTGGCCAGGCTCAGTCCGATGCCGCTGCCGCCGAAGGGCTGGTCTACATGATTGTCGGCCTGATAGAAGCGGTCGAAGACGTGCGGCTTGTCGGCATCGCTGATGCCTATGCCCGTATCGGCTACCGAGATGAGCAGCTTCTCGCCAGAGGTGTCTCGCCTGTCGACGGTCATCTCCACGCTCACCTTTCCTCCTGCCGGGGTGAACTTAAAGGCATTGGAAAGCAGATTGTTCATGATTTTGCCCAGCTTGTCCTCGTCGAATTGCATGCGCAGGCTCTCCACGTCGGAGTGGAACGTCAGCTCGGCCTGCCGCTCCTGCAACATGCCGAATTCCTGACAGATGTTTCTCACGTAGCCCACTACGTCGCCCGTCGACAGATGCAGTTGCTCCTTGCCGCTGTCGAGCCGGCGCATGTCGAGCAGTTCGTTCACCAGTGCAAGCAGTTTGCGGGCATTGCGGTGCACGAGCGACAGCCGTTGGCGCTTGGCTTCGTCGGTCTCGTCGGCCATCATTTTCTGCAGTGGCGAGATGACCAGCGAGAGCGGGGTGCGGAACTCGTGGCTCACGTTGGTGAAGAAACGCAGCTTCATGGCGTTGAGTTCTTTGTCGCGCTCGGCTTCGCGCCTCACCTGCTCGAGTTCAAACCTGTGGCGCTGGCGCATCATCAGATAGCGATTGAGCCAGGCCAGCAGCACTCCGGCCAGCAGGACATAGAGCAGCCATGCCCACGGCGAGAGATAGAATGGCGGATGCACCACGATGGTCAGTTCGCGCATGGCCCCTATCGGGCGGCCGCTGCGGTCGAGCGGCTGCACCTGCAGCCGGTATTTTCCGGCCGTCAGGTTGTGGAATGTCAGCTGGGCCGTCTGGCCGTTGGTGCGGTGCCACTCATCGTCGGAGCCCACCAGCCTGTAGAGGAAAAGTGTACGCGAAGGGCAGGCCACCTGACTGGAGGCCAGCAGCAGGGTGAACGTGTTTTCGTTGTGCTTCAAGTCCAGACGCGAAATCTCGTTCAGCGCCCCCTTGAGCACCACCCGGTCGCCATATCGTTCGCCCACGGAGAGCGTATGGTCTGAAAGAATGAGACCAGAGAAAAGTACGCGGGCACTGTCGCCCCTGGAATACGAAGAATGATGAATGATGGATGAAGAATCTCCCCTGCTCATCTCCTTCTCCCCTTCCCTGCTCACAATATTGATGCCGTCTTGGCCGCCCACCACGAGGTCGCCCTTGCGGGTGAGCAGGATGGAACGGTAGTTGAACTGTCGGCGCTGCAGGCCGTCGCGCTCATCATAGTTGAGCAGCTCGAAAGCCCAGCGGCCGCCCTTCCTGACGGGCGAAACGGCCGAGAGTCCGTTGGCTGTGACCACCCACACGCGGTGATCCAGGTCTTCGGCCAACGAGCAGGCCACATTGCCCGACAGCCCATTGTCGGCATTGAGCAGTTCCAGCTGCCCCGTGGCGGGGTCGTATATGTTGACGCCCGACTGCGATGCTATCCAGACGAGCCCGCGGCTATCCTCTATCACCTGGTTCACCGACGGGTTGGCAAACTGCTGCCCGTCGCGGGTGCCCGAATAGTTGGTGGTGCTGCCCGTCGTCAAGTCGAGCACGGAGAGATAGTGCGAATGGCCCATGAGCACACGGTCCTGGGCGTCCACCCACACCGATGCCACATAGTTGCCCGGCAGTCCCTTGTAGGCCGTCCAGCGGTTGGAGGCCGCGTCGTAGGTCTGCAACCCCGCGTTGAGCGTGCCCACCACCACGCGTCCCTGGCGGTCTTCGGCCAGGGCCCAGACGTCGTCGCTGAGCAGCGCGTCGGTGCTCTTGCGCCACGTGGTCCAGCGGTTGCCGTCCCAACGGGCCATGCCGCCCTGGAACGTTCCAAACCAAAGCGAGCCGTCGCTGGCGCACATCGAGCTCACCACCACTTCGCTGCCCAATCCCGTGCGGTGCGTGTCGTAGCGCTCGCTATGACCTGTCTGCGGGTCATAGCACACGATGCCGGCATCGTTGGTGCCAGCCCAGAGACGCCCCTGACGGTCTTCGGCAATGGTGCACACATCGCCCAGGGGCACGAGAGTGAATCGGCGCGACTCGTCGTCAAAATAGGCCACGCCGTTTTTCAGCGTGCCCACCCAGAGCGCTCCGCGGCGGTCTACGTAGAGCCGCTGTATGGTGTTGTCGGGCAGCGAATGGTCGTCGTCGCGCCGATGCACAAAGCGCTCCACCACGCCGGCCTTCCAGTCGATGCGCAGCAGCCCGTCATGATCGGTGGCCACCCAGAGCCGCCGGCGCAGGTCGTTCTTCACATCGCGCACCACCACCTCATCGTCGGTCACCCCGCGTATGCCCGCACCGCGCAGCACTTCCACCACGTCGGCCGTCCAGCGCTTCAGCCGAGGCGAGTAGATGAGCCACTTCTTATCGGCATATTTCCACGTGTTGCCCGCCCCGTCGGTGAGTTGCATCACCTCCATGTGGCGTGCCATGGCGGCGGCAGTCCTGGCGTCGGGATGGCGGTTGAAGGTCTCCGTCAGCGCATCGTAGGTGCACCACCCGCTGTGGGTGCCCACCCAGAGCAGCCCGCCGTCTTCTGCCAGCCGGCGCACGTTGTCGTCGGGCAGCGTCAGCTCGTTGTCGGCCGATGCAAAGAAGTTGCGGAAGCGGAAGCCGTCGAAGCGCGAAAGGCCCGACGCCGTGGCAAACCACATATAGCCCCGCGCATCCTCCATGATCCAGTTCACCTGCGCATTGGGCAGCCCCTGGCTGGTGTCGAGATGGTAGAATTCGCCCACACCTTCTCGCAGACCGTCACTGCGGACGGCCAGCGCCAACAAGAGCAAGACAAGGGTAACACTCTTTCTAAGCATATGCGGATGATTGATTGTGTGTGGTAAAAACGTCAATGGTAAAGTTCTGATTATTGATGCAAAAATAAGAAAAAAAACAACCAATGCGCAGAAATAAACATTTTTTATATTACTGTCCGACAAGCTTCCCGCCTGATTCCTGTCAATGTCTGTCTGCACAAGTGTCACCGTTGGTTCTTATCGATAGTGGGATTGCATGCCTCCATGACGGGACGTGCCTGTTCTCATACAGAAGTTCATCAGCAGGGTTGAAGTCTTGATGGGGAAGCACGCTCAGCAGGCGCTGACGCGCTGTCGGCACGTCAGCACATGAAACAGGCAAAGCCTTCCGGGGAGGCGCTTGCGTTTTGTAAAATAATTTCACAATCTTTTATGCCTTCGCAGCGCGCCTTCGTAAAGTGCTGAAAATCAGTTTTGGGAGTAAGAACGCCATTTACGATGAGTAAGCACGCCACTCACGCCTCGTAAGCACGCCATTTACTCATCGTGAGTGGCGTGCTTAGTGAACGGGGGCGAACGGCTGCCTTCCCGTTTTGTAAAAAAATTACAAGAATATGGCCGCCATTCTGAGGGCTGATTCGGGTTATTGTGTGGATATGGCGGTGGGGGGACGGGGATGCGTGGGCAGAGATGACCACAAAACACAAAACGCCCGCGCAGGGATATCATGCGCGGGCGTAATATAAAGAATGAAGGAGTTGCTGCTTAGCGGATGTTCTGGAAGAGGGCCTCCACGATGGGCTCCTCAGTCCACGTGAGGGTGCGGCGGTCGATGAGTCCCATCCACCAGAGTCCTGTGGTGCCGTATTCGCGGAACTTCTGAGCCACGTAGGTGGCATACTTCACGCGCTCGTCGATGTCTTTCTTGGCGTCGATGGCTCCAAACTCACCGAAGAAGGCGGGTATGCCCAGGTCGCTGGAGCGCTTGATGAGGCGCTGGAAGACGCCGTCGATCTCGGCCTTGCAGTCGTCGGTGAAGTAGTCGATATTCCACTCCCCGTTGTCGTTGCAGAAGTTGTAGGGGTCATAGGAGTGGATTGACATCATCAGGTGGTTGGAGTGGCGGTCTTCGGGCACGATGATCTCGTTGAGGATGGTCTCGGTGTTGCCTGCCGAATAGGGGTTGATGACGAGGTTGCGATACTCGTTGTTGCCGCCCGTGGCGCGCACGGCGTCAACGAAGTCCTGGTGGAGGCGGCGAATGGCCTCGTAGCTGTCGCTGCCAGCAGCGGGTGCCGTCCAACCGTCGTTGGAGTTGGTGTAGAGGATCTCGTTGAACGACTCATAGAGCAGGTGGTCGCCATAGTCGCGGAAGGTGGTGGCTATCTGCGTCCAGAGTTTCTTGTAGAGCACCGAGGAGGTGGGATAGGTCTCCATGTTGGCCTGCAGCCAGGCAGAGCCGGAGGCTCCTGTGTCGTGCATCACGTTGATGATGCAGTAGGCACCGGTCTTCATCACCATGTCTACCACTTCCTTCACACGTGCCATCCAGGCAGCATCCACGTTGCCTTCATCGTCCATGTGGGGCCGCCAGGTGACGGGCACACGGATAAGGTTGAAGCCCTTGGCCACGATGGCATCGATGATTTCCTGAGTGGTCTCCGGCTGTCCCCATTGCGTCTCATAGTCGATGGGAGTCTTGCCGGTGGGGTCCCACCAGTCGCCCTCGGGGTTGGAGTCGAGGGTGTTGCCCAGGTTGTAGCCCAGAACGAAGTTTTCGAGCGTGGCGTATGAGCTGGGGAAGGTGTCGCCCGGGTCAGTGCCCATGCCGCTTTGGTTGATGACGAGCGTGCGCTGCATGCTGCCAGCCTTGACGGTGAGCGTGACGGAGCGGGCTTCGCCAGTGTTCTTCTCCACCGAAACGCGGATGTACTGAATGCTGTCGCCGTCTACAAATCCGGCATGATTGGAGATGGTGCACCAGCTTTCGTCGCTCAGCGAGGCATCCCAGTCGGCATCGGAGAAGACGCCCACCATCTGGCTGCTGGCACCGAGAGAGAACTTTAGTTCGGATATTTCGGCACCATCCTTGAAGAGCCGCATCTGAGTGCCATTGGCCGTCTTCTCGTCGTCGCTGCAGCTCCAGACCATGAGGCCCAGGAGCAGCAGGAGCGAAAAACTCATTATTTTTTTCATTTTCATCATCTTGTTAAGGGGTTTTTAGTTTTTCTTCTTATAGAAAATGCGGATATTGTCGAAGCAGACGTCAACGTGGGTCTTGGCCGTGCCCTGATTGATGGACTGCAGGCGGAACTGGCTGAGACCGGTATTGACGATGTCGGCATAGCTCTTGCCGGCATAGCATGCGAACTTGCTGAGCGGGAGCACGTGGCGATACCACTCGCCCACGGGAGCCTTGCCGTCGACGTCGGCCAGGATGAGCCCGTCGAAGATGGCCTTGGTGGGATATTCTTCCCATCCGGTCATCTGCTCGTAGATGTTCTCTGAGCCGTCGTGGGGCTGCACCATGTAGCGTATGTAGCCGCTGGCGATGGCAAAGCCGTCGGCATCGAACACGTTGTAGTCTGACCCGTTGTTGAACACTTCGGCAGCAAGATACACTTCATCGGCCGTTGCGTCGGCAGGAATGACGTCGAAGCTGGGCAGGGTGAACTTGTTCTCGCCCCAGTCCTTGCGGTAGTAGATCATGGTTCCCCACCACTGCTGGCCCTCAGATGCTACGCTGATGCGACCATATTTTCCGTCGCTGGTGTAGGGAGGATTGAGTCCGTCGGCTGTCTCGTAGGTTGCATCGGGGCTCCAGCCGTTGTTGATGGCGCGGTCATCGTCGAAGCTGGTGAGCAACGTGGAGTAGTCGTAGAAGCGGGCCTTGACGTTGCCACCACCCGTGGTGATGGAGAGCACGGGGTCGCTGCCCTCGGTGGGTTTCATGTAGTCCTTGAAGATGATTTCCATCTCATCCTCGGCATCGCCGATGGTGATGTCTTCGGGATTGATCACCTTGTCGCCAATCTTCACCTCGTCTACCTGTATGAAGTCGGAACCGTAGATGACGAGTTTCTCGCCAAAGACAGGCATGTCGGTGTTCACACCCGTGATGGTGGGAGCCGGCAGGAAGAGGGTGAAGGGATAGTAGACGTTGCCCGAAGCACACTGGATGACGAGTGTTCCCTCAGAATAGGGCATCTGGGGGATGACGAATGTCATCTCGGAATTGGTGACGTAGGCATTGTTGGTGCTGGGCTGATGGTCTTTCTTGGTGATTTCATAGCTGGTCACGTCGACCTTGTTGCCTCCCACCTCCTCGGTTCCGGCGGCATAGATTTCATCGACGCTGAGGTCGGTGACGTAGACGCGCTCAATGTCGACCAGGTTGAGACCCGTCACCGTGACCACATCGCCGGCAGAGCGCGGATAGCGAGCTGCCACACGCGAAACCGAGGGATAGGGTGCGGTCACCTTGAAGGCATAGGTGGCGGTGCCATGACTGGTCTCCACCCGGATTTCGTCCTTCAGGCTGCTGTTGAAGGCAGTGAGCTCAAAGCCGCTGCCCTCTGAGGGGATTTGCACGATGATGCTGTGATCGGTGTTCATCGTGGGGTTGAACCACACTTCCTGATCGTTGATATACACTTTCAACGTGTGGTTCAGATTCTCGCCCCGCACGGCGAGCAGCGAGCCTGTTCCGGCCTTGGTGTATTCTATCTGATTCTCGGGGTCGGTGTTGGTGACGGAGGTAATCTTCGGAATGCCGCCACCCGAATCGTCGTCATCCTTACAGGAAGTGACAACCAACTGGAATATTGCCAGCAGAGCCATCATGAGCAGGCTCATCTTGGTATTGAACTTATTGTGTTTCATTTTCGTTACTCTTTAAGAACTGTTGTGTTATTGTCAGATTACTCACCGAAGTCATATTCCACGGCAGGCATGTTGAAGTTGGGATTCTGCAGCACGTCGCTCTCGGGATAGGGCATGAAGATGTTCTCCTCGGTGAGCTTGATGGGCAGCACGCCCGTCGTGTTGAGCGCATCCTTCCACAGGTCGAAGGTATAGCCGTGGGCCTTGTCCTGGGGCACTCCACCCACCTCGACGATGGGGTTGTCGTCGCTCACGCCAATGCCGTTCTGGCGGCGCACCACGCGTCCGTCGTTGTAGCGCTCGGCATCATTCCAGTAGGAAGTGGCAATGTTGCCGTCGGAATCCCACGACGTGGCATGATACCACGTGCCGTCGCCGGGTGGAACCACGCGATAGCTCAGGGTCTTATCGTCGTTGAGGATGACGTCACCGCTGTTGAGCATGAATCCGCGATACTGCCTGTCGTTGAAGAACTTCAGCATGTACTGGGGCTTCCAGCGATACCAAGTGACCATGTCGAACCAGTTGACATACTCCATGCAGAACTCTTTGCGGCGCTCGCGAATGAGGTCTTCGAAGGTGAACGACTGCACGGGGTCGAGCTTGGCGCGGATGCGGGTGGCATTGAATGCGCTGAGGGCTTCGGCATTGCTGGTAGACTCGTTGTTGCCCAGCAGAGCCTCGGCCTTGGTGAGGAACACGTCGGCATAGCGCAGCATGTAGGTGTTGAACGGGTCGGCCTGCTGAGCCAGCTTGCCGTTGCAATCGGCCTTGTCGCCAATGACGCCTTTCTTCACCTGAATCCAGTTCTTATCGTAGGTGTAGCCGCCCTTGTCCTTCAGAATGTAGTCGTAGTTGCGTCCGGGAGTGAAGAAAGTGGCACGCAGACGGAACGAATCCTTCGGCTCCTGGTTGTAGATTTCAATCATGTCGACCGAAGCGTGGAGCGAACCTCCCCATACGCCAACGTCGCAGACATCCGACCAAGCCAGGTCGGAGATCAGCGTGTTCACTTCGCCCCACTTACCCGACAGGGGGTCGGCCCAGCGTAGTGCCAGCAGCGTCTCCTTGTTGTTGTCGGCATAGCAGGCATTGTTCTCCACTTTGAACAAGTCCTCATAATCATTCAGCAGCTGGTACTGGCCACAATTGATGACTTCGTTGCAAAGGGCCACCACGCGGTCGAGTGTGGCCTGGTCGCGGGTGGGCTTGTTCCAACCGCTCTGTGCCAGCAGCGCCTTGGCCAGATAGGCCTTGGCCACGTAGCGCGAAGGATGGTTGGCCATAGTGGCCTTCTCGGGCAGCAGCTCGGCGGCGTTCTCGAAGTCGCGAACGACGAATTTGAGCACGCTCTCCTCGGTGTTGAGCTTCAGCGTGGGATGCTTGGCAGCCTCATCGTTGTCTTCGTAGAGGATGACTTCGCCCCAGCCACGGAGCAGATAGAAATAGGCCAGGCCACGCATGAGCCGGGCTTCGCCGTTGATTTGGTTCATGATGTCGGCGTTGGCGCCTTCCTTGGCATTGGTCTCCACACTCTTGATGATGGAGTTGGCGGTGGTCACCACATTGTAGAAGGCACTCCAGGCCTGCGAAAGCTCAGTGGTGAGGCCGGTGATCTGGAAGCGTGCGAACTCGCCGTTGAGGTATGGGCTCCAGCCGTCGTTGGCACGGAAGGAGCCGATGCCGATGATGGCTCGCTGGTTGTAGTCGAACCATGCATTGTTGTAGAGCGGGTCCAGCATCCTGAGCATGGCACTCTCGTCGATATCTTCGGCGCCATAGAAGGTTTCCTCGGTGTATTCATTCAGAGGCAGGCGCTCCAAATAGTCATCGCTGCAACTGCTCATCAGCAAAGTGAGGGCAGCGCATGCAGCAGCTGCAATTATATTGATTCTATTCTTTTTCATATCACATTATTATATTTAGAATGTCACTTTCAGACCCACATTAAAGATGCGCTGAGAAGGATAGCGGTAGTTGTCGATGCCCTGGCGGATGACTTCCTGGCCGATGGCACCGAGCTCAGGATCGTATCCCTTGTAATTGGTAATGGTGAAGAGATTCTGGGCATTCACATAGAGCTGCACCCATTCGAGTCCTGCATGCTTGATCCATACGCTGGGCACATTCCATGCCAGCGAGAGGGTCTTCAGACGGAGATAGGAAGCGTTTTCAATGAAGCGGCTGCTCGGACGGTTGTTCTTGTTGGCATCATACTGGTTGACGCGCTGCACGAGGGCCGTGCTGGCGTTGGTCACGTAGACATTGCTGATGTCGGTGGTCGAGCCCTCCTCATCGTGGAGTCCCAGACGGGCATAGTTGAATACGTCCTTCATGCGGTTGCCCCAGCTTCCCGGATTGGTGAATGCCTGGCGTATGTAGTTGTAGGCATCGTTGCCCACGGAGCCGTTGAAGAAGAACGAGAGCTCGAAGTCTTTCCACGTGATGACGTTGTTGAAACCAAAGGTGAACTTCGGGTTGGGATTGCCGATATACTTACGGTCGGCCTCGGTGATCATGCCGTCCTTGTTGACGTCCTCGAAGATGTAGTCGCCCACCCAGATGCGGTCGGGCGAAATGGGCTGCAGGTCGGTGGTGCCATCCACCACGGGACGGGCCACGGGCACGCGTGCTCCGTTCTCATCGAGCACAAACTCGCCGAGCTTGTTCTTCTGATAGAAGTCGTCCTCGCAGGTGAACATGCCGATGACGTTGTAGCCGAAGAATCGACCTACGGCACCGCCGATGTCGGTCTTGGTGAGCACGTCATCGCTCACCTTGCCGAAGAGGGCGCCCGAATCAGAGTTCAGGCTCTTGAGCTTGTTGCGGTTGAACGAGAGCGTGATGCCCGTTCTCCACTGGAAGTTCTTGGAGGCCACATTCACGGTGTTCAGCGTAAACTCGATACCCTTGTTCTGCATCGAACCGGTGTTTTCCCAAGCGGGCGACATACCGTTGTCAGACTTCAGGTAGTTGGGCAGGATGGCCTGCAGGAGCAGGTCGTCGATATTCTTCAGATAAGCATCGACGATGAGTTCTATGCGGTTGTTGAAGAGCGAGAGGTCGAGACCCACGTTCCAGGCCTTGGTAGACTCCCAGGTGAGCAGCGGGTTGGCATAGTTGGCCGGGATATAGGCTGTTCCGGTGGCGGTGGTCACGTTCTTCATTCTCACTCCGTAGGAGTAGCCTCCTGCGTTCTGGTTACCCACGTGTCCCCATCCCAGTCGCAACTTGGCGTTGCTCAGCCACGAGAGGTTCTTCATGAAGGGCTCCTGGCTGATGCGCCATGCAAAGGCTGCCGAGGGGAAAGCGCCCCATCTGTGGCCCTTGGCAAACTGCGAAGAACCGTCGTAGCGCATGGTGGCGGTGAAGAGATAGCGCTCCAGCAGATTGTAGTTCAGACGACCGAAGTACGACTCAATGGCCCAGTCGGCACCCTGCTCGCCGTTGGTTGCTGTGGCAGCGTCGCCCACGGCAATGCTCTTGATGGCGCTCGAGATGTAGCCCTTGCGCCCCATGGTGCCCTGATACCACTCGCCATCCTGCGACTCATGGCCGGCCATGATGGAGAATCGGTGTCCCTTCCAGGGTTCCACCTCGTAGGTGGCATATTGCTTGAAGGAGTTATATTTGTTGGTGCTGTTGCCGTGAGTGAGCTGCGACTCAATCTTTCGCGACGCCGTCTCATACTCGGGCACGAAATAGTAGGAACGTCCCCATCCACGGTTTCCGCCGTATTCAATGCGGATGTTGAGCCCCTTGAAGGGCTTAATGTTGGCCGCAAAGTTGTAGTCGAGCGACTGGTTGTCGCGGCTGTTGTCCTTCATCTCGGCCTCGAAGAGCGGGTTGGAGTTGTAGTTGTACTCCAGGTTGCCTCCGAAGTCGTAGCTGCCGTCGGGATTGTGAGCTGCCATGTCGGGCAGACCCGTCAGGGCATTGTAGATGACGCTGAACTCATCGAACGACGTGTTCTGGTCGGTCGACGAATACGAGATGTTGGCATTGATGCTCAGCCACTTGTTGATTTCCGTGTCGAAGTTGCTGCGGAACGTGGCGCGCTTGAACGAAGAGCCCACGGCAATACCGTCCTGGTCGAGATAGCCTCCCGAGATGGAGTAGTGCATGTTCTGCGTTCCGCCGTTCACGTTGAGCTGGTGGTTGTGCATGAAGGCCGTGCGGAAGAGCTCGTCCTGCCAGTTGGTACCGTCGGTGAGCAGGTCTTGGTTGAGATACTGCTGCTGCGTTCCCCATCCGAAGATCTTGGCACGTGTGTTGTAGTATTCGGCATACTCGTGCAGGTTCATCACGTTGAGCTGCTTGGGAAGCATCTGCCATCCGGCATAGCCCTCGTAGGTGATTTTGGGCTTGCCTTCCTGGCCGTGCTTGGTGGTGATGAGCACCACGCCGTTGGAGGCTCGCGAACCGTAGATGGCCGTTGCCGAGGCATCCTTGAGCACCTCTATCGAGGTGATGTCCGAGGGGTTGATGGTGCTCAGCACGGAGTTGTTGCTGCTCGTCTGTCCCGACATGGCAATGCCGTCGATGACGTAGAGCGGCTCATTACCGCCGTTGAGTGAGTTGATACCACGAATCTGCACCGAGATGCCGCCACCAGGGGCACCCGAGTTCTGGGTCACCTGCACACCGGCGATGCGGCCCTGCATGGCCTGCTCCACCGACGTGTTGACGCCCTGCTTGATTTGCTCTTCGTTGATCGACGACACCGAGCCGGTGAGGTCGCTGCGCTTCATCACGCCGTAGCCCACCACCACCACTTCGTCCATCAGCTGGGCATCTTCAGCCAGCTTGACGTTGATGACGCCGCCCTTGGTGACTTTCACCACCTGGGTCTTGTAGCCCACATACGAAAATTCCAGATTGCGCCCCACGCGGGCCGTAATCTGATAGTTACCAGAGATGTCGGTGATGGTTCCACCGGCCGCTCCTTGCACCTTCACGGTAGCTCCGATGACCTCGTCGCCCGTCGTCGCGTCCGTAACCGTACCTGTAATCTTCACATCCTGCGCCATGGCAGAAAGTGGAATCATGAAGAGCAGCATCCATGCCCATCGGCAGAGAGCCTGGCTCCCGCATGTCTTTAGAAAAGATTTCCTCATAGATACACTTTTTTGTTCGTTTTTTATTTGGTTAATAATTATTGTTCTGCAAGCCCATATTTCTCTTTAGGTAATGTTTTTCCATGGCCGACCAATAAGTCAGTTATTATTAAAGTGCAAAGTTAATACTTATTAACCACCTACGTGGACTGAATCGTAATGAAAACATCAAGAGATTCAACGATGGCCGGTCCTCCCGGCGCATCCCTTTCCTCTATCAATCACATTTCCCTCTTCTCTTTTCCCTCTTCATTCTTCCCTCTTAACTCTTCACATTTCACTCTTCACTTTCCTCTCCCCTTGTCTGAGCTTTCCCTTATCTTCAGCGTCATTGGCACCACCTCTTTATATATACGCTTGTCGCCCTGAATATTCCTGAGCAACAACTCGCATGCCTTCTGGCCCGTGAGGAACGACTGGTCCATGATGGCCGTCAGCCTGGGAGTGACGAATGCCGACGTGTTGCCCTCGGTAAATCCTATGATGGCCACGTCCTGCGGTATGCGCAGCCCCATGTCCTTGATGGCGTCGAAGGCAGCATAGGTGATGATGTCGTTGAAGGCCAGTATGGCGTCGGGGCGGTCGTCGCGGCTGAGCAGACGGACGGTGGCCTCCTTGGCCACGTCGTAGTCTATCTTGCCGCACACCACGAGCGTGCGGTCGATGCTTATGCCATGCTCGCGCAGCGACTCCAGATAGCCATGCTTCCTGCGGCGCACCATGTCAAGATGGTTGGGCCCGCCAATGAAGGCCACGCGGCGGCTGCCTGTGTCTATCAGATGGTCGGTGGCCCGCTGGGCGGCCTCGTCGCCGTTGGCCGTCACCGACGAGAAGAGCTCCGGCAGACACGTACGCGCGAAGAAAACCAGCGGAATGCCCATATCGTTGATCTCAACGAAATGAGAATAGTCCACCGTGTCTTGTGCCAGACAGGCAATGATGCCCTCCACGTGCAGACTGACGAAATTGTCTACTGCCGCCTCTTCGCGCACATGATCCTCATGGCTGTTGGCACTGATCACCGAATAGCCCGCCTTGCGAGCCGTCTCCTCAATGCCGTCGAGCACCGCAGCATAGTAGTGGGTCACCAGATTGGGAACCACCACGCCTATCATCCGCGGCGCCTCGCGACGCAGGCTCTGGGCGAAGGGGTTAGGCCGATAGTTCAGCTTCTTGGCAAGCGCCTGCACTTTCTGCTTCATGTCAGCACCCACCTCATGGCTGTTTCTCAGCGCACGCGACACCGTCGCAATGCTCACCCCCAGCTCTTCTGCTAAATCTTTCAAGGAAGTACGTCTGCGGTTAGCCATTCAACTCGCTTTTTAAGTCTTTCACTTGCAAAAGTAATCATTTTTCGGCGTTTCGCAAACGTTTACGTGTTTTTTTTCATCTTTTTTATTGCCCGAACGTGTGGAAACGAGTAATTTTGCACACAGAAAATTGCTCACAATCAGACACATTTGTAAAATCATAAAGCAACGTAAGAGTAATGAATAGTTGATAATAAGTTAGTTAGAAACGAGCCAAGGATGTTGCGAAACATTCTTGGTTTTTTGTTTTCTGCCCTCCCCATCAACGCTTTAACCTGCTTCGCTGCCTCATAATGGCACGAGAACAATCCCGCCTTTTTTCTTGCTCCTCTTTTCCTCAGCGTCGGCTAATGGCGTTGTCCAGGCTTCCAGGCCCCAGTTTTCAGCGCGTCGCCATTGGCCACCGACGGCTGTCATGGCTATGCGCTTGTTTCCCTTTTTTCGCTTCACTCTGGCAACAAGACAGTCAGGCAGTTACTCCCCAGACATCAATAAAGAAAAAGGAGGCCGACCGAAACCCGTAACCCCGCAGCTCTCTCCCCGTCAGCAGGCACTTTTCTTCACCCTCTGTGCACGCTTCTCCGTTTTTGAGGCAATGCACAGTGACGCGAATCCGAGTCAAGCATTCTGTGCGATGCCGCCGAGCGGCTTTCCAAAGAGTTTCCCGGTAAAGAAAGCGGGCAAGGCACACAACTATCACCAGAGGCGGGAAAAAACATAGAGAGCGACGTGGAAAAACTAAAATCACGACGTGATTCCATGGAATCGTGACGTGATTTTATGGAATCGTGGCGTGATTCCATGGAATCACGTCGTGATTTTAGTTTTTGCAGCCCGCTCGCTTGACTTTTCCTGGCAGGGAGAAGCCTTTATTCTGGGGCCTATACTGCAAAGTATTCCTTTCCCGCAACGATTTCCAACACTCATCTTACGCCGAACCCACGTTGCTGTAAGCTCTGACGTCAGCGCTTTTTCCACTTTAGTTCGTCGGCCATTCTGAAGCCGGGAGCCCCTCTCATAGCGCCTCCTGCCCACCCATAGGCCGGCAATATGGAGGGAAAAGGGGAGAAAACGCCGGCGAAATGGCGCGTTAAGTTTTTTTTTTGCTAACTTTGCACGGTGAAAGGAGCACCAAGGAAGGAGAAACCTAACATAGAAACTGATAGCTACAGATTAAAATAAAAACAAGATAAGAAGCCATGCCACTAAGACTACCCGACCGGTTGCCGGCCATTGAGCTGCTGAAGCATGAGAACATCTTCGTGATGGACCATTCGCGGGCCACCACGCAGGACATTCGCCCGCTGAAGATTGTCATCCTGAACCTCATGCCGCTGAAGATTACCACCGAGACCGACCTCATCAGGCTGCTCTCCAACACGCCGCTGCAGCTGGAGATCTACTTCATGAAGCTGAAGAGCCACACGCCCAAGAACACGCCGATAGAGCACATGATGATGTTCTACAAGGATTTTGCCGAACTGCGCCGGCAGAAGTTCGACGGGATGATCATCACGGGCGCACCCGTGGAGCAGATGGCGTTTGAGGAGGTGACCTACTGGGACGAGATGCGCCAGATATTCGACTGGGCCAAGACCCACGTGACGAGCACGCTCTACATCTGCTGGGCGGCTCAGGCGGGTCTGTACTACTATTATGGCATTCCGAAATACCCGCTGGAGAAGAAGAAGTTCGGCATCTTTGAGCAGCGGGCGCTGCTGCCCACACTGCCCATCTTCCGCGGTTTCGACGACACTTTCTGCATGCCGCACAGCCGACATACCGAGGTGCACAGGGCCGACATTGCCGCCCACGGCGAGCTCACCATCCTGGCCGAGGGCGAGGAGAGCGGGGTGAGCATGGTGATGGCGCGCGGCGGAAGGGAGTTCTTCATCACGGGCCACCTGGAATATGCCCCCGACACGCTGGACCGCGAATACCGCCGCGACAAAGACGTTCGCGACGACGTGGAGATGCCCCAGAACTACTATCGCGACGACCGGCCCGAGCTGGGGCCGAGGGTGACGTGGCGCGCCCATGCCAACCTGCTCTACAACAACTGGATCAACTACTACGTGTATCAAGAAACCCCATACAACATTGACGACATCAGATAGCACGGCAGGGCCTCGCCCCATTGAGCTGCTGGCTCCGGCACGAAATCTGGCCTGCGGACTGGCTGCCATCGAGCATGGCGCCGACGCGGTGTATATAGGCGCTGAGCACTTCGGTGCTCGGGCGGCTGCGGGCAACAGCGTGGCCGACATCGGCGTGCTCTGCCGGCGGGCCCACGTCTTCGGAGCCCGTGTCTATGCCACGCTGAACACCATTGTCTATGAGGACGAACTGCAGCGGGCCCGAGAGCTGATGGGCTCGCTGGCCGACGCGGGCGTGGATGCCTTTCTGGTGCAGGACATGGGCTATCTGCCGTCAGCGGATTCGCCCCTGGGGGCCGCTTCTCGAGTGCACGCCTCCACGCAGACAGACAACCGCACGGCAGAGAAGGTGAAGTGGCTCAGAGACAGGGGCTTCAGCCGCGTGGTGCTGGCCAGGGAGCTCTCTGCAAGCGAGATTGCGGCCATCCATGAGGCCGTGCCCGACGTAGAGCTGGAGGTGTTTGTGCACGGAGCGCTCTGCGTGAGCTATTCGGGGCTCTGCTATGCCTCGCAATACTGCTTCGGCCGAAGTGCCAACCGCGGCGAATGTGCTCAGCTGTGCCGCATGAAGTACAGTCTGAAAGACCATGCGGGGCGCACGCTCGGCCGCGAGCGTTATTGGCTCTCGCTGAAAGACCTGTGCCAGGCCGACGCGCTGGAGGAGCTGCTCCTGGCGGGAGCCTCGTCGCTCAAGATTGAGGGGCGGCTGAAGGATGAGGTGTACGTGAAGAACGTGGTGGCAGCCTACAGCGAAAGGCTGAACAGCATCATTGCCCGCCACCCCGACCGCTACAAGAGGGCTTCGCGAGGGCGATGCACATATGGCTTCACGCCGAACCTCAGCAAGACGTTCAACCGCGGGTTCACCCACTACTTCCTGCACGGACGCGTGGCCGACATGGCTTCGCCCGACACACCGAAGGCCATGGGCGAATTTGTGGGCAACGTGAAATGGATGGAGAGGGAAAACGGACGGGCGGCCATCACGGTGGCAGGAACGGCCAGCTTCGGCAATGGCGACGGGCTCTGCTTCATCAACGAAGAGCGCCAACTGGAGGGCTTCCGCGTGAACAGTGCCAGGGGCAACCGCCTCTACCCGCTGCGCATGCCCAGAGGGCTGAAGCCCGGAATGGCTCTCTACAGAAACAACGACCAGGAGTTTGAGCGCTTGCTGAGCGGCCATTCGGCCGAAAGGAAGATGGATGTGACGATGGTGCTCGAAGCCACCGGCGACGGTTTCTGCCTGACCATGCTCGACGCCGAGTCGGGAGCCGCATGGGGCAAGGCCGAAACGCGCTTTGAGCATCAGGAGGCAAAGAAGCCTCAACACGACAATATGGTGAATCAGCTGAAGAGACTGGGCGGAACGCCCTTTGCCTGCAGCGAGGTGGTCGTCAAAGGCCAGGCCGACCGTTACTTCCTGCCCTCAAGCCTGCTCAGCGAATTGCGGCAGAGAGTGGTGGCCGCCAGTCTCGACGGAACCCGCCTGAGCGCAGGCAGCGGCCTCGGGCGGCAGCAGCCGGCAGCGGCAAGCCATGACAGCCAGCTCTCATCGTGGTCGGCGCTCTACAACAGGCCCTACCTATTTAATATAGCCAACAGCAGGGCAAGAGCTTTCTATGAGAAAGAGGGGCTGAAAGACATGGCTCCGGCCTTCGAACTGGCCGGCGGCGGCAGGGAACCGCTGCTCATGCAGTGCCGCTACTGCATCAGGTTTGCCCTGGGCCACTGCGTGAGACACGGCGGCAGGGCGCCGCAATGGGAGGAGCCGCTCTTCCTTGAACTGGCCGACGGGCGGCAATTCCGCCTGGAATTCGACTGCAAGAACTGCCAGATGAACGTCTATGGAACCGCGAAAGGAGGAAAGGAGAAATGACGAAAAGAAATGCAACGCTCTGGATGCTCGTGGCCTGTATGCTCACGACGATTCTTTCGGGATGCTATCACCGGCACGCGCCCGTGGCCCCGGCAGGCATGGAACTCACCAAGAGCCAGATGGACTCTATATCGTTCTCCACGACGCATCACTACACCGAGAACTTCAACTTTGTGGTGAAGGCCGACTCGCTGGTGCTGCTGTTGCAACAGCCCGAGGAAGCCGTCAACCAGATGCTCACCGACTCGCTCGTGGTGAAAGAGCACGACCGGCTGGTGGTGGCCGACATTCGCATTCTGCCCACCGACTCGATAGACTCCGTATGGGTGCAAGTGGCCCGCGACCAACAGACTTTCGGATGGGTGCACGAGAGCCAGCTGCTGAAAAGCGTCGACCCCGACGACCCCATCTCGCAATTCATCTCCACATTCTCTGACAGCCACATGCTGATCTTCCTGGTGGTGATCTGCGTCATGGCCGTAGCCTATGTGCTGAGAATGATTTTCCGGCGCAATGCGAAGATTGTGCATTTCAACGACATCGACTCGTTCTACCCCACCCTGCTGGCACTGCTCGTGGCCACTTCGGCTACACTCTACGCCTCGATACAGACCTTTGCCCCCGACATGTGGCGCCACTTCTACTTCCATCCCACGCTCAACCCCTTCGTGGTGCCGCCACTGCTCTCGGTGTTCCTGGTATCGGTGTGGGCCATCATCATCGTGGCCATTGCCACGGCCGACGTGGTGCGTCACAAGCTTCCCATAGGAGAGGCGGCACTCTACTTGTGCGGGCTGGGAGCCATCTGTGCCGTCAACTACATTGTCTTCAGCGTTTTCACCTTATATTATATAGGCTACGTGTTGCTCGTGGTCTATTTCTACTTCGCCGTCAAGACCTATCTATCCGACTCCCACGACAACTACATTTGCGGCCATTGCGGCCAGCCACTGCACGAGAAGGGCATTTGCCCCCACTGCGGTGCAATGAATAGATAGGGAGAAAAGAATCTGGGAGGAAACGACGCTAAAGCAACAATCCCGCACCCCACACAAGGACAGCATAGCGCAGGAATTTGCCTATGGCTATGCTCAACATGGCAACGAGAAAGTTGGCACGCATCAGCCCTAAAACGATGGAGATGCCTGTACCGATGACGGGAAGGAAAGCAAAAAAGCCCATCCACGCGCCGCGCCCAGCCAGAAACCGCTGGGCACGGTCGAGGTCATCATGCTTCACGTGCAAATAGCGCTCTATCCAGTCGAGGCGGCCCAGACGGCCAATGCCATAGTTGAACAGGCTCCCCAGCACATTGCCTATGGTGCCATAGACAACCAGCCCCCAGGGGGCAAGTCCGGCTGCCTGAAGACTGACCATGACGGCTTCGCTGCTGAAGGGGAAGAAACTGCCAGCCACAAACGAGGCTATGAGCATGCCCCAATAGCCATAGCTCGTCAGTAAATCAATGAGGGTATCCATAGATTATAGAGCGTGAGGAATAGCGTGACCAGCAGCATCACGCAAAATGCCACATTGGTGATGCGGGTGCGGGTAAGGGCTATGAAATGGCCGATGAGTGGGGCCGTATTCACAATCATGAATTTCAGCAAGACGTCGCTATGCTGCGGCTGCAAGACGATGAAAATCATGGCGAGCAGATCCATCATGATGAACGTATTGAAGAGCATGCGCGTGCGAATCTTGTCGTAGAAGCTGTTGCGCCAGAAGTGAATCATCCCCACAAAAGCCAGCAAGACGATGAAGAAGAAGGTGACGATGCGGTGCTCGCCCACCTGGGCGAAGACAAAAAGTGGCTCAAACTGGGCCAACGGCATGAAATGACGCGCAAAGCCCATCAGATTGTCGGTAAAGAGATAATAGACCACCACAAACCAATAAGGAGCAACGATGCCTATGACCGAAGCCCAGAACGTGCGCCAGCTGAGCGTCATCAGATAGCGCGCCATGACATACCACACAAAAGGCAGGAAGAAAAGGATGTGCACAAACACGGTGCTGGCCATGCCGAGACAGAAAAAGGCATAGAACGCCCACCCCACGGCTCCCTTGTCCTGATAGGTGTGGAAAAGACAGATGTAGAAGGCAATGAAGCACAACTGGGCTATGGCTCCCTGAAGCGAGGGGAAAAGGAAGGCGGCCATGCAGGTGAGGGCAAGAAACGAGCACGACACCATGCGGCTATAGATGCGGATAAGCGCATTGATGTTGTTGAGCTCGGCCATCAGCAGAGCCGACAACAGCATGCAAAGAAAGGGCACCCAGAGGGGCCCTATCTGGAGGGGCAGCCGGAAGTCTACATCATGGAGCAACCCTCCAGCCAGCCACACCAGCACCGTATAGACGAGCATCAACGGCAAGGCAAACTTGCTCTCTGCCACTCGGTTTTGAAATCTTTTCTGCCGCTTCACTACCTGGACTGTTTATTCTTTTTTTCTACCGTGTTTCCCTTCGGGCCGTCACCCTGAGCCCGCAAAGCCATGTCTTTCAAAGGTCTGCCCCGATGTCGGAGCGGAAGTATTTGTCGGTGAATTGTATCTTTTGTGCCTCCTCGAAGCTCTTCCTCAAGGCTTCTTCCTTGTTGGCTCCATAGGAAGAGACGGCGATTACCCGGCCGCCGGCCGTTACCACCTGGCCGTCTTTCATGGCCGTGCCGCTGTGGAAGACGATGCTGCCCTCTACATTGTCAATGCCGCTGATGGGATAGCCTTTCTTGTATTCCTGCGGATAGCCGCCGCTGACAAGCATCACGCAAACGGCCGCGCGAGGGTCAAACTCCACCGTCTTCTGGTCGAGATTGCCTTCAGCTACGCCCTCGAAAAGGTCCACGATGTCGCTCTTCAGACGGAGCATCACGCTTTCGGTTTCGGGGTCGCCCATTCGGCAGTTATACTCGATGACCATGGGATTGCCCTTCACATTGATGAGCCCGAAGAAGATGAAGCCCTTGTAGTCGATGTTCTCGGCGGCCAGTCCTTCAACGGTAGGCCGAATGATGCGGTCTTCCACTTTCTGCATCCACTCTTTCGTGGCGAAGGGAACAGGTGTCACGCTGCCCATGCCACCGGTGTTCAGGCCCGTGTCGCCCTCGCCAATGCGCTTGTAGTCCTTGGCCTCGGGCAGAATCTGATAGTGGCGGCCGTCGGTAAGCACAAACACCGAGCACTCAATGCCGCTGAGGAACTCCTCGATGACCACTCTGCTGGAAGCGTTGCCGAACATACCGCCCAGCATTTCGCGCAATTCCTTCTTGGCTTCATCGAGTGTAGGAAGAATCAGCACGCCCTTGCCGGCACACAGTCCGTCGGCCTTGAGCACGTAGGGCGGCTCGAGCGTTTCCAGGAACGCCAGACCTTCCTGCAGATGCTCACCATCGAATGTCTGATGGCGCGCCGTGGGAATGCCGTGGCGCATCATGAATTCCTTGGCAAAGTCCTTGCTGCCTTCGAGCACGGCCCCGGCCTTCGAAGGCCCAATGACGGGCACTCCTGCCGTGCGTGCATCTGCCTTCAGCTCGTCGTAGATGCCCTTCACCAGCGGGTCTTCGGGGCCCACCACCACCATGTCGATGCCATGTCCGGCCACGAACTGCTTGATGGCCTCAAAGTCATCGGCCTTCATGCTGACGTTCTCGCCGCACTGAGCCGTCCCGGCGTTTCCCGGGGCAATGAACAGTTTCTCACACTTGCTGCTCTGAGCTATTTTCCATGCCAGGGCGTGCTCACGTCCGCCGCTTCCTAATAGTAATATCTTCATTGTGTCTCCTTATTGATGTTTATTTCAAGTAGTCCTCAAAGTATTGGGTGATGCGCTCGTGCAGATGCACGCTCTGGTGTCCGCGCATGTTATGGGGCTCGCCGGGATAGACGAAGAAGTCGGGATGCGTGCCTTCCTTGATACATTCGGCCAGGAACGACAGACAGTGCTGCGGCACCACCGTGGCATCGTTGTAGCCGGTGATGATTTGCAGTTTGCCTTTCAGGTTCTTGGTCTGTCTCAGCAGTGAGGTCTTCTCATATCCCTCGGGATTGCTCTGCGGCGTGTCCATGTAGCGTTCGCCATACATCACTTCATACCACTTCCAGTCGATGACCGGTCCGCCTGCAACCCCCACTTTGAACACGTCGGGATGATTGGTCATGAGCGTAATGGTCATGTAGCCGCCGAAGCTCCATCCATGCACGCCCAGGCGGTCGGCATCCACGTAAGGTAGCGACTTGAGATAGTCAACGCCCTTCATCTGGTCGGCCATTTCTATCTGTCCCAGCTGGCGGAAGGTGGCCTGTTCGAAGTCGCGTCCGCGGTTCTCCGAGCCCCGGTTGTCGAGTATAAAGAGCACGTAGCCCTTCTGTGCCATAAAGGTTTCCCACGAGCGGCTGCAGAAGTGCCAGCGAGCGTCCACGTTGTGGGCATGAGGGCCGCCATAGACATAAACCACGGTAGGATATTTCCTTGCCGGGTCGAAGTCGGCCGGCTTCACCATCCTATAATAGAGGTCGGTCACGCCGTCGGCGGCCTTGATGGTGCCACACTCATAGATGGGCACCTGGAAATCCTGCCAAGGGTCGGGTGCCGTGAGCAGGTTCAGCGCCGGGTGCCTGGTGCTAAGGGCTATGAGGTCTATCTTCCGGGGCACGTCGGGCTCGGAGTATCGGTCGAGCACGTAGGCGCCACTGCCCGACAGTTCGCCGTCATGATAGCCGCGTCCATTGTCCAGGCGCTGGCGCTTGCCACTGGCCACGCTGACCGAAAAGAGATTGGCCTGAATGGGGCTCACTTCGTTGGAGACGTAGACTATCGACTTCAGCTTCTCGTTGAATCCCAGCACGTCCATCACCACCCACTTACCTGCAGTGAGCTGGCGAATGAGTTTGCCGTCGGTGCCATAGAGATAGAGATGGTTGTAGCCGTCGCGCTGGCTCTGCATGATGAATTTGCTCTTGTCCCATGGCAGGAACAGGATGGGATGTTGCGGCTCCACATATTTCTCGTGCTGTTCTCTGTAGAGCTCAGCCTTCCTGGCGCCGGTCGCAGCGTCGTAGCTCACCAGCCGGCAGTCGTTCTGGTCGCGATTGAGTTCAAACATGAATACGGTTTTCGAGTCGGGGCTCCACGCAATGTTGGTGAAGTAGCGGTCGGTGGGGTCGCCTGCCTGCAGATAAATGGTTCGGCCCGAAGCACAGTCGTAGATGCCCACGGTCACCTTGTGGCTTGTCTGTCCGGCCATGGGATATTTGTCGGGCACGTACTGGGCCTCGCGCTGGAAGATGTCCACCTGCGGATAGTCGGCCACCATGCTCTGGTCCATGCGATAGAAGGCCAGCCGGCTGCCGTCGGGGCTCCAGAAGAGTCCCTTGGTGATGCCGAACTCATCGCGGTGCACGCTCTGTCCATAGACTATCTCGCGGGAGCCGTCGGTGGATAGTTGGCTCACTTTGCCCTGGTCGTCGGCCACGTAGAGGTTGCCCTCTCTGACGAAGGCGAAGCGCCTCGACGCGGCGTTCCATTCTTCCGCCTGCACGTTGTCGCGGTCGTATTTGGCCAGCAGTTGCCCGTCAGTCCAGTCCACGAGCATCAGCTCCTTGCCGTTGACCAGTTTCACGATGTTCTTGCCGCCGTAGGGGAATTCTGCGTTGTAGAGATGGCGCATGCGATTGTGCTCGTCGCTGCCCGTAGCTGCGGCAACCTCGTCGAGGTCGAAGAGGCGTTTCGTGCGTCCCGTCTTCACGTCGATGATGCTGCAATGGTCGGCCTCCAGCTCCACCAGTTTGTCGCCCCACCATGTGGTGTATCTATTCTGAGGCACCATGTTGCGATAGTTGTTGCCGCCATAGTTCAGGTCTTCGAGTGTGAAGAGCTGTTTCTGCTGTGCCGAAACCATTGTTGTCATCATCAGTGCCATCCAAACGAAAAGTCTTCTCATAGTGCTTATAGGATTCATGCGAGAGGTTGGGGGGATTATTCGTCGTCGTTGTCGCGGCTGCGGCGTCGGTCGTATGAGCGGTCGCTGCGGCGGTTGTCCTTGTTGAATGTGCGGTCGCTGCGGCGGTTGTCCCTGTCCTGCCAGCGGTCGGAGCGCTCGTCGCGGTCGCGTCCGTCGCGCCGTTCGATGCGCTCATGCCTGGGTCGCAGTTCGCCCCGGAAGTTCTTTTCAAACGAGTGGAACTTAAACGTGCGGATGTCGCCTTCTTCGTTTTCCTCTTCCTCGTCGAGTCTGCGCTTGAAGTCGCGATTCTTCTTGAAGCGGTGTTTCTCGGCCATGGCCCGCTTCTCCTCGTCGGTCTTCACGATGCCGCCTTCGCTTCTGAATTCCCTCATCTTGCCTTCAAACATCTGATATTTGCGCAGTTCGCACTCCAGCGAGCCGTTGTAGAGCGGAATCTTGATCGAGGGCTTCAGCGCTATGGCGTCGAAGCACTCCTGCCTGTAGCTCAGCACCCAGGCCTCGTTGTTCTTGAACTCGTGCTTCAGTCTCTCGCCTATCATGCGATAGGTGCCAATGAGATCGGGTGTGGAGATGCGCTCGCCATAGGGGGGATTGGTCATGATGATGGCCTTCTGAGCGGGCTGTTTGAAGTCCTTGAAGTCCTGTTCGCTCACGCTGATGTCCTTCGACAGTCCGGCAGCCTTGACGTTGATGATGGCCGTGTTCACCGCCTTCACGTCCACGTCGTAGCCGTAGATGTGATGATTGAACTCGCGCTCCTGCGAGTCGTCGTTGTAGATGCTGTCGAAGAGCTCCTGGTCGAAGTCTGGCCACTTCTCAAAAGCATACTCCTTGCGGAAGACGCCCGGACTGATGTTGCGGGCAATGAGAGCGGCCTCGATGAGCAGCGTGCCGCTGCCGCACATGGGGTCGATGAAGTCGCAGTCGGCCTGCCATCCCGAGAGGAGAATCATGCCGGCGGCGAGCACCTCGTTGAGCGGTGCCTCCACCGACTCCTGCCGGTAGCCGCGGCGGTGCAGGCTCTCGCCGCTGGAGTCGAGCGACAGCGTGCACTGGTCTTCGGCAATGTGCATGTTGAGCCTGATGTCGGGATTGGTCACCGAGATGTTGGGGCGCTTGCCCGTTTTCTCCCGGAACTGGTCCACGATGGCATCCTTCACCTTGTAGCTGACGAACTTGGAATGGCGGAACTCCTCGGAGAAGACCACCGAGTCAACGGCAAACGTCTTGTCGTTGTCGATATACTGGCTCCAGTCTGTTTTCTTCACCTCCTCATACACGTCGTCGGCACTGCGGGCCTTGAAGTGGCTGATGGGCTTAAGCACTTTTATCGCCGTGTGCAACTGGAAGTTGGCGCGATACATCATCTCCTTGTCGCCTCTGAACGACACCATGCGGCGCCCTATCGTCACGTCGTTGGCGCCCAGCTCGGTAAGTTCCTTTGCCAAAACGGGTTCCAGGCCCATGAATGTTTTGGCTATCATCTCAAATTCTGTATTCATTGTCTTTATCTTAATTCTCAATTCTCAACTTTCAATTCTCAATTCTCAATTTCCCTAAATGCCCGTGCCCTCGCTGAACTCGAAGTCCATTTTGTCGGGCTTCACCTCTTTATATTTCTTGGTCTTAGGGCGCATGTCGCGCGTCACCCACACGTTGGCTCCCACGATGCAGCCTTCGCCGATGGTGATGCGCCCCAGGATGGTGGCATTGGCATACACCACCACGTTGTCCTCCAATATGGGGTGGCGCGGAATGCCCTTGATGGGGTTGCCGTCGTCGTCGAGCGGAAAGCTCTTGGCGCCCAGCGTCACGCCCTGATAGAGCTTCACGTGGCGCCCGATGATGCACGTGGCGCCGATGACGACGCCCGTGCCGTGGTCGATGGTGAAATAGTCGCCTATGCGCGCAGCGGGATGGATGTCGATGCCCGTCTCCGAGTGGGCCATCTCGGTCATGATGCGCGGAATGAGGGGCACTCCCAGCTCCACCAGCTCGTGGGCCACGCGATAGTTGGTGAGCGCCTTGATGACGGGATAGCAGCTGATGATTTCGCCGAAGCTCTCGGCTGCCGGGTCGCCGTTGTAGGCCGCCTCCACGTCGGTGGCCAGCGTGCGGCGTATCTGCGGCAGGCGCTCAATGAGCCTGATGGCCAGCTCCTCGGCATGGGCCCGCCGCGCTGCCAGCTCCTCATAGTCGGCAGACGCGTCATCGCAAACGAAGCACAGCCCGGCCAAAATCTGGTCGGACAGCAGTTTGTGGAGCCGCTCCACGTGTACGCCTATGTGATAGGGAATAGTGTTGATCGTTACAGACGACTTCCCGTAGTATCCGGGAAAGAGGATGCTGCGCGAGAGCATAATAATCTCTTCGAGCGCCTTGAGCGACGGCAGCGGATTGCCGTCCTGATGCTGGTGGAAAAGTCCCTTCAACGACTCCGTTTCCGAAAGCTCGGCCACCGAACGGGTCAGTATCTGGGTCAGATTCTCAGTACTCATTTTGTGTGTATCAGTAAACGTCAAAAAATCAAGACCGGGGCGCTGCCCCTGGGCTTGAAAACAGAAATTTATTTTTCCGACTGCAAAAATAGGCAAATTTCTCCAATTAGAACACGGTTGGGGCTAAGAATCTTCATTTTTTACGGCAATTATTCTCATTTCGCACCGGCTGAGCAGACTGATGCCGACAAAGGGGACGGGAGGGGCTGAGAATCTTCCCGTCTACGCGGGTTAGGCTTCAGATGTCGGCGAGATGTCGGCAAAGAGCTTTCCGAAGCGTTTCCCAAAAGAAAAGACGGGCAAGGCAAACAACCATCACCAGAAGCCTGGGAAAACCAAGAAAACGGGCTGCAAAAACTAAAATCACGACGTGATTCCATGGAATCGTGACGTGATTTCATGGAATCGTGACGTGATTTTATGGAATCACGTCGTGATTTTAGTTTTATCTTGCCGCTCCGACGGTTTTATCACGGCGGGGAAAAGCCTTTATACAGGGGCTTGCGGAAAAATCATCAGCACATTTCTTGGGCAGTTGAATAATAATATGTAAATTTGCCACAAAGAACATCTAAACCCAAAGTATTCTAAAAAACACAACCAATGAACATGAAGACAATGATCCCGATGCTCGCCATGATGGCCATGCCCATGGGCGCTGTGGCTCAAAACCAGTCGGGGCTCAAGATGGAGAATCTTGACAAAAGCGTGAATCCCGCTGAGGATTTCTATCAGTTTGCAACCGGCGGATGGCAGAAGCTCAACCCCCTGCCGGCGGCCTACTCGCGCTTCGGCAGCTTCGACCAGCTGCAGGAAGACAACAACAAGCGCATCAACACCATCCTGGCCGACCTGCAGAAGAAGAAGTTTGCCGCCGGAACCACCGAGCGCAAGCTGAGCGACTTCTACAAGCTGGCCATGGACGCCGAGCGACGCAACCGCGAGGGCATCAGCCCCGTGAAGCCCCTGCTCGACGAGATGGAGGCTGCCAAGACCAAGGAGCAGCTGCAGCAACTGCAGCTGAAATATGCCGTCTTCGGCTACGGCGTGCCCTTCGGCAGCGGTTTCGGCGCCGACGAGAAGAACGTCACGATGAACATCCTCAACGTGAGCCAGGGCGGACTGACGCTGGGACAGAAAGACTACTACGTGAACAACGACGAGGCCACGGTGAAGATACGCGAAGCCTACAAGGAGCACATCGCACGCATGTTCCAGCTCTTCGGCTTCAGCGAGGCCGAGAGCAAGGCCAAGCGCGACGCCATCTTCCGCTTTGAAACGGCGCTGGCACTCATCTCGAAGAGCCGCACCGAACTGCGCGACCCGCAGGCCAACTACAACAAAATGACGCTCAAGGAGTTTCAGACCAACTATCCCAACATACCGCTCGAAGCACTGGCCAACGCCGAGGGCGTGAAGAGCGAATTCATTCAGGAGATGATTGTGGGCCAGCCCAAGTTCATGGAGGGGGCCGACAAGCTCATGGCCGCCATGACGGCCGACGACCTGCGCGCCTACATGGAGTGGGACGTCATCACGGGAGCCGCCTCGCTGCTGAGCGACGAGGTGCGCGAGGCCAACTTCGACTTCTTCGGGCGCACCATGTCGGGCCGCAAGGAGGACTTCCCGCTGTGGAAACGCGCCACCAACCAGGTGCAGGGCGCCATGGGCGAAGCACTGGGCAAGATGTACTGCGACCGCTACTTCCCCGCCACGTCGAAGAAAATCATGGAGCGACTGGTGGGCAACCTGCAAGTGGCCCTGGGCCAGCGCATTGAGGCGCAAGAGTGGATGAGCGCCGAAACAAAGGCCAATGCACAGAAGAAGCTCTCTACGTTCTACGTGAAGATTGGCTATCCCAACAAGTGGAAGGACTACAGCAACTTGCAGATCGACCCCGAGAAATCGTTCTACGAGAACGTGATGGCCACGCGCATCTTCCGCAGCAAGCAGCACATCGAGGAGAAAGCTGGAAAGCCCGTCGACCGCGACGAATGGTACATGACGCCACAGACGGTGAACGCCTACTACAACCCCACGACCAACGAGATTTGCTTCCCGGCCGGCATCCTGCAATACCCCTTCTTCGACCCCAAGGCCGACGAGGCATTCAACTACGGAGCCATCGGCGTGGTGATAGGCCATGAGATGACCCACGGATTCGACGACCAGGGACGGCAGTTCGATGCCGAAGGCTACATGAAAGACTGGTGGACCGAGGACGATGCCAAGGGTTTCAACGAGCGTGCCGACATGTATGCCGACTTCTTCTCGGGCATCAAGGTGCTGCCCGACCTGAATGCCAACGGACGCTTCACCCTGGGCGAGAACCTGGCCGACCACGGAGGCCTGCAGGTGGCATGGTATGCCTACAAGAACGCCACAGCCAAGAAGCCGCTCAAGGTGAAAGACGGATTCACCGCCGACCAGCGATTCTTCCTGGCCTACGCCGGCGTGTGGGGACAGAACATCACCGAGCAGGAAATACGCAACCGCACCAAGAGCGACCCACACGCACTGGGCATGTGGCGCGTCAACGGTGCACTGCCCCACATCGACATGTGGTATGACGCCTTCGACGTGAAGCCCGGCTCGAAGATGTATCTCCCCAAGGAGAAGCGCCTGAGCCTGTGGTAAAAGAATAAGATTAGGAGCACTTCCTTTTCACGTTTTTACCCTTGACTGGCCATTGGGACACCGAACTAAAACCCAATGGCCCGTCAAGGGTAAATCGTATAGAAGAAGTCCGCACAACGACTTTTTCTGCCTCAAGAATGGCGACTTATTTATTTGTGAATAATCTTTACAAAACGGGTAGCGAGTCGTTCGCTCTCGCCTCGTAAGCACGCCACTCACGATGAGTAAGTGGCGTGCTTACGAGGCGTGAGTGGCGT
>CAMOPD010000003.1 GCA_946622085.1 uncultured Prevotellaceae bacterium | reverse complement strand
TTGAGCGCCGAGTTGAACATCACGTCGGCCGTCTCCTGGAAGGGGAATATCCACTTGTCTTCGGCTTCGCACACGTTTTTCCACTGGCTGATGGTCTGCTGGGCAGTGAATGCCCCCTTGTTGTAGTCGCGGATGATGCGGCGCAGCAGTCGGTTGTCGCGCACGGGAATCCAGTTGTGGTCGTCGAGCGACACGCTGGTCAGGGCAGAGATATAGATCTTGAACTTCGCCGAGTCGGGTATTTTCTGCGTCAGCAGCGGGTTCAGGGCGTGAATGCCCTCGATGATGAGCACGCTGTCGTTGGAGAGCTTCACCCGTTTGCCGTTGTATTCACGCTTTCCTGTGACGAAGTTATATTCGGGCACTTCCACGCGTTCTCCCTTCATCAGGCGCGAAAGATGGTCCTCCATCAAGTTGTATTCCACGGCTTCTATGTTGTCGAAGTCGTAGTCGCCATTGGGCAGCTTGGGCGTGTCGACACGATTGACGAAGTAGTCGTCGGTGGAGATGGAGTAGGGGCGCAGTCCGCATGCCAGCAGCTGCACCGACAGTCGCTTGCAGAAAGTGGTCTTGCCCGAGCTCGACGGCCCCGTGATGAGCACCAGCCTGATGGGGTCTTTCTCCTGTCGGAAGCGGCGGTCTATCTCCTCGGCAATCTGCACAATCTTCTTCTCCTGCAGGGCCTCGCTCACCTGGATGAGTTCCGAGGCGTGTCCCTTCAGAATGGCCTTGTTCACGTCGCCGGCGTTGGAGAGTCGCATGATAATGTCCCAGCGAGTTTTCTCGGCAAACATGCCGTAGGTCTTGGGCATGTCCACTTTCTCGGCCAGTACCGACGGATTGTTCCAGTCGGGCACGCGCAGCAGCATGCCGTCGTGATAAGGCTCCAGGCCCCAGACCGACAGATAGCCGGCCGAAGGCACCAGCGGGCCGTAGTAGTAGTCGGCCGTGTCGCCCAGCGTGTAGTAGTCGCTGTAGATTTGTCCGCTGGTCTCGAGCAGCTTCACTTTGTCGGTGAATCCCCGTTCGGCAAACACGCGCACGGCCTCCTCGGTAGTGGCCTCATTGCGGCGGAAGGGCATGTCGAGGTTCACAATCTCCTGCATGCGCTTCCGTATGCTGTCCACGTCGCCCTCGGTGAGCGCTTCGCCGGCACGTTTCTTGAAGTTGCAGTAGTAGCCCCGCGAGATGGTGTGCTCAATGAAGAGCTTTGAGCCGGGAAAGAGGTCTTGCGTGGCCTTGTAGAGCACGAAGCAGAGCGAACGCACATAGACGCGGTGGCCGCTGCCTTCGCGAGCATCCATAAACTCCACGTCGCGATTTTGGAAGAGCCTGAACTTCAGGCCCTGCGAAGTGTTGTTCACTTTTGCCGAAACCACCGGATAGGGCAGCTTAATCTCGTCGGCAAATTCCTGATAGACATCCAGCAGCGAAGTCCCCTCGGGAAAGCTCTTTGTGATGTTGTTGTTCTTGCAGCGAATCTGTAGCATGGGAAAAAAGATATTACAAGTGAAGGATAATGGTAGTTTTGTTTTCTGCAAAGATATGAAAAAAAAGGCAATAAAGCAAGTTTGCCTCTCCTTATTTTGCGTCAGCCGGGGGAAGAAAGAAGCGGCGCAAGGAGAATAATCGATAAAAATGTATTATCTTTGCGCAAAAAAGAAGAATAAAGACTTATGGCAACAAGAGAATGGAAAAACATCAGAACGTTCGAAGAGATTCTTTTCGAAGAGTATAATGGCATAGCCAAGATTACCATCAACCGACCGCAATATCGCAACGCCTTCACTCCGAAGACCACGCTGGAGCTGAGCCAGGCGTTTGCCCTCTGCCGCGAGCTGGCCCGCATCCGCGTGGTGCTGCTCACGGGCGCCATGTCGCCCGTGCCTGAGGGGAAGCGGCCGGAAGAGGTGAAACACGCCTTCTGTTCGGGTGGCGACATGCACGTGAAGGGGCGCGGCGGCTACATCGACGAGGAGGGCGTGCCCAGGCTGAGCGTGCTCGACGTGCAGATGCAGATTAGGCGCCTGCCCAAGCCCGTCATTGCCATGGTGAACGGCTATGCCATCGGCGGCGGCCACGTGCTCCATCTGGTCTGCGACCTCACCATCGCCTCAGAGAATGCCATCTTCGGCCAGACGGGACCCAAGGTGGGCTCCTTCGACGCAGGCTTCGGCAGCAGCTATCTGGCCCGCATCGTGGGGCAGAAGAAGGCGCGCGAAATATGGTTCCTCTGCCGGCAGTATTCTGCCCGTGAGGCCGAGCAGATGGGCATGGTGAACAAGGTGGTGCCGCTCGGAGAGCTTGAAGACGAGTGCGTCGGCTGGGCCGAGACGATGATGGAGCGCAGCCCCATTGCCCTGCGCATGATCAAGGCCGGACTGAACGCCGAGCTCGACGGCCAGGCCGGCATTCAGCAGCTGGCCGGCGATGCCACCATGCTCTACTATTTCCTCGATGAGGCCCAGGAGGGCGGCAAGGCTTTCCTGGAGAAGCGCAAACCCGACTTTGACCAATATCCCAAGATACCATGACGATAGACATTGAGGAGCGGACGCTCCACTTCCGCCAGCCCGCCGGCACCAGCCGCGGAGTCTACACCGAGCGGAAAATATGGCTCCTGCACGCAAGCGAGGGCCCGGCCCAGGGAGTGGGGGAGTGTGCTCCCTTGCCCCAGCTCAGCTGCGACGACATTCCCAACTACGGCGACGTGCTGCGACGTTTCTGCGATGAGGTGGAGCGCACGGGCAGCATCCCCTGCGAAGAACTGCGACGCTATCCCTCCATGCTCTTTGGCCTGGAGACGGCCATGCTGAGCCTGCACCGCGGGCAGCAGCTTTTCCCCTCAGCCTTCAGCCGCGGTGAGGTGGGCATCCCCATCAACGGACTGGTATGGATGGGCACATACGAGGAGATGCTCAGCCGCATGGAGCAGAAGCTGGAGCAGGGCTTCCGCTGCGTGAAACTGAAGATTGGAGCCATTGACTTCGACCGCGAACTCGACTTGGTGAAGCGCATACGTCAGCGCTTCTCGCGCCAAGAGGTGGAACTGCGGCTCGATGCCAACGGCGCCTTCCCCATTGACGAAGCGCTCTATAAGCTCGAATTGCTCTCGCAGTATGACATTCACTCCATCGAGCAGCCCATCCGTCAGGGCCTGTGGGCCTACATGGCCGATTTGTGCCGCGAGTCGCCCCTTCCCATTGCGCTCGACGAGGAGCTCATCGGCGTGAACGATGCGCCCACCAAGCGCCAGATGCTCAACATCATACGCCCAGCCTACATCATTCTGAAGCCGTCGCTGCATGGAGGCATGGCCGGTACGCGTGAGTGGGTCAGCATTGCCCGCGACATGGGCATTGGCTCATGGATTACTTCAGCGCTGGAAAGCAACGTGGGACTCAATGCCATTGCCCAGCTCTGTGCCGACATCTATGGCGACGGGCTGACGATGCCTCAGGGCCTGGGCACAGGACAGCTGTTCACCGACAATATAGACATGCCGCTCGAGGTTCGCGGAGACAAACTGTGGATGGGATGACGCTTGAGGATTTTCTTGAAGAGTGGAATGCTCCTGGCGACCACGTCCTGGTACGCACCAGCGGCTCTACGGGGCAGCCCAAGCCGATGTGGGTGGAGAAGCGGCGCATGGAGGCATCGGCACGCATCACGTGCGCCTTTCTCGGGCTCCGTGCGGGCGACACGGCCCTGCTCTGCATGCCGCTCGACTATATAGCCGGAAAAATGATGGTGGTCAGGGCGCTCACCTGGGGGCTGCGGCTCGTGGCCATTGCGCCGAGCGGCCTTCCCCATTGGGAAGGCCACGTAGACTTTGCTGCCATGGTGCCCATGCAGGTGTGGAATCTGCTGCACGACGAGGCCGGGCGCGAGCGGCTCATGCAGGTGCGCCATCTCATTATCGGTGGCGGGGCCATCGACGATGCCTTGGCTGCAGAACTGCAGACGCTTCCCAACCACATCTGGAGCACCTATGGCATGACCGAGACGCTCTCACACATTGCCATGCGTAGGCTCAACGGGCAGCAGGCCACCGAGTGGTACACCCCCTTCGAGGGCGTGGACGTCAGTCTTTCCGACGATCAGTGCCTCATTGTCAATGCGCCTGCCGTTCACGAAGGACCGCTGCTGACCCATGACATGGCCGAGATTGACGGCCGTCGCTTCCGCATCCTGGGGCGACGCGACAACGTGATTTGTTCGGGGGGCATCAAGATACAGGCCGAAGAGGTGGAGCGGCTGTTGCGTCCCCATCTCCCCCTTCCTTTTATTATTACGCGCGCGCGTGACGCCAAGTTTGGCCAAGTGGTGGTGTTGCTCACCGAGGATGATGCCAACGCTGCAGCTGCCGTCTGTCGGCAGGTGCTTCCCAGGTATTGGCAGCCACGGCTCGTCTTCACCGTCAGCAGCATTCCGCTGACGGGCACCGGCAAACCTGCAAGAGCTGAAGCTGAAAGCATGGCGGAGAAATTGAGAGGGGAGTAAGGAGTAAAGGGAGTAAGCGTTTTGGGCTTTCCGTTCGTTCATGAATACGGAACCCCAAAAAACGCATACTCCCTTTACTTCTTGTCTTCTCTGACGTGAGAAACTTGTATTCCTGAAATTATCCCTCGCGAATGAAGTCGAGGGCTTCCTTTATTTCCTCTTCGGTGGCTGTCTGGTTGATGCGTATGTCGCCAATATCGCCCAGCAGGGTGAAGTTGATGCTGTTGCCGATGTTCTTCTTGTCGTGGCGCATCAGTTCAAGCAGTTCGGGATAGTCGTCGCACGTGATGTTCGGTTGGCCATAGTGCTGGCGGATGAATCCCACGGTCTGCCGCATGCGCTGAGTGGGGAAAGCCGTCTTGACAGCACTGAGAAAGAGTTCGCATACTATTCCCCAGGCCACGGCATAGCCGTGGAGCACGGGCTGGCCCTGGCGCATGGCCATCGACTCGAAGGCGTGTCCGAAGGTATGGCCCAGGTTGAGTGCCTTTCTGATGCCCTTCTCGCGGGGGTCGGCTTCCACGATGTTTTCCTTCACTTTCACTGAGTCGGCCACCATCTGCTGCAGTTGGCCGAAGTGGGGCTCGGCCAGGTTGAAGTTGAGCAGCTCGGCCCACATGGTGTCGTTGCTTATCAGTCCGTGCTTCAGCATCTCGGCATAGCCTGAACAGAGGTTCTCATGGTCGAGAGTCTGCAGGAACTGCGTGCTGAGAATGACGAAGCGGGGCTCGCTGAACACGCCGATTTCGTTTTTCAGTCCCTCGAAGTTGATGCCGGTTTTTCCCCCCACACTCGCGTCGACCATGGCCAGCAGCGTGGTGGGAATGTTGATGAAGTCGATGCCGCGCTTGAACGTAGAAGCCGCGAAACCGCCCAGGTCGGTCACCATGCCGCCGCCCAGATTGATGAGCAGCGAGTGGCGTGTGGCTCCTCCTTGGCTGAGCGACTGCCACACGTGGGCTGTGGTTGGCAGCGTCTTGTTGGTGTCGGAAGCACCGATGGTGATGAGTTCAGCGGTCTTCAGACAGAGGAAATGCCGTAGCAGGGGCCAGCACGCCTGGCGCGTGGTCTCGTCTACGAGCACAAACAAGCGGTCGTGCTCGCATTCGGAAATGGCCGTGGCCAATTCCTGTTGCAAGTTTTTTGAAATAATAATTCTCTGTTCCATACTCATAATAATACTAACGTTTCCGCTGCTGCTCCCAGGGGATGGCAGCCTTCCTTTACAATCTTTCTCGGCTGCAAAGATACGAATAACTGATTGGAACACAAAACGAAAACCCATTTTCTTTGGCATCTGGCTCGCAATTCTCACGGTTTTCATCTCTGTTACTCGCCATTCTGCTGGGTCAGACGACGCCCTTTGCAGGGCTTAATCAAGCCATTTGCTGTCTGTTGACTGGAGTCAACGCACCTGTTGACTTAAGTCAACGCACCTGTTGACTGGAGTCAACAGATCTATTGACTTAAGTCAACAGACAGCAAGTGGCGTGATTACGGGTTGCGGGCACGTCATTCGGCGGTTCTCCCCCTGGCGCCCGATTTTTTTCCTTGCCCCGTTAAACCATGTGGGACTCAGAGCGTCTAAAAGAGAAAATATACAATCACAATTATTTATTTTTATTCATTCTATGCGCTCTAATAAATGGATTTTGCTTGCGTTACTTTTGTTTGTGTCGGTGTTGACACATGCTCAAGGTAGAAAGATTTCTGGAAAAATAGTAGATCATGACACGAAAGAAGCTGTTATGCAGGTGACGGTGCAGTTGTTGAAGACCGACAGCACCTTCGTCGTTGGTGCATTGTCCAACGAAGACGGTGTGTTCTCGCTCGAAGCTCCCGCCACAGGCCGCTATCTGCTGAAGATGACCAGCGTGGGATATAAGAACCTGGTGAAAAGTGTCACCGTGTCGGCCGGCAAGGATGTCAGCATGGGCACGCTGACGATGCAGCCCGACGCCATCATGCTGAAAGGCGTCACCGCCACGGGAACGGCCGCCAAGGTGACGGTGAAGGCCGACACCTTTGTATATAATGCAGCCGCCTATCGCACACCCGAAGGCTCGGTGGTGGAAGAGCTGGTGAAGAAGCTCCCCGGAGCGCAGGTGAGCGACGACGGGAAAATCACCATCAACGGCCGCGAAGTGAAGAAAATCAAGGTTGACGGCAAGGAATTCATGACCGGCGACACCGAGACGGCGCTGAAGAATCTGCCCGTTGACATTGTGAACAACATACGCTCGTATCAGGAGAAAAGCGACCTGGCACGCATCACCGGCATTGACGACGGCGAGGAGGAGACCGTGCTCGACTTCGGCATCAAGCCCGGCATGAACCGCGGAAAATTCACCAACAACGACATCGGCATAGGCACGCACGACCGCTACGCCCTGAGACTGATGGGCTCTTATTTCACCGACAGCGACCGCTACATGGCCTTCATCAATGCCAACAACACGGGCAACCAGGGATTCCCCGGCGGCGGTGGCGGCGGACGATTCGGCGGCCAGCAAGGACTGAACACCCACAAAATGGGCGCCCTGAACTACAACCATCTCTCCGACAAGCTGGAGATTGACGGAAGCGTGCGCTGGAACCGACGCGACAACGACACCCACACCATACAGTCGGTGAGCAGATTCAATCTGAACAACGTCTCCTATGAGAATAGCATCACCCAGCAGAACAGTCGCAACACCAACTTCAACGCCCAGATGCGACTGGAGTGGAAGCCCGACTCGATGACGAACGTGATGTTCCGACCCAACTTCCGCATCACCAAGAGCGACGGCACCAACACGTCCACCTCGGCCACCTTCAACGACAATCCCTATCTCTACGTAGACGACCCGCTGGGCCAGCTCACCACGCTCAAGGAGAAAGGCGTGCTCGTGAACAATGCCGACAACGGCTCCATCAGCTACAGCGACGGAAAGTCGGCGGGAGCCATGCTGCAATACAACCGCAAGCTGGGCAAGAAGGGGCGCAACGTCACCCTGCGCGGCGACTTCAGCTATAGCGACACCGACGGCAAGAACCTCTCGTCGGCCCACACCACGCTCTATCAGCAGCAAGACCGCTTTGGCAACGACTCCACGTTCTACACCAACCGCTACAGCGTCACGCCCACCAAGACCTGGAGCTACTCACTGCTGACCACCTACAGCGAGCCCATCTTCAAGGGCGGATTCCTGCAGCTGAGCTATCGCTTCCGCTACAACTACAACAAGAGCGACCGTTCTACCTACGACTTCGGAAACGTCAGCGCCTTCGACGGTCTGGGCTTCAAGTATCGCGGATGGGACAGCTTCCTCGGCCTGCTCACCCATCCGCTGCAGAACTATCTCGACGACGACCTGAGCCGATTCTCTGAATACAGCAACTACATTCACGAGGTGAACCTGATGCTGCGCATCATCGACACGAAGTATCAGCTCAACATCGGTGGCATGCTGCAACCGCAGAAGACCAACTTCAAGCAGGAATACCTGGGCATACACACCGACACCACGCGCAACGTGGTGAACCTCACCCCCACGCTCGACTTCCGCTACAAGTTCAACCCCATGAGCGAACTGCGCGCACAGTATCGGGGCACCACGTCGCAGCCGTCGATGACCGACCTGCTCGACATCGTGGACGACAGCAATCCGATGAGCGTCAGAATGGGTAATCCGGGACTGAAGCCTTCGTTCACCAACCGCTTTGAACTGCGCTACAACAACTATATTCAAAGCCATCAGCAGAGCATCATGACCTTTGCCAACTACAACAACACCCGCAACAGCATAGGAAACAAAACCTACTATGACAGGGATACGGGCCAGAAAACCATCCGCCCGGAGAACATCAACGGCAACTGGAACGCCGCCCTGGGAATGATGTACAACTTCTCCATCGATTCGGCCGGCGTGTGGAACGTGAACAACTTTGCCATGCTCAACCACAGCAACAACGTGAACTATCTGGCGCAGGGCAAGGAGTCGGTGGTGAACACCACGCGCTCCGACATGATCATGGACCGTCTGCAGGCAAGCTTCCGCAAGGACTGGTTTGAGATTGCTGCCGACGGCATGTTCAACTACAACCATTCGAAGAACCTGCTGCAGGCCGTCGACAATCTCGACACGTGGATGTTCTCCTACGGAGGCTCACTCAACATCTTTGCACCCTGGGGTACGTCCATCTCGACCGACCTGCACAACCAGAGCCGGCGCGGCTACAACGACAGGAGCATGAACACCAACGAGCTGGTGTGGAACGCGCAGATAAGCCAGAGTTTCCTCAAGGGCAATGCGCTGACACTCTCGCTGCAGTTCTACGACATACTGCACAACCGCAGCAACATCAGCAATTCGGTGACCGCCGATATGAGCAGCGAAACGCGCTACAACTCCATCAACTCCTACGTCATGCTGCACGTCATCTACCGGCTCAACTCCTTTGGCGGGCGCCATAAGCAAGGCCAGGGACAGGGCTTCGGCGGACCTGGCGGACCCGGCGGCCGTGGCGGCTGGGGAGGTGGCAGGCCTGGTGGCGGACGCCCAGGAGGAGGCTTTGGCGGCGGTCGTCCGCGCGGAGGCTTCGGCGGCCCCATGATGATCGATTAGACCAACACAAGAATTCCGCATACGCATTAAGGCCGGACTCTCTCTCTCGCCCCACCATGTTGGGGGCGGAAGAGCAGAGTCCGGCCTTTCTCTCTCTCTTTATCTTTGGGGGTGTTGTTTACGTGGGTGCGTGGGTGCGAAGGTGCGAGATATGTTCCGAGCGCTCGATACTATTATTGCGCCCACGCGCCCACGAAAAACAACGCTTACAGCTCGTTGAGCAGCTGTTCTATCACTTGTGGGAAATATTTCTGTTCGAGCACGTGCTCCTTGGCGGCAATGTCGTCGGGCGTGTCGTCGGGCGAAAGGGGAGTGGCAAACTGGGCGATGATTTCTCCGCCGTCGCACACGTTGCTCACGTAGTGCACTGTCATCCCCGTTTCCTTCTCCCCGGCGGCCTTCACGGCCTCGTGCACGTGGTGCCCATACATGCCCTTGCCGCCGTATTTGGGCAGCAGGGCGGGGTGGATGTTGATGATGCGCCGCGGATAGGCATCGATGAGGAAGTCGGGAGCCATGAGCAGGAATCCCGCCAGCACGATGAAGTCGATGTCGTATTGCCTCATCAGCGGCATGAGTATCTCTTCCCGGGCAAAGTCAGCGCGCGGCACGACGACGCTGGGCACGTGGTGGCGTTTGGCGCGCACCAACGCATAGGCGTCGGCCCTGTTGCTCAGCACGAGGGCAATGCGCACGTCGGGGTTGGGAGCAAAGTGGCGGATGATGTTCTCAAGGTTGGTTCCGCCGCCCGAAACAAAAATGGCGAGGTTTATCATTTTTTTCTCAACTATTAAGCTTTTATTCAATGTCGTCATCGTAGTCAAACATGTCGTCGTCATCGTCGAAGCCGAAGAGGGCAGGGTCTACAAAGTGGTCGATGGCGCGGCGCTCCTTCTTCGTGGGGCGTCCTGTGCCCCTTGCGCGGTCAACGAATCCGCTGATGCGGCTCATCTCCAGCAGCTCATACTGCTTCGGGTCGGTGACGTTCTCATAGATTTCCGGCAGCAGTTTGGCGCCCACGCGCTGCTCTATGCATTTCAGCACGCGAAACGAGTAGGTGATGGGCGGCTTCTTCACGCTCACCACTTCGCCGGCCTTCAGCGGGCGGCTGGGCTTCACGTTCACGCCGTTGATGCTGACGCGTCCGTTCTTGCAGGCGTCGGCAGCTATGGAGCGCGTCTTGAAGATGCGCGCTGCCCATAGCCATTTGTCTGTTCTGGCAGTTTCGTTCATGCTTGTTTCTCCTCTGTCGTCTCTTCGCCGGTAGCCGTCTTTTCAGCTTTCGGTGCCTTTCTCTTGCCCAGCTTGTTATACTGGTTCATGGTGATGCCGATGCCGGCCAGCACGAAGCTCCTGATGATTTCGGTGGCCAGGTTGAGGGTGGGTTGCAGCTGCTGCATGTCAGCCTCGCTATAGCTGCCCAGTACCCAGTCTACCTGCATGCCCCGTGGAAAGTCGTTGCCGATGCCAATGCGCAGTCGGGCGTAATCCTGTCCTATGAGCTGCTGGATGTGGCCCAGGCCGTTGTGGCCCCCGTTGCTGCCGCTGGCCTTCAGCCGGAAGTCGCCCAAAGGCAGGGCCACGTCGTCGCTCACCACGAGCAGCCGTCCCTGGTCGATGTTCTCCTTGTTGAGCCAGTAGCGCACGGCGTTTCCGCTGAGGTTCATATAGGTGGTGGGCTTGAGCAGAATCACCTTGCGCCCCTTGATGGTGGTTTCGGCCACGAATCCGTAGCGGCGGTCTTCAAAAACAATATTGGACGCCTTCGCAAAAGCGTCCAATACCATGAATCCTGTGTTGTGGCGGGTATCGGCGTATTCTGCGCCCGGATTGCCCAAGCCAACAATCAAGTATTTGTCCATTATTCCTCTTCGGCGGTCTGAGCGGCAGCGTTAGACTTACGTGTAGCCTTGATGGAGCAAACCACCACTTCCTTGCTGGTGGCCATCTCCAGGCCTTCGAACTTCAGTTCGCCCACCTTGATGCTCTTGCCGATGGTGAGGTTGGTCACGTCGATGTCGAGCACTTCGGGAATCTGCTTGTAGGGAGCAGTGACGTTGATCTTGCGCACGGTGAGGTTCAAGCGTCCACCGTCGCGCACACCCTGTGCCAGACCGTTGAGCTTCACGGGAATGCCGATGGTGATGGGCTTCTCCTCGTTCACCTCGTAGAAGTCGATGTGGAGCAGCTGGTCGGTCACGGGATGGAACTGCAGTTCCTTCATGATGGCCACGTGGTGCTTGCCCTCGAGCTCAATATTCACTACATAGACGTGGGGCGTGTAGACCACCTTGCGCAGGTCTACTGCCGGAATGGCGAAGGCCACGGCCTGAGGCAGGCCGTCCTCGCCCTTAGCCTCGCCGTAGAGGTTGCAGGGCACGAGACCTTGTTTTCTTAACTCCTTGGTGGCTTTCTTGCCAACGTCTGTTCTCTTTTGTCCTTTTACGTTGATTTCTTTCATAATCTTTGTGTTACTCTAAATTAAGTTTTACTGTTTTGGTTTCTTGAAATGCTTAATTCGCCATCACACGAGAGGGTCATTGGCCGGGGCCAATCCCATACATCGCTATGGATGTGCCTGAAAAAGCGCGGCAAAGGTACAACTTTTTCTCGGATTACGAAAATAAATTGCCCACATTTTTCTACTCTCCCGCGCATATATATAAATATGTGTGGCGTCTGCATAAGAAGAACGTTTCATCATCCACGCTTCAAGGAAAGGAAATAATCTCCAAGTCCCTGCATGCAGGCGAATCGCTCCCCGCTGGCGATTCCCCTCCGTTGGCGGGCCGATTCCTACCCCATGCCCACGGGCGGGCACGGGCTGCAGGCGACAAACCGCAGAGAGAGGGCAATAAAAAAACAAAAAACGATACAAAATAGTGTTTAATCCTTGCAGGAAAAACCTTTTTTGCTTATCTTTGCACATATAATAAATTAAGAAGACAACACGGATAATCTACACATTTGGAGAAATGATCAACAGAGAATTAATTCGGATAAAAGTCGTTCAGTTAACCTACGCATACTATCAAAACGGTAACAAGAACATGGACACTGCTGAGAAGGAGCTGATTTTCAGCCTCTCGAAAGCATACGACCTGTATAACTATCTGCTCTTGCTCGTCGTGGCCATCACGCGCGAGGCCCGCCGCCACGTGGAGATAGCTGAGCAGAGGGCAGCCCGCGAAGGAACGGCCATGCCCTCGCGCAAGTTTGTCGACAATAAGTTCGCCCTGCAGGTGGAGGAGAACCGCCAGCTCAACGACTTCGTGGAGAACCAGAAGCAGACGTGGGAAAACGACGTGGAGTTTGTGCGCAAACTCTACGGACAAATGGTCCAGAGCCAAATCTATCAGGACTACATGGAGAGCGACGACGACAGCTACGATGCCGACCGCGAGCTGTGGCGCAAGCTCTATAAGGCGCTCATTCAGGACAATGCCGACCTCGACGCGCTGCTGGAGGAGAAAAGCCTTTACTGGAACGACGACAAGGAGACGGTGGACACGTTTGTCATCAAGACCATCAAGCGCTTCGACCCCAAAAACGGCAAGAACCAGGAACTGCTGCCTGAATACAAGGACATAGAGGACAAGGACTTTGCGCGGAAGCTCTTCCGTGCCACCATTCTCAATGCCGACCAGTATCAGCGCTACATGACTGAGGCCAGCCGCAACTGGGACTTCTCGCGACTGGCCTACATGGACGTGGTGATCATGCAGATAGCGCTGGCCGAGATGATGACCTTCCCCAACATTCCCGTCAGCGTCACCATCAACGAGTATGTGGACCTGGCCAAGATATACAGCACGCCCAAGAGCGGCGGCTATATCAACGGCATGCTCGATGCCATTGCGCGCCATCTCATCCATAGCGGCCGACTGCTCAAGAGCATCGATGCTCCCCGCTCGCGCCGACACCCGGACGATGAAGACGGCGAGGGCAGCGAGGCCTGAAGATGCAGGCATGTGAACGAAACATCATAATAAATCAGTAAAATAAACGTAAATCATCAAGATGAGTACAACATTCTTTTTGGCAGCTCAGGCCGCCCAGCAGCCCAGCATGATGCCAACCCTGATCATGATTATAGCCCTGTTTGTCATCATGTGGCTCTTCATGATTCGTCCACAACAGCAGCGGCAGAAAAAGATACGCGAGTTTCAGAACTCGCTCGCCGAAGGCACTAAAATCATCACCGGCGGCGGCGTTCACGGAACCGTGAAGCGCATCGACCTGGCTGCCAACGTCATCGAGGTGGAAGTGGCCAAGGGCGTGGTGATTCGTGTTGACAAAAACTACGTCTTTGCCGATGCTGCCGACTCGGCCGTGGCAAACACACAGAAGTAAGAGAAAGAAGATTTTTCACAACACCGGGGGGAGCGGGGAAGCAGCATGATGATTCCTGCCTCCGCGCACGCTCTCCCCATGCTTCGCACCGCATGACAGACAACGGGACAAAAGGCCTTTGGCAACACTTCAGAGACTTCTTCCTGAGCAAGGCTAACAAGGAGTTTCTGATTTTTTTGTTTTTCCTTCTGCTCAGTGGCACATTCTGGCTCATGATGACGCTGAATGAAACCTACGAGAAGGAGATTCAAATACCTGTCGACGTGGTGAACGTGACCAAGGGCAACGTGCTCAACGGACAGTCGGACGACTTCATCCGCGTCACCGTGAAGGACAAGGGCTACACCATCTTCTCCTATATCTACGGCGACAAGGTGAAGACGGTGACCGCCGACTTCAAGACCTTTGCCAGAGGCAACGGAAAAGGGGTGGTGCCCGGCACGGAGCTGATGAAGATGGCCTACTCGCAACTCTTCAGTTCGTCGAAGATCACCGCCTTGCGGCCCGACAAACTGGAGTTCTACTACAACGACGGCAGCAGCAAGCGCGTGCCTGTGAGGCTGCTGGGGAAGGCTTCTCCCGGC
This sequence comes from uncultured Prevotellaceae bacterium, assembly GCA_946622085.1. Classification (GTDB taxonomy): domain Bacteria; phylum Bacteroidota; class Bacteroidia; order Bacteroidales; family Bacteroidaceae; genus Prevotella. The sequence continues at coordinate 24,645 of CAMOPD010000003.1, read as the reverse complement.
CAGAGCTACTACATATCCAAGACGGTCTTCATGCCCGACAGCGTGACCATCCTGGCAGCCCAGGACATTCTCGACAGCGTGAAGTATGTGTTCACCGAGCCGTTGCAGGTGGAGAACATCACCGACACCGTGGTCCACGAGATAGGACTCAGAAAGATCAAGGGCGTCAAGTGCGACCCCGAGGTCATCAAGGTGGCCTTCTATCCCGACATCCTCACCGAGGAAAGCGTGGAAGTGCCCATCAGGGCCATCAATATGCCCGAAGGCAAAATCCTGCGCACATTTCCCGCGCGGGTGAAGGTGGTCTTCGTCACCGGGGCAAGCATGTTCCGCTCTATCAAGCCCGAGGACTTCAGCGTCATCGTGGATTACAATGAGCTGGCCGACAAACCGTCGGAGAAATGCAACATCTATCTGCGTTCCTTCCCCCATGGAGTGACCAAGGCTCACACGGTGGTGGAGCAAGTGGATTATCTGATTGAACAACAGTGAGCTCCGACGGTATGAAGGTGGCAATTACGGGCGGCATAGGCAGCGGGAAAAGCTACTTGTGCCGACAGCTGGAAAAACGCGGCATCAGCGTCTACGATTGCGACAGTGCCGCCAAAAGGCTCATGCGCTCGTCGGCCGCCATTCGCAGAGGGCTGACAGCACTCGTGGGCTCTGATGTCTATGCGGGCGAGGAGCTCAACAAGCCCGTTCTGGCCCGATTCCTGCTGGCCTCGGAGAGCAACAAGCAAGCCGTCAACGACGTGGTGCATCCCGCCGTAGCTAAAGACTTCCTGTTGTCGGGCTATGAGTGGCTCGAGAGCGCCATACTCTTTGAAAGCGCTTTCTCTGAGCGGGTGCACTTCGACCATGTGGTCTGCGTCACCGCCCCTCTCGAGGTGCGCATCAGCCGCATCATGCAACGCGACGGCATCAGCCGCCAGCAGGCGCTGGAGTGGATACACAGGCAGATGCCGCAGGAGGAGACGCGGCGCCGGAGCGACTACGAGATAGTGAACGATGGGGAACGCTCCATCAACGAGCAAATTGACCACATGCTGGCCTCGATGGCGGCAGAGCAAAACAATAACTTTTCAAAACCAATAAAAGCAAAACAACAAAACAAAATGGTACAGACAATTCTCTCTATTGCCGGGAAACCCGGACTCTACAAACTTGTTTCAAGAGGTAAGTCGAATCTCATCGTCGAGGCGCTCGACGAAACACATAAGCGTATGCCGGCATTTGCCACCGACCGCGTGACGAGCCTGGCCGACATCGCCATGTATACCGATGCTGAAGACGTGCCACTCATGACCGTGCTGGCCAGCATCCGCGACAAAGAGGAGGGCAAGGAGTGCTCGCTGAAATTCAAGAAGGCTTCGGGCAAGGAACTGCGCGAGTATTTTGCTCAGGTGCTGCCCGATTTCGACCGCGACCGCGTGCACGACAGCGACATCAAGAAGCTCCTCTCGTGGTACAACATCCTGGTGAAGGCCGGAATCACCGACTTCGAAGAGGAAATGGCTCCCACAGAGGGCGACAATATAGACGACCGCAAGGCCGACGAGAAGGATGCTGACAGCGAATCATGAGCAATGAGGCGCCGCTCATCGGCATTGAGCGTCATCGACTGGCAACGGACGGCCAGGGAGTGACCACACTGGTGGCCTTCCATGGCTGTCCGTTGTCGTGTCGCTACTGCCTCAATCCGCAGTGCCTGCGGCCGGAGGGCGTTTGGCGCAGAGTCTCTCCCGAGATGCTTTATGAGGAGCTGGCTGTAGACAACATCTACTTTCTTGCCACGGGGGGAGGCGTTACTTTCGGCGGAGGAGAGCCGTGCCTGCAGAGCCGTTTCATTGCCCGGCTGCATGCGCTATGCGGCGACGATTGGCGCATCACGCTCGAGACGAGTCTCCACGTGGCATGCCATCATCTGGAGGCATTGCTGCCTGTGGTGAATGAATGGATTGTCGACGTGAAGGATATGAACAACGACGTTTATGAACGCTACACGGGACAATCCAACCAGCTGGTGAAGAGCAACCTGGAGTGGCTGGCCCAGCAGGGCAGGGCGGCCGACGTGGTGGTTAGGGTTCCCCTCATTCCTTATTATAACACGCGCGCGGGCGTACAGGATAGCATCGGCCAATTGCGCCGGATGGGGTTTGAGCGCTTCGACGAATTCGGCTACATGATGCCTGCAGGCCCGGGCGGAAAAAGACAAAGCGATTTAGGAAAGATACATAAAACAAAGGAAAACGCATGAAAAGATTATTATTACTGGTGGCGCTTTTCACGGTGAGCATGCTCACCGTGAGCGCACGCAACAACATCTACAAGGTGAAAGTGGTGAACGATGCAGGCGAACAGGTGTCGCTCAGGCAGTATAAGGGCAAGGTGTTGCTCATCGTCAACACAGCCACGCGCTGCGGATTCACTCCTCAGTATAAGGAACTGGAAGCACTCTATGCCGAGTTTTCCTCCCGCGGCCTGGAAATCCTTGACTTCCCCTGCAACCAGTTTGGCGAGCAGGCACCTGGCAGTATAGAAGAAATCCACTCCTTCTGCACGGCCAACTTCGACATCCACTTCCCCCAGTTCGACAAGATAGACGTCAATGGCCCGCAGGAGTCGCCGCTCTTCACGCTGCTCAAGAAGGAGCAGCCTTTCAAGGGCTTCGACCAGAGTGACAAGACGGGCTCCATGATGCACCAGATGATGCTCAAGCGCGACGAGAACTATGCAGAGAAGCCCGACGTCAAGTGGAACTTCACCAAGTTCCTCGTCGACAGGAAAGGCAACGTCGTACGGCGTTTTGAGCCCACCGAGAGCATGGCCGACGTCAAGGCAGCCATCGAGACCCTGCTCTGAAAGCACCTCTCGCCAGGGGAGATGACTGCTGGCGGCAAAGCAAAAGGCGAACCCCTCTCTGCTTCGAAAAACGAAGCAGAGAGGGGCTCGCCTTCTTATCGGGGTGCAGCTTATTTGCCGCTGAACATTTCAATGTGCTGCCGAATGAGGTCGGCATCGTCGAAATAGTCGATGCGCATGGCATGGCGCACTTCGCTCATGGTCTGTGCGGCCACTTCGCGCGCCTCTTCCGTTCCGCGGCGCAGGATGTTGTAGATTTCGGGAATATCCTTCACTAGTTCGGCGCGGCGCTGGCGCATGGGCTCCAGAAATTTATTGAGCACCTGATTGAGGAATTTCTTGCACTTCATGTCGCCCAGTCCGCCCCGGCGGTAGTGGTCTTTCAGCTCATCCAGATTCTGATATTCAGGCCAGAAGTCGGCAAAGTCCTGATCGCACGAGAAGGCATCGAGATAGGTGAACACGGCGTTGCCCTCCACGTGGCCTGGGTCGTTCAGGTTGATATGCGTGGGGTCGGTGTACATGGAGCGCACCTTCTGCCACACCTCGTCGGCCGAGTCGCTCAGATAGATGCAGTTGCCCAGCGACTTCGACATTTTCTCCTTGCCGTCGGTACCCGGCAGGCGGCGTGCCGTCTGGTTCTCGGGCAGCATGATGTTGGGCTCAACGAGCACCTCGCCATAAGTGTTGTTGAAGCGGCGCACCAGTTCGCGTGTCAGTTCGAGCATGGGCTCCTGGTCTTCGCCCACGGGCACGGTGGTCGACTTGAAGAGCGTGATGTCGGCAGCCTGCGACACGGGATAGCAGAAGAAGCCCAGCGGAATGTTGGCCTCGAAATTGCGCATCTTGATTTCTGTCTTCACCGTGGGATTGCGCTGCACGCGACTCACCGACACAAGGTTCATCAGATAGGTGGTCAGCTCGGCCAGCTCGGGAATCATGCTCTGCACAAAGAGTGTGCAGCGGCTCGGGTCGAGCCCTGCTGAGAGCCAGTCGAGCGCCACGTGGATGATGCTCTGGCGCAATTTCTCAGGATTGTCGGCGTTGTCTGTCAGTGCCTGCACATCGGCCATGAAGACAAACATGCGGTCGTAGTTGCCCGCATTCTGCAATTCCACACGGCGGCGAAGCGAACCCACGTAATGGCCCAAATGGAGCTTGCCGGTGGGGCGGTCGCCTGTTAAAATCACTTTTCCCATTTTCTTTCGTTTCTATTTGTTGTGTTATTGTTCTTTGGTTTCCAACTCAATTTGAGTTGCAAAATTACGCTTTTTATTCCACAAAATGTGATGGTTTGAAAGAAAAATGCTAAATTTGCACGATTTTTCAGCACAAAACATTTCCCCCATGCTCGGAACGATTGTCAACACTGCCACCATCATCGTGGGCAGCATAGTAGGCACGGTGCTCCACCGCGGAATCAAGGAACGCTACAAGGAGGCTCTCTTCACGGCTCTCGGACTGGCGAGCCTCGCCATAGGCCTCAATGCCACCATACAGAATTTCCCCCGGAGCCAGCAGCCGGTGCTCTTCATCGTGGCCATGGCCATAGGAGGGGTTGTGGGCACGGCGCTCGATATAGACGGCCACTTCAAGCGTCTTGTGGACCGGCATTCCAGGCAAGGCGACAGCAACCGGCTGGCTGACGGGCTGGCCACGGCCATTCTCCTTTATTGCATTGGCCCGCTCTCGATGCTCGGCCCCGTCATCAGTGCGCTCAATGGCGACAATACGTTTCTCTACACCAACGCCACGCTCGACTTCGTTTCTTCCACGGTCTTCGCTTCCACCTATGGCATAGGCATGGTTTTGGCCGCACCAGTGCTCTTCTGCTGGCAGGGACTTTTCTATCTCGCTGCCATGCTCTCAAGCAGTGCGGTGAGCGACGAGCTCATGGCCGAGTTGCTCATCGTGGGAGGGCTGCTTATCACCGGTTCCGGCCTCTCGCTGCTTCAGTTGAAGGACTGCAAGACGCTCAACCTGCTCCCCGCGTTGCTCATTCCCGTGGCCTGGTTTTTCGTCCGTTCACTTTGTTAATTCGGGGGTTCAGAGTTCCAGCTGGTAGCCCAGGGTCAGGGCAAACCATCTGTGGCATGAATCGTAAAGCTTTGTTGCCTTGGTGATTCCCATGTAGTAGCGGGCATCAAGCACCACATGTTTATATTCTATTGAGGCTCCTACAGGTATGGAGACGGTCATTTTGTGGAAGGCCGATGTGATGTCTTCCGATTCACTGCGTTGCTCTTCTGGAATGTATTTACTGATGTCTTCTATGCGTCCATGCGTGAAGTCGCTGGTGACCTTGGCCGAAAGCAGATAGTTGCCCTCTACGCCAAGCTTCAGGGCGAGATGCTCGGTGACGTAGAAATTGGCCATGAGGGGCATGCTCAGCTGGTGGACGTTCCATTTGCTGTTCTCTGTGTTTTCGTAGATGGCCTTTTGTGTGTCCACATAGCCGAAGTCGTCGTAACGGCATCCCACGTTGGAATAGAAAGCGCCGAGCGACAGGCTCAGCCTGCTGGCCACAAACCGCTCCACTTCAAGGCCGGCGGTGAGCCCCGATTTGCCTTTCGAGTCTAACGGGTCTACAATATAGAAGATGTCGTTGCCGCTCATGTTGGCAACGTTGATGCCTATGCGTGGATAGAGGAACGTGTCGCCCCGCTGATATTGTGCCAGCATCGGCATGGCCGGGAGCAGCATCACGAGTGAAAGGAGGATTTTCTTCATGGGTGAGATGTTTTCTTGCATTTATAAAGAAAACGATGCTTTCGGGGCTTTATTGTGCTGGCTGTGAGAATTAGCAGCACAATAAAGCCCCGAAAGACGAAGAGGGGGGAGACCACTCTACATGTTGTGGTTCATGAATCGGTGCTCGGCCAATTGTTCGTATTTGGTGCCGGGCTTGCCATAGTTGGCATAGGGATGTATGCTGATGCCCCCGCGGGGAGTGAACAGTCCCACCACTTCGATGTATTTGGGTTGCATCAGCCGGATGAGGTCTTTCATGATGATGTTCACGCAGTCCTCGTGGAAGTCGCCGTGGTTGCGGAAGCTGAAGAGGTAGAGCTTCAGGCTTTTGCTCTCCACCATGAGTTCATCGGGCACGTACATAATTCTGATTTCGGCAAAGTCGGGCTGCCCCGTGATGGGGCAGAGCGTGGTGAACTCGGGACAGTTGAACTGCACCCAATAGTCGTTTCCCGGATGCATGTTGTGGAATGTCTCCAGCACCTGCGGATTGTAGTCGGAGCTATAGGTTGTCTGCCTGCCTAACGCTTGCAGCCCTTCCTGGTTTCTTGTTTCCATATTGTTGTTTTTTTAAATGCTTAGAACGTTCAGCACGTTGTAGCTGATACCGTTGTCATACACATCTTCGCCTTCGTGGGCCTTGAGCAGCTTCACCACTCGGATGGTGAGCGGCAGGGCAATGACTTCGTAGACCGTCTTGAGTACCACTTGCCAGAGCATGAGAGGAATGAGGGCATCAGTGGGTACTACGCCTCCCAATGCGAGGGGAAAGAAGATGAGCGAGTCGGCTCCTTCGCCTGCGATGGTGCTCAAAATGGCGCGTGCCGAGAAGTTGTTGCCGTTTGAGGCAATCTTCATGCGGCTCATCACGTAGGCATTGAGAAACGAGCCCACGAGGAAGGCGCAAAACGAAGCCATGGCTACGCGCGGAGCCAATCCGAATACGCCATGGAAGCCCTCAGTATTGGTGTAGTAGGGGGCTGCGGGTATGAGGTCGCACAATGCGCCCATGAGCACAAAGAAGAAATTCATGGCAAAGCCCACCCAGATGAGCAGTCGAGTCTTCTTGTAGCCCCACACTTCGCACACGCAGTCGTTCACAATGTAGGAAATGGGAAAAATGATGAGCCCTCCCGTCACGCTGATGTTTCCAAGGGCAATCTGCTTTGTTGCAAAGAGGTTTGCCGCAATGAGGCAAACACAAAAGAGGATGCTGAAAAGCATGAACAGCACACTCACTGTTGGTTGTTTCTTTTTCATTGTCTTGTTTTGTTAAAGGGGGTTGAGCAAGTACCCCTGTGTTTTTTGCGGGTGCAAAGGTAACACTTTTAGCCGATAATCGTCCATTGTCAATGGAAAATTATGCTAAAAACCTGAAAAAAGTGGTGTTGGCAGTTGCCTTTGGAGCACAGAGACTCCCCGTGGGGCTATTTCAGCTTGTTCAGGTTGTCCTCTTCGCCCACTACCCAGATGATGTCTCCTTTCTCGAAACGGTAGGAAGGCTTCACCAGCGAGAGGTTCTCTTTTCCTTCCTCAATGCCCACCACCATGCAGTTGAACTGGTCGCGGATGCCACTCTCCTGGAGGGTGAGCCCAACGAAGGGGCTGTTGCCTGAAATGACGATGCTACGCAGTTTCATCTCGCGTTTCTCCAGTTCATAGTCCTCCTCAAAGAGAGCCTCTTCGAGTGCATGCTTGAAGGTGGTCAGCTGGTCGTCGCTTCCAATCACCTGCAGCGTGTCTCCCGGAAAGATGCGGTCGTTGCCGTCGGGTATGTTGAACCGCCGTCCGGCTCGCAGGATGCTGCTCACGTGGATGCCGTATTTCTTGCCCAGGTTGAGCTCGCGAAGCGTCATTCCCGACCATTGCGAGTCTGTGGGAATCTCGAAGTCGGCAATGTGGATGTCGCGGTCGAGCAGACGGCCTTCGTAGAGTGGGCGTTTGTGGCCATGCACCTGGGCTTCAATGTCGCGCGACCGCAGGTTCAGGATGAAGAGCCGTTCCAGCTTGATGCTGCGATGCTTAATCCACCGCGAGAAGATGATTGTCATCAAGGCCACAATGCCGATGGTGATGATGATGGCACGACTGAAGTGGGAAAGGTGATGGCAGATGTAGAAGATGAATCCCATGGCAATGACCATGCGAACGAGGATGGTGAAGATGAGCGGCAGGTGGTTGATGTTGCTCTCGCGCCAAAGGGCTTTGAATTCTTCTGAGTGGTTCTTCTTCATGACCATGGCTCTGAGGAAGGGTGAAATGAGCAGGACGGTAGCAACCCCCGTGATGGCATTGCCATACCAGAGCATCTCTTTGCCTGGGAGCACCTGGTGGATGAAGGGCAGGAAGAAGGTGAACATCAGTGCAATGACTGCTGCCGAGAGGATGGAATAGATGAGCGTGTTGCTTGCCATCTGGATGAGCAGCTTGTGCCAGAGTCCATGTTCCGTTGAGTTGGGATGACTCATGCTCAGATGGTTGAGCGAGCGCACCCATTTGGGCGAGAGGTGCTGCTCCAGATGGTTGTAAGCCGGTGTGGCAAACCGTATCATGTAAGGTGTGAGGAATGTTGTTATGACTGATACGGCCACCACCACCGGATAGAGGAAATCGCCTATGACGCCGAGCGAGAGGCCCAATGAGGCAATGATGAACGAAAATTCGCCTATCTGAGCCATGGAGAATCCGCACTTCATGGCCGATTTGAGCGACTCACCTGCCAGCATGAACCCTAAAGAGCCGAAGACGGCTTGGCCCAAAAGGATGGTCATCACCAGTGCCACGATGGGCAGAGCATAGGCTATGAGGATATTGGGGTCGACGAGCATGCCGACCGAAACAAAGAATATTGCTCCGAAGAGATTCTTCACCGGCTCTACGAGCTTGATGATTTTTTCCGCCTCAATGGTTTCGGCCAGGATGCTTCCCATGACAAAGGCACCGAAGGCACTACTGAAGCCAACGCTCGTGCTCAGCACGGCCATGGCGCAACAAAGTCCGAGCGACACGATGAGCAGCACTTCGCTATTCATCAACTTGCGCACACGCCGCAGAAACAGAGGAATGGCAAAGATGCCCACCACAAACCAGAGCACAAGGAAGAAGCCTATCTTCACAACGCTTCCGAGCATCTGTCCGCCGTCGGGATTGTTGCCACTGGCTATGGCCGCCAGCATCACCATCATCACAATGGCCAGAATGTCTTCAAGAATGAGCACACTCATCACAAGTCCTGCAAAGTGCTGTTGCCGCAGACCAAGGTCGTCGAAGGCCTTATAGATGATGGTTGTTGACGACATGGCGAGCATGCCGCCAAGGAAGATGCAGTCCATTTTGGCCCATCCGAAGGCATGCCCAACCATGATGCCGAGCATCATCATACAGAACACGATGGTACATGTGGCGATGATTGGAGAAGCCCCCATCTTCAGAATCTTCTTGAACGAGAAGTCGAGTCCTAAGGAAAACAGGAGGAACATCACGCCGATGTCTGCCCATGTGTGAATGTTCTCCGTGTCGACTACCGACATGGTGTAGGGCATGTGTGGAGAGACCATGAATCCTGCCACCACATAGCCTAACACCAGTGGTTGCTTGAGTTTCTTGAAAATGAGCGTTACAACACCTGCTACGACAAGAATCAGTGCAAGGTCCTTTATTATTGTTGGAAGTTCGGCCATCTGCCTGTTAGATAAGAGTGTGCTCTGTTGCTGTCAATCAAAGGTTTAGTCGTTATAGGCGGCTGTCAGTTCGCAAATCTTCACCACCACCTGCATGGCTTTCTCCATCACTTGTATGCTGACGAATTCGTAGGGGCCGTGGAAATTCACGCCGCCGGCGAAGATGTTAGGGCATGGCAGTCCCTTGAATGAGAGCTGTGCGCCGTCAGTGCCTCCACGGATGGGCTCCACGCGTGGGGGGACGTCGCATTCCTGCATGGCTTTGAGTACGAGGTCGATGACGTGCATGTTGGGGTCTATTTTCTCCTTCATGTTGTAGTATTGGTCTTTCACCTCACATCTGATGGCCTCTTCACCATACTTTTTCTGCATCTTTTCCACACAGCGTTCGATGAATAGCTTGCGGTCTTCAAAGCGGTCGCGGTCGTGATCGCGGATGATGTAGTTCAGACGGGCGTTCTCAATGTTGCTCTCAATGCCCAGCAAATGATAGAATCCCTCATAGCCTTCGGTGGTTTCGGGGGTCTGGTCGGCAGGAAGCATGGAAGCAAACTCCACGGCCAGGCGGTTGGCATTGATCATTTTGCCCTTGGCATAGCCAGGATGCACGCTCACGCCCTTGATGAAAATCTTGGCCGATGCGGCGTTGAAGTTCTCGAATTCCAGGTCGCCCAAGTCGCCGCCATCCATGGTGTAGGCCCATTCGCATCCAAACTTCTCCACGTCGAAGTGGTGAGCCCCCATGCCAATTTCCTCGTCGGGATTGAATCCCATGCGGATATCGCCGTGCTTGATTTCCTTGTGGTCGCGCAGGTAGCACATGGCTTGCACGATTTCTGCGATGCCGGCCTTGTCGTCGGCTCCGAGCAGCGTGGTTCCGTCGGTCACGATGATGTCTTCGCCCACATGGCTAAGCAGTTCAGGAAATTTCTTTGGGCTTGACACGATGTCCGGCGAGAGCTCAATGTCTGAACCATCATAGTTGCGCACAATGCTCGGCTTCACGTTCTCTCCTGAGCAATCGGGGCTGGTGTCGTAGTGGCTGATAAAGCCGATGGTGGGAATTTCCTTGCGGGTGTTGGCCTTTAGTGTGGCATAGATGTAGCCTTTTTCGTCCATTTCCACGTCATCGAATCCTTCGTCTTCAAGTTCTTTCTTCAGATATTCAGCAAACACCAGTTGCTTTGATGTACTTGGCACGCTCTCTGAGTCTTCGCTTGATTGCGTGTCAAACTTCACGTAATTAAGAAATCTTTCGGTAATATCCATGTTTTTCTTTTGTTGTTATAGTTTTTTGGTTACAATTCTTTTGTCTGGGTCAGAGAGGTTGGCTTCCACCTGATATTTGTTTCCGTCGGTGTCTTCCACGTGCATGGTGCTCTTGCCTGGGCTTGTCTTCACGCTGGCTTTTCGGGCGAGTCGTGCGGTTTGCTCCGCAGTCACGTTCATATAATAAATAAGGTGGTGACGGTTGTCATTCTCGTGCGTGCTCACCCTGCTCTCTCCGTACGACGGGTAGAGCTTAGCGGTATAGATGGAGTTGCAGAGTTCCCGGTCGCCAAAGGCCATGATGGGCCTTTCGTCCAGAGAGATGATGCCTATCTGGTTGTCAATGTTCACCCATCGCGAAGGCATTATCACCATTTCTGAGCCGTCGGTCGTAGTGGAACCGCCATCCCAGTAGAGTGTGCGCTGAGGCTTGGAAACAGGGTCAACAGAAATGGCCAGCATGCCCACGCGGTCGGTGCCCAGCGTGGCAGCCGAGCTCGCCTTCAGTTCGTCTACCATCACCACCGCATTGCTGGGCAGGGCGGCAATGCCGAAATTCTGGTGGGCCTTGCCTGCGCCTACGAGCATTCGTCCGCTGGCAATCCATTGCAGCGTGTTGCCTGCCAGCTTCAGTTCGCCGCTTGGCTCCGACGGCTCGTTTCCGTAATATCCAATCAGATTGCCTGTTCCGCCCTTTCTGTAGGGAACAATGATTCTGGCCCGTTCGTCAGCTTGGTTGGGCACTATCAGGCAATTGGCGTTTTTCAGTCCGTTGCTCCACGAGAAACTTACGAACCGTTCTTCCGATAAAGAGCGTATGATGTTTTGTGCCGGCAGGATTTTAGCCTTGGCATGGTTGTACTGGAATGTTTCCCAGCCGACGGGCGTCAGGTCGGCGGTAGAGAAGAGTTCGTGCATGAGCCATGTCATCATCACGCGGTGGGCTGTTACGCCCATTCGCCGTGGGCCTATGTCAGCATGAAGCATCCAGGCGCCGTTGGGAGTGGTGGCCTGGCGTGCCTCTATTAGCCTGAGTGTACGGCTTTCGAGCATCAGGGCTTCGCCATTGCGCTTGAAGGCAGCCATGGCTGTGTAGGCGGGCATCTGGTCGCCTAAGTAGAGACTCCAGTCGTTGCCGTTGGGCATGGCCAGTTCGCCGTCGCAAAGAGCCATGGGGGCCAACACCTCATTCCATACTTCCTGCCAGTGCCAGGTGAAGATGTCGGTGGTGGGCTCTCCCCCAAACAGCTTTTCCACAACCATGCTTTCTGCCTGTTCCTGCATCACTACGTTCTGATAGCTTGTGTGGAAAAAGTTGTGGTTTTGCAGCGTGAAGTCGTCGAAGAGGTTTGCGCCTGCATACCAGTCTTTGGCGTGTCTGCCAGCCACCATCGTGGTGTCTTGTTGGTCGGCTTTCACCGTGTAGCAGTTGAAGCCAAACCGGCACATGGCTTCGCGCCATTGCTTGGAGTGGGGGTGGCTGGGCATCATGCCTACAGCACATGCCAGCACGTTGGCGTCCCATCCGTTCTCCTCGGCTTTGGTGTCGTTGCGATAGTTGGTGGGCACTTGTCGCACCAGTTCCGCATCGGCTTCAGCCACAATGAGTTTTCTCACGCTTTCTGCCATCGGTCCCTCTGCGTTCAGGAAGTGGGCACACAAAGCTACGCTCATGGCCCATAGCGAACTCTCCCATTGCCACTGGCCGCCCTGGCTTCCCCAGTGCTTGCCATCGGCACAGGCTACCAGCTGATTGGCCCGATGGGTGCTGTAAGCCCAAGTCAGTGCGCGCTTGGCCATGCGGCGCAGGTCGGCATCAGTCAACCCGGCGGGCAGGTCCACGCCATCGGCCTTGCCATAGCGAGCCACAAAAGCCATCGTCATGGCTATGTCGGCATTGGTGCGAACACCGTCTTCATCGCTGCCTCCGGCTTTCAAGGCCTTGAAGTAGCCGCACGAGTCGCCCCGCGCGTTGACGCCTGCATCGGTATAGATGCTCTTGGCATATTCCATAAACCGTGCGAGCATCGCCATGGAGCGATGCTTCAGTTCTTTCTCCGAGATGATGTTGGCAGTGTTGTTTTCTTTTTTGGGTGCCGACCCCTCAGCAGCCTTGCCTGGCAAAGTGCTCATCAGCAAGGCCGCTATCAGCGGCAATATAGATAGTCGAGGTTTCATCTTTGCAAAGATATGGAAATTTGTTGTGAAACACGAAAGATTATGGAAGATTAACGTGAGTTCAACCAAAGAAAAAGGTTCAAAAAGGTTGAAATCGGTTTATGAAAAGTCATGACATGCATTCTCGTCCTACTTCCTTTCGTCGATCGAGCGGCGTGCTCTCTCCAAGCGAGCGGCGTGCTCGCTTCGATCGAGCAGCGTGCTCGCTGTTTCTATGCAGTGGCGAATCTGCAGGGGGGCTGGATGTCGAAAAGCCTTGTCAATACCACTGCACGGCATTGGAATAGCCACTCTTCTTGTCGTATTTCAGCACGTCGGTCAGTGTGGCGGCATTGCATCTGAAGCTGAAGTTGTAGCTGGTATAGGGAGCCAGCACCACCGAGCACGACATGTTGAAGCAGTGCAGGTCGCGTTGCAGTGAGGCCGTAGTCATCGAGAAAGCCTTGTGTTCGAAGTCGTAGCCGCTCGAGAACGAAATGTTCCATCCGTCGCTGAGTCTCAGGTTGCCGCTCATGTTGAGCGTCTGGGTGAAGCCGTAGGGATAGCGCATGGTTTTTGTGTTGAATTTCCCCTGTGTGTTTTCGCGCATGGTGATGCCATAGCCGAAAGTGATGCTCCAGGGCATGGAGAACGTCATGTATCCGTCGCCGTCGGTTTCGGCCAGTCCTGCATTCTCTTTCTTTGCTCCCCGCTGTCCGCGCATCATGTCGTCGTCGATGTTGGTGTCCACGCCAGTGTCGCTGTCATCGTCGTCCGACGAGTTGCCGTTGTCTTCGTCCTCGTCCTTCTCCTTTTTGCCGAACCATTTCTTGAAAGTCTCGGGATTCAGCGTGAACGAGAGGTTCTGCGACATGCCCTGGAAGCGTCCGAAGCGTCCGCGGCTATACTCGGTGTGGGTGCCAATGTAGGGCTTGCCATCGTCGTCCAGGTCGTAGGCGTAGGTGGAGAAGACGGCATTCATGTTGAACGTGTAGCTCTTGGTGAGCTTCAGTCGGATGCGGGTGCTCAAGTCGCTCCAAGGCCGCTCCTTGGCCGCCATGTTGTACGACATGCTGGCTCCGAGTTCGTCGATGATGCTGATTTTCTTGAATCCTGTGGTGTCCTTGTCGGTCTTTATTTTCATCTCCACGTTGTTGCCCACGTCAAAAGAGATGCTTCCCGTGCGCCCTTTGCCCGGCACGCCGTAGAGGCTGCCGTCGTAAGGTGAATATTGCACGAGCGACACGTTGCCGTTGGCGTCGGTCTTCTGGTAGGTGTTGTAGTAGCCATAGCGCTGGGCGCTGAAGTCCGGCGCATAGCTGAAGTTCACTTGTGGGGTGATGACGTGGCGAATGGCACTAATCTTGTCGCCGAAGAGCTTGCGCGAAGGAGTGAAGAATCCATAGAGCTTGGTGGAGAGTCCCATGCTGAGGTTCCAGTTGTAGACGTTGTTGAAACCGTAGATGGTATCGGCCACTTCGCGCTGTCCCACCTCGTCCCACGACTTGACAATCTTGTTGGTGTACATGCGGTCGGTAAAGTTGAACGAGGGATTCACATTGATGTAGTTGAAGAGCGTGAACGAGCCGTTGATGGGAATCTGGTGCTGCATGCCGTTCTTCCAGTCTTTGATAATGTTCGTGTGCATCAGCTCGCTTTCCTTGGTGTTGATGGAGTTGCTGAAGTGGCCGGTATAGCTCACGGAGAGTTTCTCATACCATCGCTCGGCTCCGGCAGCGTGTTTGCGCTTGAAGGGGTAGAATCGGCTCAGCGAGATGTTCAGGTCGGGCAGCGTCATGCTGATGGATGAGTCGCGCATGTTCTGGTTCAGGTTCATGGTGCTGTTGAGCGTCAGTCCGATGCTCGAGAATGATGTGCTCCAGTTCACGCTCGACGTTCTTGTGCTCTGCGTCATGGCCTGCGGGTTGTACATGCTCGTCAGGTTGTTGCGCTCAAAGCTCGATGTGGCGAAGTTCACGCTTGCCGAGAACGTGCTGAAGGGGTTGGCCTTCTGGTCTTGCCGATGGCTCCACTGCAGCTTGAAGCTCTCCTCTTCGGTGAAGTCGGGCATGCCCTTATCGCCGTTTTTCGTGTCCTGATAGCTGAAGAGGAAGTTGCCGCTATATCTGTAGCGCTTTCTGTAGTTTGTGGTGGCGGTGATGCCCCATGAGCCTTTGGTGTAGATTTCGCCGATGAGTTTCAGGTCCATCTTGTCGCTGATGGCGAAATAGTAGCCGCCGTCGCGCAGATAGAATCCGCGGGCGCTCTCATCGCCATAGGTGGGCATGATGAAACCGCTGCTGTAGCTCTTGGTGAAGGGGAAGAATCCGTAGGGGATGGCTATCGGCAGCGGCACATCGCACACCACCAGATAGGCCGGTCCGAACACCACGTCTTTGCCCGGACGCACCTTGGCGCGCGACAACGAGATGTAGAAGTCGGGGTGGGGCAGTTCGCAGGTGGTGTAGCGGCCATGCTGAATGAACATATCGCCCTCGTCGTTTCGCTTGGCTTTCTGGCTCGTCAGATATCCTTCTTCCTGCTGCGTGTAGACGTTGGTAATCAGTCCCTTCTTGGTTTTGAAGTTGAAGGCAATGGTGTCGTTCTCATAGGTGTCTTGGCCCCACTGGAACACAGGCTGTCCGCTCAGCGCACCTGTTGAGTCGGCCACACCCGTGGCATGAACCACGTTGTCGTTCATGCTCATGTTCACCTTCTCGCTGTTGAGCTCCATGTTCTGATACTTCACGTGCGACTTGCCGTAGAGCCACACTCGCTTGGAGGCGGCATCGTAGACGAGCGAGTCCTCGGCTTCGTATTCCACCGGAGCCTCAATGCCGTTTTTCTTGTTGCGGGCCATGCTGTCCAGGCTGATGGAGTCGTCGATGGCTTTGTTGTGCAGATAGACGGCACGTTGCAGCGAGTCCATGCCCAGCAGGGTGTCGGGCAGCAGAGTGCTGTCGGGCAGCATCTCGCCCGGAGAGTGGGCGTCTGAGGTGCTGTCCTTCGGCTCCGCAGGGTCGCTGTTTTGGGGTTTTAATGTGTCGGGAGTGTCGGGCAAATGGAGAACGGTGTCGCCATTATTCCCCCATGTTTTCTCCGGGGAAAAGGGCATGTGCGTATCGGCCAATATGAAGATAACGACCGACAGCAAGATGAATATAACAGACTTCGTTCTCATTTTGCAAGGTGCAAAATTACGGAATAAATGCCTAATATCTCACAAAAGGCCCGTTTTTATGGTTTATTTAACAATAGCAAACACCGATTTACTTAAACATTTCGGCCCATTGCAGAAAGCGTTTCACGCCCTCGTTGCCAAATTTCTTCAGGCTTTCAGTGGCCTGTTCGAGCGTCTTTTCGCGGTCGAGCCGTGTCTTGCTGAAGAATTTGTCGGCAAAGCAGATGGCCTTTTCTTCCAGCGTCTCGGGCAGATAGTCGCCGGGAGGCAGGGGCAGCTGCTGGCGCTCAATTTCTTCCGCCGAGATGCCTGCTCCGGTGTGGCGTTCGCACACGCGTGCATGGCGCGCCAGTCCTTCCTGTCGCAGCAGTTGGGCTCCCAGCATGCCGTGACGGATGTAGGGCTCGTTGCCAAAGCACTGGATGCCAGGGGCATGGCAGAGAAAGACGCCGATGTCGTGGAGCATGGCCGCTTCTTCCAGAAACTCGGTGTCGAGATGCATTTCCGGGTGCGCCTTGGCTATGCTCAAGGCCTTGTCGGCCACGCTGCGGCTGTGGGTGATGAGGATGTGGCGCAGCTCGTTATCTTCGGGATAATACTTGTCGATGATTGGCTGATAGTTCTTTATCATGCTCCTTTTCTCATTTTGATGTTGCAAAGGTAATGATTAAAATGGTGACGACAAAGAAAAAAGCTGCCAAATTCTTCATCTGGCCTTCCGGGTAGTCGGCGTGTTCCGGAGCCTCCTGCGCTTTGGGGAAGAAAAAATCCCAGGAACGCTCTTCTTGGCAGCTGTTCCTGGGATTCTTGGTGGTAGTCTATGAGGATTCTTATTCCTTGTGGTCGCGCTCAATATAGCCAATGACGTCGCCCCGGTTCACCTTGGTGCCCTGCTTGGCATCTATCTCAACCAGCTTTCCGCCCAAGTCGGCCGGCACGCTCACGATTTCGCCCCAGGGAGCCTGGATGTAGCAGAAGGGCTCGCCTTCCTTGTATTCCTTGCCGATGAATGGCTCCACGGTGTGAGCGCATTCGCCCTCGCCGTTGAACTCCCAGTAGAGCTGACCCTTGACGGGAGCCACGATGGCGTCGGCCTTGGCGTGCTTGAAGGCACTGATCTGCTCGGGTGTGAGCTTGGAGCCCATGCGGGCGTCCTTGGCCTTCTGCAGGTCGGCCAGGAAGTTCTTCTTGGCCTGTCCGCTCTTGAAGTTGCGATACTGCTCGGGGTGCATGGCCAGTTCGTAGAGTTCCTCGTCGTCTTGTCCGTAGTCCCATCCGTTCTCGTCCATTTCCTTGCGGAAGTCGTCCAGGGCGTTGGGGATGAGCGTGTGCGGGTCGGCATCGGTGAATTCGCGGCCCTGCTTCTTGGCCAGTTCCACGAGCTCGGGGTCGATGGTTCCGGGAATCTTTCCGCTCTTGCCGAGAATCATGCCCCACATCGAGTCGTCCATCATGACGAAGCGGCCCTTGCCCTGAGCCAGTGTGAGCAGGTTCATCAGCGCGATGTTCTTCACATATTGCGAGAACGGCGTCACCAGTGGGGGATAGCCCACGCGTGGCCACACGTAGGCCACCTCGTCGAAGAGCTTCACGAGCATCTCGTCGGTAGAGAGTTCGGGCTCACCCTTGGCCTTGAGCGTGTTGTTGATGACGTGGTGTATGCCAGCCAAGTCGGCCATCATCGAGCCCATCATGCCGCCGGGCAGGCCGCATCCGAGCAGCAGCGACGACATTTGCTTGTTGCCGGGATTGATGAAGTAGCCCAGCCAGTCGTCGATGAACTCCTGGGTGAGCGAGCGGGCCTGCATATAGGCCTTCATGTTGATTTCCTTCACCTCGAAGCCTTCGTTCTTGAGCATGCTCTGCACGCTGATGATGTCGGGGTGCACCTTTCCCCACGAGAGCGGTTCGATGGCGGTGTCGATGACGTCGGCGCCATTGTTGCACACCTCCAGGATGCTGGCCATGGAGAGACCGGGGCCAGAGTGGCCGTGATACTGTATGATGACTTCCGGGTGCTTGGTCTTGATGGCCTTGGTGAGCGCTCCGAGCAGGGCGGGCTGTCCGATGCCGGCCATGTCCTTCAAGCAGATCTCCTCGGCACCGGCTTCAATCACCTGGTCGGCAATGTTGCTGTAGTATTCCACCGTGTGCACTGGCGATGTGGTGATGCAGAGCGTAGCCTGTGGCGTCATGCCCGCGGCCTTGGCCCACTTCACCGAAGGGATGATGTTGCGCACGTCGTTTAGTCCGCAGAAGATGCGGGGGATGTCCACTCCCTGAGCGTGCTTCACCTTATATTGTAGTTCGCGCACGTCGTCGGGCACGGGATACATGCGCAAAGCGTTCAGACCGCGGTCGAGCATGTGGGTCTTGATGCCCACTTCGTTGAAAGGCTTGCAGAATGCGCGTACTGCCGCATTGGGGTTCTCGCCAGCCAGCAGGTTCACTTGCTCGAAAGCACCGCCGTTGGTCTCCACGCGGTCGAAAACTCCCATGTCGATAATCACGGGGGCTATGCGCTCCAACTGGTCCTTGCGCGGTTGAAACTTGCCAGACGACTGCCACATGTCTCGATAAACAAGACTGAATTGAATTTTCTTTTTCATACCTTAGATTTGTGTTATAACAGTGTGTGAATAATAAGCGCTTCATGGCACACTTTTCAGTGCATGGTGCAAAAATAGGCATTTTTTTTAATTCCGCAATAAGTTATGGCGTTTTTTTTCATACCTTTGCAAACAAAACAGAACCTGTATGCGTAACATCATCAATGTGAGAAATCTTTTCGTTCTACTGGCCGCCTTGATGCTGGCCGCAGCATGTGCCGACAGAAAGCCCCAGGGCGGGGAAAACGGCGCTCCAGGCACCGCAAGTGCCCTGCCTGGCGACTCCATGGTCTACGGGATGGCCTGCGAGGGATGCACCGACTCCATACTGGTATTCCTCAGCGAGGAAGGCGGCGACCCCGACACCATCGACATCCTGCGGGCCACGCTGGCACGCCGCGTGCTGGGCCGCCCCCGCATAGGCGACAACCTGGCCGTGGCCTTCAATCCCGACAACAGGCATGAGGCGCTGTGCGTAGTCAATATCGACCGGCTGAAAGGCACGTGGGCCTATCAGGTGATGCCCACGCTGAGGCGACGTGCCGTAGACTCCGCGATGAAGGACTCGCTGCCGCCTATTCCCGACAGCATCATGCGGAAGATCATGGTGCCACGAGAATATGGATTCACGCTGAAGCGCAACCATGCCGCCCAGCCACTCATAAGCGGCACTCGCGACGCCCGGCGCAACCGGCAAAGCCTCGTGCAATATCCGCGGCCAAGGTTCTACACCGAGTGGCATCTCTTCAACGGCAAACTGATACTCACCCAGGAGTCGCGCGACAGCTCCAAAGAGAGCATCTCCGATACGGCAGAGATTCTCTCCCTTAGGCGAGACTCCCTGCTGCTGCGCTTCGCAGGCGAAACCAAGGCCTACTATCGGAAGTAATCGGGCTGCTGTCAATGGGCAAGCAGGCCGATTGCTGTCTGTTGACTTAAGTCAATAGATCTGTTGACTCCAGTCAACAGGTGCGTTGACTTAAGTCAACAGGTGCGTTGACTCCAGTCAACAGACAGCAAACATGCCAAACACTCATTGAGAGCTGCGTGATTTCGACCCGAAAACAGCGCAATGAGATGTTAAGAGGGGAAAAGAGGTAAAAAGAAAGACAGGTGAATGGGGTAATCAAGTCTGGAAGGCGGCTCGTAATATGACATTTTGGCGCTCTGGTTTGACAGTTTGTCGTGCTGTGCTGGTTTGGTATACTACTTGCAATATGTGTGGGTGAAGGCTGAAGCCCCAACGAGGAGCCGAGACCCGCAAAGAACAAAAACAAAACAACAAATTAATAATAAAAAAAGAAAAACAGGAGGTAAAGATTATGATGTATCCTACAATGCACAGAAATGCTTGGTTACCAGAAGTGTTCAACGATTTGTTCAATGCCGACTTCATGCCGAAGGCCAATGCCACTGCACCGGCTATCAACGTGCTTGAAGACGAGAAAGAATACCGCGTGGAGCTGGCCGCACCGGGCATGAAAAAGGAAGACTTCAACGTGAACATCAATCACGAAGGAAATCTTGTCATCAAGATGGAGAGCAAGCAGGAGAAGAAGGATGAAGACCGCAAGGCACGCTATCTGCGCCGCGAGTTCTCTTATTCGAAGTTCGAGCAGACGCTCATCCTGCCTGAGGATGTTGACAAGGAGAAGATTGCAGCCAGCGTGGCCGACGGTGTGCTCACCGTCAACCTGCCGAAGATTGTGAAGGAGGAGGTCAAGGTGGCCCGCCAGATCAACATCGGCTAAGGCTCCGAGCGAAAAGGTATATATATAATAAGGTGGAAAGATTGTTTCATGGAATTATTCCAATAGGTGAATAAAGCTTGATATTTATTTGTGTGATTGTTAGATTTTCTTCCCCGAGTGCGTGAGCATTCGGGGATTTTTTGTTATCTTTGCAACTGATTAACGAAAACACTGACATGCTAAACATCGTCTTTATTGTAATAGGTATCGCTTTGGTACTGTGGGGTGCCGACCGCATGACGGACGGCGCCGTGGCGCTGGCCCAGCGCATGAATATCCCCCAAATCGTCATCGGGCTCACCGTGGTGGCCATCGGCACGTCGGCTCCCGAACTGTTCATCAGCCTTATTTCAGCCCTCAAGGGCACGCCCGACCTGGCCGTGGGCAACGTGGTGGGCAGCAATATCTTCAACACCATGCTCATCGTCGGCTCGGCGGCGCTCATCTCGCCCATGCTCATAGCTCCGAGCACGGTGAAGAAGGACATCCCCTTCACGGTGGTGGCCTCGGTGTTGCTGGCCCTGTTCTGCCTCGACAGCAACATCTCGCGGCTCGACGCCCTGGTGTTCTTCATCCTGTTTGTCATCTTCATGGTCTACACCGTGCGGATGGGCAAGCGTGGAGGCTCGGAGGTGGAGCACGAGAGCGACAAAGACTACAGCGTGACGAAGTCGGTGTGCTTCGTGGCCCTGGGCCTGGCATGCCTCATCCTGGGCAGTAATGTCTTTGTGGAGGGAGCCAAGAATGTGGCTGCTGCCATGGGCGTGAGCGATGCCGTCATCGGTCTGACCGTAGTGGCCGGCGGCACGTCGCTGCCCGAACTGGCCACGAGCGTGGTGGCCGCGCGCAAGGGGCGCAGCGCCCTGGCCATTGGCAACGTGCTCGGTAGCAACGTGTTCAACATTCTCATGATACTGGGCATCACCGGGCTCATCTGCCCCATGCAGCTCAGTGGCATCACGCGCGTAGACATCGCCATGCTCATGGTGAGCATCCTGCTCGTGTGGCTGTTCTCCTTCACCCGCTACAAGCTGGAGCGCTGGGAGGGCGTGCTGCTGCTCGTCTTGTTCTTTGGCTACATGGGGTGGCTCATCTACAATGTGTAGGCCGAACTACCTGGGACTCCTTGAACTCCGAAAAATAAAATAACAAAAGCCTATTATAATCACATGGAATACATTGTTTCTGCACGGAAATACCGGCCCATGTCGTTCGACTCGGTGGTGGGGCAGTCGGCGCTGACCACCACGCTGAAGAACGCCGTGAAGAGCGGAAAGCTGGCACACGCCTATCTCTTCTGCGGTCCGCGAGGCGTCGGCAAGACCACCTGTGCACGCATCTTTGCCAAGGCCATCAACTGCCAGTCTCCCACGGAGGACGGCGAGGCCTGTAACCACTGCGAGAGTTGCCAGGCATTCAACGAGCAGCGGTCTTACAACATCTTTGAACTCGACGCGGCATCCAACAACTCGGTGGAGAACATCAAGGCGCTCATGGAGCAGACGCGCATTCCGCCGCAAGTGGGCCGCTACAAGGTGTTCATCATCGACGAGGTGCACATGTTGTCGTCGCAGGCCTTCAACGCCTTCCTGAAGACGCTCGAGGAGCCGCCGGCACACGTCATCTTCATCCTGGCCACCACCGAGAAGCACAAGATTCTGCCCACCATCATCTCGCGCTGCCAGATATACGACTTTGAGCGGATGACGGTGCCCAACATCATCAACCACCTCAAGATGGTGGCCCAGAAGGAGGGCATCGCCTATGAGGAGGAAGCGCTCAGCGTGATTGCCGAGAAGGCCGATGGTGGCATGCGCGACGCTCTGAGCATCTTCGACCAGACGGCATCCTTCTGCCAGGGCAACATCACCTACGACAAGGTGATTGAAGACCTGAACGTGCTCGACTCGGAGAACTATTTCCGCATCGTCGACCTGTGTCTTGACAATAAGGTGGCCGAGGTGATGGTGCTGCTCAACGACATCATCAACAAGGGGTTCGACGGCGGCCATCTCGTCGGCGGGCTGGCTTCCCACGTGCGCAATGTGCTCATGGCCAAGGACCCACAGACCATCCCGCTGCTCGAAGTGAGCCAGCAGCAGGCCGAGAAATACAAAGTGCAGGCTCAGAAATGCCCCGCCAACTTCCTCTATCAGGCGCTGAAAATCATGAACGACTGCGACATCAACTACCGGCAGAGCTCCAACAAACGGCTGCTGGTGGAGCTGACGCTCATCCAGGTGGCGCAGATCACTCAGGAGGACGATGCTCCTGGCGCGGGGCGTAGCCCTAAGCGACTGAAATCCCTGTTTAAGAAACTCGTAGCCAACGTTCAGCCAAAGGCAGCCAGGCAGGTGGCTGCTGCTGAAAAGCCCTTGCAGCGACCCACTCAGGCCACGCAGCAACGGCAGGCTACAACCGAGCCTGAGCAGAAAGCCACACCGGCACCCAAGAGAGTGAATCTGGGCAGCATCGGAATGACTTTTAAGGCCATTCTCAGCACGCCCGGCGGAAACGGAGGCCCGGCGGCCGAACCCGTCATTGAGAATAAGGATGAAAACCGGCAGTTCGGCAATGAGGAACTGCAACGCGAATGGCTGGCCATGTGTCAGCGCATGCCGCAGCAAATGGCCGGCATGTCGATGAGAATGAAAAACATGATGCCCGTCATCAGCACCTTCCCCGAGGTGGAGGTGGTGGTGGACAATCAGATTCTCTTAGAGCAAATGACTGCCATCAAGGGGCGCATCAAGGCCACGCTGGCCAAGGCCCTGCACAACGGAAACATCACGCTCAGCATGCGGGTGGCAGAGGCGACGGAATTGAAGAAAGTGCTTTCCAGGAAAGAACTTTTCGAGGAAATGAGAACCAGAAACCAGTCAGTGGAAAAACTCTCCAAACTGCTGAAGCTGGAGCTGACCTGACCCGAAGACACGGGGGAGAAAACGCAGGAAGGAGTTGAAGAAACCGGCAGAAATGTTGCCGATTTTTTCAACTCCTTCCTGATGGTTGCAGATAGCTCTGTCTCAGATGAGCGGCATTCCCAGCTGCTCGCACTCCCTGATCATGTCGTCGGGCCAGATGCTGGCCTGGATTTCGCCCACATGAGCTTTGTGCAGCAGTACCATGCACAGGCGACTTTGGCCAATGCCGCCGCCAATGCTCAGCGGCAATTGGTCGTTGAGCAGTTTCTGGTGGAAATAGAGCTGCTTGCGCTCCTCTTTGTCGGATAGCTTCAGCTGCCGCAGCAGGGCCTCCTTGTCTACACGGATGCCCATGGATGACAGCTCCACCGAACGGCCAAGCACCGGATACCAAATCAGGATGTCGCCGTTGAGTCCGCGCTTGCCTTCGCCCGTTTCCGTGGTCCAGTCGTCATAGTCGGGGGCGCGCCCGTCGTGAGGCTCGCCGTTGGCCAGCTTGCCACCAATGCCGATGATGAACACGGCACCGTATTTCTTGGCAATGAGGTCTTCGCGTTCCTTCACGGTCTTGTCGGGATAGAGTGCCAGCAAGTCCTCGCTGTGGATGAAATGTATGTCGCGCGGCAGGAAAGGCTTAATCTGGCTGTAGGTCTCGCAGGTGAGATATTCTGTGCGCAGAATGGCTGCATAGATGCGTCGCACCACCCGCTTGAGGAACTCCAGATGGCGGTCTTCACGGGAGATGACGGCCTCCCAGTCCCACTGGTCAACGTAGAGCGAGTGCAGGTTGTCGAGTTCTTCGTCTGCACGGATGGCATTCATGTCGGCATAGACGCCATAGCCGGGCTCGATGTTATACTCGGCCAGCGTCAGGCGTTTCCACTTGGCCAGAGAATGAACCACCTCGGCCTTGGCATCGCCAAGATCCTTGATGGGGAACGTCACGGCACGCTCCACGCCGTTCAGGTCGTCGTTGATTCCCAATCCTTTCAACACAAACAGCGGTGCGGTAACGCGACGCAGACGCAATTCTGTAGAGAGGTTAGCCTGAAAGAAATCCTTAATCTGCTTAATACCTTGTTCCGTCTGCCGTATGTCAAGCAGGCGTTCGTAGTCTATAGGTCGAATTAGTCTACTCATTCCTTTTCTCTTTTTCTCTATTGTTACTAAAATTGCTGCAAAGGTACGCATTTATTGCTAATATGCAAGCAAAAATCGGAATTATTTATCAAAATGTCATCAATATTGTTGTTTTGCTTACCAAACGGGCATCCGTTTGGGCTGTCTGTCTGTCTTTGTCTTTCTCGCTTCAGCCCATTGCGCGTCGATTTTTTTTCACTGAGAGGAGAAAAAAATCAGTTTTCAGTTGCCAATTGTCAATTTATTGTATTACCTTTGCAACCGCATTCGGTCCCGTAGCTTAGCTGAATAGAGCGTCAGATTCCGGTTCTGAAGGTCTTG
>CAMOPD010000002.1 GCA_946622085.1 uncultured Prevotellaceae bacterium | reverse complement strand
CAAATGTAAAAATACCAAGAGATGTCACAAATATCGGAACTTTTGCTTTCAAATCTTGTAGTAACCTAACAAGCATAAACATTCCAAGTGGTGTCACACGCATTGGTCAGGATGCTTTCCAGGAGTGCACCGGCTTGACATCTGTGCATATCTCTGACCTTTCTGCCTGGTGCAGGATAGCATTTTCGACTAAAGATTCCAATCCACTAAACTATGCTCATCACCTATACCTTAACAATCAGGAGGTAACCAATCTGGTTATTCCTAATGATGTGACAAGTGTAGTGTTTTGTGCTTTTTATGGCTGTTCCGGATTAACTTCGGTGACCATCCCCAACAGCGTGACAAGTATACAGTGGTCTGCTTTCGCTGGATGCTCCGGACTTAAGGATGTATATTGCCATGCTGATGCTGTGCCAAAAACTAATAGTTCTGCATTTGATAACACTCCCATAAATGAAGCCACACTTCATGTGCCGCAGGCATCTATCTCAGCATACCAGGCAGCATCTCCCTGGAGCGGCTTCGGGAAAATCGTGGCATTGCCTGATGGGAACCTTCCTGCTACAGGCGATGGTGTTGCTGATTTTGGTACAGACATAGACAATGGGACGGACCTGAATGGTAATGTCATTGGGAACATCTATTTTAATATCGGTAGTGGTGATGGCGGCTATAATGCCGCTGAGGGGTGTATCGTGGTGAATACCCCCACGTCGGATGACGATATTGTCGGGAAGGATATCTTTGGCGAGGACTTTAAGGACCATTTCACGGGAATCGTATTTAAGGTGGAGACCGGCAGTGGTGTCATCAAGGTGAAGGCACAGACCACTGGTAACATGATGCTGAAGTTAAAGATAGGTGACAATGTTCCCTTCTCAATGATGCTGAGCGGCACGGTGGAGGCATCGTTCCCCTATAGTGTCAGTGAGCCTACCTATGTTTATATCTATGGTGGCATCGTGGCTGGTTCGCGCAGTCTTCGTGCGGCAGGGGAGAATGCGCTTAAGATCTATGGCGTCAGCTGGCTGGGGAACGCCAACGGAATAGACGCTGTTAACGAGACCTGGCCGCAGGATGATGCTTTGTATAACCTGAAGGGCCAGCGGGTCACGACACCACAGCCAGGCCAGATATATATCCGCAACCGTAAGAAGGTATTCTTCAAGTAGGTTGTACGAAAAACTTAGGATTATTGAAAACAGCGAAAATAGGGTTTACGTTGTTCAAATATATTCAAAAATTGGTATGTAGCCGTTGGGGAGATAAAGCCTCACCCATCATGTTGGAGAAAATGTATGTAAATAACAGAAAGCAATACACACTCCTCCATCCCTTCGGGACACCTCCCCTATTTACAATTTGGAAGATCCCTCCAACCTCCCCTCGACAGGGGAGGTTTTTCTGTGGTTTCCATTGTCATTTACTTAAGGCATCATTTCCGGATTATTTTCAGTGATAAAAACGTCTCTTTGTCTCTCTGTCTAAAATAATCTCTTCATCTTTTAACAAAAACAAGGGCGGTTGCAACTTTTCCGTAATTTGTTACGTCTGACTAAAAGAAAACAACCGACGTTTTCGTTAAGCCAATGAGCATCGACTCTGACATGGCGAGAAAAGTGGAATGAAATTCAAACAAATAACAAAATCCATTATGAAACTTATCATCAACATCCTTTGTGCAGCCTGTTGTCTGCTGCTTTGCACCTCGTGCATCATCAGGACATCCAATTTCAACGCTGAGAAAATCGAACCGAGTAAGAACATCACCACGCGCACATTCACACTCACGGCCTTCGATGCCATCGACATGGGAGCCGTGGGCAACGTGAAGATTGTGCAAGGCACAGCCAACGACTATAGACTGGTGCTCAAAGCACCCGAAAACTATGTGCCTCTCTACGACATCAGCGTCAAGGACCAAGAGCTCTCCATCGGCTTCACCCGCCGCAACATCAACATCGAGGGCAAGCACGTCAGCATGGTGGTCTATACGCCCGCCCTGCGCAAGCTGGAAAGCTCGGGCGTGGGCTCAGTGACCATGGACAGGCTCAACACCAAGGCACTGGAGATAGACAATTCGGGCGTGGGCAACATCGAGCTGAAAGGCATTGAGGCCGAGACGCTCGACGTGGATTGCAGCGGCGTGGGCAGCGTCTATCTGAGTGGCGTGGCCAACAGAGCGGAACTGGAATGCAGTGGTGTGGGCAGCATCAACGCGCTCGACCTGCACGCTTCGACGACCAAGGCCGAAGTTAGCGGCGTGGGCAGCATCAGCTGCTTCGCTTCCGAGCGCATCGAAGGCGACGTGTCGGGTGTGGGCGGCCTGAAATATGGCGGGCAGCCCAAGCAGAAGGACCTGCACCGCAGCGGCGTAGGTGGCATTTCAGAGGAAAAGTAAGCAACGGCACTTCACGCCAAGCAAAAATCCCCAGCCGACGGCATGTCGACTGGGGATTTTGCATTTGAAGGGGGAAAGAACGTGATTACTTCACAACCACCTTGACGCTCTTGCCCGTATTGAGTCGGATGATGTTCAGACCCTTCTGCGGAGCGGTGATGCGCTGCCCGGCCACGTTGTAACGAGCAGAAACAGACTGCGTCTCGTTGCCGATTGTGCTGATGCCAGTTGGATCAGAAACAACCGCCTCGTTGGCATTGAGCACCTGACCTGTCACCTTGTTCACCACGAAGACTGCCACCTTGAGATTCTTGTCCTTGATGAGATCGAGAACGGTGACATGGTCGTCGGGATCGTCACTGAGTCTGTCTGTTCCGATGAGCAGTCCGTCGAGGTCGGCCACGAACGTTCCATTGATGGGCTCACCAGCCTTAATGGCACTGCTGAAGCTGCCTTCCACACCGAGCTCGGCACCCCATGCAGCCACAGCCACATGGTTGAACTCCATGCCGATGATGTAATCGTCTTCCTGCACCAGTTTCTGAAGGTCTTCACTGGATTCTGTTGTATCGCCAGAATAGTAGTTTGCCTGAGCCCAATTGCGGCCCGTGCCCTTCAGCCCGTCGGCAATGAGCACATAGCCGATGGCAATCGAGGGATCGTCATCGTCATAGAGCACCTTGGTCTCGGTCTCAATGTTGATCTTCGTCTTGGCTTCGTCGGCCCAAGCGGCCTTCACGCTGATCTCTGCGGGGGCAAGATCTTGCTTGGCAGCCTCCACATCGTTCTTCACATAGTAGTCTTCATAATATGCTGAGCTGCCATAGTAAGGATCCACAATCTGGGTGCGGTTGATAGACATGCTGGGGAATCCGTTGGCATAGGTTTTGATTACACCTGTAAAGGCATCAATTTCCATCGGGTCGCCATTATGCACGGCATAGATGACGGCATCGTCAGCGAAGTCTTCGGTCAGCATCTCCAGGCCTACCCAGCCGCGTGTGCACCATCCGCACCATGTGCCGGTATATTCCTCAACAAGGGGCTTCATCTTGGCCGATTCGGCCACTACAAAGATGCTGCCATTGGCAGTGGCCGTCAGCTCGT
The DNA here is from genome assembly GCA_946622085.1 of uncultured Prevotellaceae bacterium. Lineage (GTDB taxonomy): Bacteria > Bacteroidota > Bacteroidia > Bacteroidales > Bacteroidaceae > Prevotella. Next base: position 38,415 of record CAMOPD010000002.1, on the reverse strand, counting down.
TGGGCTGTCCGTTGACCTTGGTGATGGTTACCACGATATTCTGCGAACCACTCTGGTCGCCTGTGGGGAACTGGAGGTTGATGGTCGTCTTTCCCAAAAGATTCTCAATAGGAGACTCAAGGGCTACGGTCTGCTCGTCAACCTTCTTGCCATTGATAGTCACCTCATAGGTGAAGTCTGTTATGCCGTTCTTGCCATTGTTTGTCAGCGTGACAGGGAAGGTCACCGTGCTGTTCAGCAAGGCATACTTCTGTCCGAAGTCAGCCACAGATGCAGCGTTGCCCATGAACTTGTCACCGCCGAAGAGGGCATTCAGAGCCACGCAATAGCCGTAATCGCTATAGTCGTCCCAGCCTACCATGCTCAGATAGTCGGCGGCATTTGCAGGGTCGATTTCTGCAAAGTATTGGTACATCTCGTCATAATAATTGCTGGCAAACACCATGGTGCCTTCCAAAGGCTCGTCTATATAAGAAGTCATGAAAGGATAGGCATCGTTGAGGTTCTCTTCAACCCAGGGTACGTAAACGCTGTAGTACCAGTTCTCGTAGTCTTCGTCAGACACCTCGCTGTCGTCGGGAGCATCGGGCAGGCCCTCAATCTCGAAAGAGTAGCCAATCCAAAGGCCACCGTCGGGAATCTCGTAGCTCTTCGAGAAGGCCACTTCTGTGTAGCCGTCAAGAACGACGTCCCCTACGGGCACTTCCTTCACTTCAAGGTTGGCACCTTTAGCGTAGTTTCCTACGGCGGGCAGCTCTGTTCCCACCCAGGCAGTAATATTCTTTGCCTTGGCAGACGGGAGCAAGAAGCGGACGCCGTCGATGGTAGCACCCTTGCCGGCAATCTTTTCACAAGGGATAAAGACGGCAAGCGTGTAGTCGGCATTCAAGGCCAAGCCCATGTTTTCGGCCTCGGCATCGTTGCCATAGCCGAACCACATCTGGTCGCTATTCAGCTGGATGGCCTTCCTGGGCGCCTTCTTCATAAACCTTGAGGCCTTCACGTTCTTCAGGCCACTCTTCATTACCTGCAAGTGTTGTGGCTTCTTCAAGTCACGACGCATAGGAGCTTGTGCACTTACCATTCCCACAACTGCGAGGAACAGCATCATAGAAAGTAATCTTTTCATCATAATCCTTCTGGGTTTTTAAAAGTTAATACTATTGGTGTTGAATCACATTCGTCTTATTTGACAATCAGCTTGCGGGCCTTGCCGCCACTTTTCACGACATAGAGTCCCGGCTTGAGCGCCTGTTGGTCGGCGTGGCTGGCATCCCTCATGACCTGACGCCCGTTCATGTCGTAGACATCGGCACTGCCGTCGCCTACTGTCACCTGTCCTACGCCGGCGTGCTGGCCATTGGAAAACTCGATATACAACGTCTGGCTTTCACCGCCCACCGTCACGTCGAGCTGGGCCAGCAGATAGCCTTCCTGGCGGATGGTGAAGGCATCGAACATCACCGGAACGGCGGCATCGGCGAAAGTCTTGTCGAGCTCGGTGACCGACTTCATGGGTTCGCACGATCCGCCCATGCACCACTGAACGGTCTTGGCCTTGAAGGTGTGCTCCAAGATGGCCAAGTGGGCCGAGCCGCTGATGTAGGCTCCATTCTTTCCTGCAACGACGAGGCCGTCACCAGAGCCTGACGAGGGATTCGTCTCGCAGGCCAATTCGCCGAACATGTCGGTTTCGGCATTGATGGTCAGCGTGGCGCCGTCGGCCAGCACTTCGCCGTTGTACTTGAACTCAAACTTCTGGGCTGCTACCTGCATGGCAAGCAAGAGCACCATGGAAAGTGTAAATAATTTCTTCATAAGCATTATTGTTTAATCAATTATTTTCGTTGTTAAGGGCACGCAGACAACCTGCCCCACGCCCTGGTCATTATAGACGAAGGCCACTATCTTCAGATTGTCGCGATTCCAGTCTGCCTGCAAGGCGAAAGTGGTCTCCGTGCCGACGCTCTTGCCCTCACTGACGCTGATTTCCTCGCCCCATTCGCCGTTGACGGCGGCACGGAACACGTGTTGGTGGATGTAGTCCTGATTGGCGCTGCCGCTCGGCATCAGCTGGATGGCCTTGATATTGTCCTCCACCATCCATATCTGGAGTTTGCCCGTGGTGTTGCCTCTGACGCCCTCGACGCTTACCGAGATGAGTGTCTTGCCGTCGGCGTCGGGCGGGGTGTTGTTCACTTCAATGTTCACGGGCGCTTTCTTTTGCAGCTCCTCGCGCACGCGGGCCTTCCACTCCGTGAAGGGGCATACGCCACCGCGGTTGACCATGCCCATGGGCCACTGCTCCACCTTCCAGTATTCGTTGTATTTTTCTCCCGTCTCAGTGGCCAGTCCCACGATGCCGCGCTCCGGATTGGGATAGACGGCCATGGGGCCTCCGTGGATGCCTACGGCAATCACCGCGTCGGCGCCATATTCCTGCTGCAGATTGTGTATTTCCTCGGCCGCGTTCGGACAGTTCACGCAGCGCTGGCCCGTGAAGTCCTCAATGAGCACACTGCGGTTCACCTCGGGCAGGGGTTCATAGATCAGACGGTCGTCCTCGGCAATGTTGTCGCAGGCCATCAGTGCGCAGACCGCCATCACGGCATATAGCATCTTTTTCATCTTGCTTTCAGAAATTGTAGTTATACGAAATGGTGAAGCCCTTCTGAGCCGGCACATATCGGCAGACGCCTCCCGAGCAGTTGAATCCTGCACGCGTGCGGCCGTAGCCCGCCTGAATGCGGTGGCTGCCGGCGTTGTAGGTGACCAGCCCCTGATAGTAGTGCGTATCGGTGTCTCCGCAGTTCCACATGTCGCTCAACGTAATCATCCAATGCGGCACGAGCGAGAGTTCCATCAGTCCGAAGGCCCAGTCGCCTTGGTCTTCTCTGGTGGTGAGATACTGCAGTTCGCAGCGCAGCGTGGTCTTCTTCGAGAACTGATACTTGCCGTCGGCAATGAAGATGTTGGAGCGTATCGTTCCCCCTTCGCCCTCGATGACCGACTTGTTGTAGAGTTGGTTCATATACATCAGGTTCAGTCGGAAGTCGCGGCTCATGCGGCGCGACAGCTGGATGTTCAGGTCCTGATAGAAAGTGGTGTTGCCCCACTTGAAGAAGGGCGAGTTGTAGTCGTAGAAAGTGATGCCTGCGAGCGAGCGGCGCTGCTGTCCGTCGGCAAACTCATGGGGGATGCTTCTCACCAGGCTGTAGTTCACCTTGACGTTCATTCCGTATTTTCCGCCGAGTGCCGTCTTGCGCTTGAAGTTGTAGCCCAGCTCAGCCTGATAGGCCCATTCGCCGTCGGCCAGCTGCGTGGCGTAGGGGTAGAGCGCGGCCAGGGCGTAGGTCTGGTCTTGCGTGAAGGCCGGCAGATGGTTGATGGCCGACGAGATGCCTGTCACGTCGGCACTCTTGAACGACATGTTCTCCGAGCGCTTGGCCTGCAGCAGCACGCTCAGCCCCTTGTCGGAGTAGGAGCCCGAAAGCATGGCCACCGTCCCGTTCTTGAATACGTAGCCGTTGGCAAACGAGGGGTCTGCCGTCTTCTGGGCGTATTCTGCCAGCACGTTCCACGCGCCGTGGTTCAGGTTGGCGCGCACATCCCAGGCGTTGACAAACTTCGGGAAGTGTATGTAGTGGGTGTTGTCAACGAAGATTCTGCTCTCGTTCTTCTCATATTTGTTCACCCAGGAAGCGCCAAGCGTCAACGTCGTGCCCGACTGCTGCATGGCCGGAATCCATCGGTCGAGGCTCACCTCTGCGTCGGCACCGCTGACGAGCGACTTGTTCCAGTCCCAATACCTGCGCTGCTTTCCCGACAGGAGCTTCAGCACCACGCCGTCGGTGGGCTTCAGCAACAGCCGTCCGCCGAGCAGCGAGTTGTCGATGCCCAGCGAGCGCTCCTCGTAGGTGCGCAGGATGAAGCCCGAGCCAAACTGCTCGTAGAACGTGCCCAGCGTGAGTTCGTTGTTGCCCAGCTTGCCCTTAACCCAGACATTCGGCACGCCCCAGCCCTTGAAGTCGTTCTCGAAGCCCGGCAGCGGGTGTTCCAGATATTCCACCCTTGCCCCGGCATCCACATAGCGGCTCTGCAACTGCAGGTCGGCATACGTGTTGGTCTGGAAGTCTTCTTTCTTCTCTGCCCCTATCTTCTCGTCAGTCTGCGGAATGAGCATGTCGCTCTGCACACTGCCTGAGAAGGTGGCCTGCGCTCTTGCTGCATCCCACGACATGGAGGCAAGAACGAGCAGAAGGAAGGCTTTTCTTAATTCATGGTTCATGATTCAGCGTTTGTTGTTAGTTCGGGGATGGCAGGAGCTCACAGTAGTTCCCTCACCTTCTCTATCAGTTCTGTCTCCGCCCCGTCGGTATAGCCGTTGTGCTTATAGACCATGTTTCCCTGTCCATCGCACACGATTACGAAGGGAATCATCTGTATGCCCAGTGCACGCTTCAAGTCACCGTTGGGGTCGAGCAGCACGTCGTACTCCCAGCCGTGGTTGTTCACCAGCGGCTTCACCTTGTTCACGTTTTGCGCCTGGTCTATGGAGACGGCAAAGATTTTCACGCCCGTTTCCTCGCGCCACTCGTCATACACCTCGGCAATGGCGTCGAGCTCGCGGTTGCAGGGCTTGCACCAAGTGGCAAAGAAGTCAATGATGAAAGGCTTTCCACCGTTGCTCAGGGTGTCGGTGCGCACGGTCTGTCCGTCCATCGTCTTCAGGGTGACAGCCGGCAGCTGAGCCTGTGCCGAAGGGATGTTGGCGAAGAGGGCCAACAGCAAAATCAAGAGTAATTTGTTCATTTGGTTTCGTTTTTTTGTTCGTTATTACGGCTACAAAAGTAACAAAAAGAAACGAAACGAAGCATAAAAATGTAAAAAATGTAGAGAAAAACCTCCTTTTGCTTACCATTTACCATTATCAGCCCCCCCGCCGAGTGCAGCTTTGGGGAATCGCATCCCCCAGCCCCGCGCCCCGCTCAAAGCCGCTTCACCCGCTGCTCAAACTCCTCCCTATTGTCCAGGGCACCGTTCTTCACGCGCGCACGATAATTATATATGGTGTTCACCGAGTAGTGCAGGAATTCTGCAATCTTCGACGAGTCGTCTATTCCCAGCCTGATGAGCGCAAAGATGCGAATGCTGGTGTTCAGCCGGTTTTTCGCCGAGAGCACAATGCGCTCCTCGGGCCTGAGCAGCGCGTTGAAGTCGTCGACGAAATGCGGGAAGAGCTGCAGGAAGGCCGAGTCGAAGTTCTCGTAGAGCTCGTCCAGCTCGCGGTCTTTCATCTCTACCGACCGTGCCAGCTTCTGCAGTTCCTCGAAGTCGCGGTTCTTCAGCATCTTGTTCACACGCTTGCGCATCTGGTCCATCTTGTCTATGTAGAGCGAGCACAGTCGCAGGAAGCGGCCAATGTAAGCCTCCTTCACCCGGTTAGCCTCCGAGAGCTGCCCGTTGAGCCCCGAGAGCCGTTCGTTGAGCTGTCGCAGCTGTTCATTGCTGTCTCTCAGCTGCACGTTCGAGTGGTGCAGCTCGTCGCGCGCGTCGGCCAGTTTGCGCCGTTGCCGGTTCACGTAGAGCAGCATGGCCACCACCAGCAAGGCCAGCACGCTGATGGCCGCGAGCATCCATCGCAGCTGGCGCGTGGTGCGCCCGTTGTGCAACTGCCAGTTGCGGTCGACGGCGGTAAGCAAGGGCGACAGCTGCCAGTTGCGCACGCGCGAGCCGAAGCGGTTGGCGCAGTCGCTGGCAAAGCTCACATATCGGTAGGCGCGCTCGTTGTCGCCCTGCAGCATCAGCTGGTTGGCAATCTCCCACATCGAGCCCTGGTTCATCACGGCATTGCGCACGTCGGCCAGCGCCGACTCGGCTATCCAGCGCATCATCTGCACCGTGTCGCCCGCCGCCTTATACTCCAGATAGCGGTAGAGGGCCGTCAGCGCAAAGCGGTGGCTGCCGGGTTCCACCTGCCGCAGCCACGCGTCGTTGAGCGCCATCGACTCCCTCAGCCGCCCCGCATTGAGCAGCGCGCGCTCGCGTTCCACGATGCTCGCATCACTCTCCGGCGGCAGCACGGCGAGCATCCTCTCACCATACTCCGCCGCCCGCTGCTCATAGAGCCGTTTCATGTCGGGCACACGCGAGTAGAACGCCAGCTCGCCGTAGACGTGGTGGCAGGCCTCGTAGTAGCGCCCCAGGGCTGCCGTGTCGAGCCTCGCGGGGTCTACCATCCTGAGCACCGCCTGCGCCTCGTCGAACATGCCCGAATTGCTGCATTGCAGCGCCAGCAGCGCCCGGCACTCGCCCGCCGTCGACGGCCGTCCCATGCGCTCGGCCAGCGTGGCGGCCAGCTGCACGTAGACGATGGCCGAGTCGGTGACGTAGGGCATGTATTCGTCGTAGAGCTGGCGCGACAGCACATAGCGCTCGCCGTCGCTGCCAGCCGCTGCCAGCCGTCGGCGCAAGCCCGAGATGGCCTTCTGCTTCTCGGCCACATACGTGGCACTGAGCCCGATGGCCTCGTCGAGCTGCCGATAGATGGAGTCGAGCATGCGCTGATGGGCACCCGCCGAGAGGCACAGCCCACAGAAAAGCATTATCAGGAGTTTTCTCATGGCACAGGGGGAAAAACAATTCGACGCAAATATAACAATAAAAAAGGAAACGGGCAAAAAAAACTCGCAGATAGTTCGAGCTACGGCGAGACGAGAAATCAGCTGAGGGGGAAGTCATTATTCACCACCTTTACCCCGGCGCCAACGAAAACACCACCATATCACCACACATCAACAGGAATCAGCCGCCAGGATGACAGCTATATTTACTTTGAATTATTTTTACATAATAGGGATGCGCCCGTTCATTTCCATTTAGTAAGCACGCCACTCACGATGAGTAAATGGCGTGCTTACGAGGCGTGAGTGGCGTGCTTACTCATCGTAAGTGGCGTTCTCACTTCCCGATACTGATTTTCAGCACTTTACGGAAGGGTGCTGGAAGGGGTGAAAAAGTTATGAAATTATTTTACAAAACCAAGAGCATCTCCATGGGTTGTTTAGCACGTTTCCACATAGGGGCGTGCCGATGGCACGCCCCTATGTGGAAACAGACAAACCCACTACCGAATGTAAACAGCGGGAATGGATTTGTTTTCTTAAGCACGAATAGTTATCACGCCTCTGAACTCGTAGCTCTGCTATTACTTGTAGGCCTCCAACGTGAAGTTGACGACGGCGGCGAGGCGGTCGGAGGCAGTTCCGATGAGCGCCTGGTAGCTGCCGGGCTCGGCTGTCCACTGCTGCTGCCGGTCGTCGTAGTAGCTGAGGGCGTCGGTGCCGATGGTGAGGCTGACGCGGCGCGTCTCGCCGGGCTGCAGCTCCACCTTCCGGAAAGCCTTGAGCTCTTTCTTGGGCCGTGGCAAGGCTGGCTTCAGGTGGCTCACGTAGAGTTGCACCACCTCGGCACCGGCTTGGCTGCCGGTGTTGGTGACGTCGATGCTGAAGGTGAGGCTATCGCCCTGGTGCAGCCGCGGCCGGTTGGCCGTAGCCTTGCCCAGACGGAAGGTGGTGTAGCTCAGTCCGTGGCCAAAGGCGAAGAGCGGCTTCACACCAAAGTGGTCGACGCCCCTGTAGCCCACGTAGAGGCCTTCCTTATACTCCTCGTCGATGATCTTCTCGTCGGCGCGCCACGTGCCGGGATAGGCCCCCAGCCGATGGGCAGGCACGTCGCCGAGCGACTGCCACCACGTGAAGGGCAGCTTGCCCGAGGGGTTGGCGCGGCCCGTGAGCACGTCGGCCAGCGCATGACCGGCCTCCGAGCCAATGAACCAGCCCTGCACCACCGCGGGCACGCGCTGCAGCCAGGGCATGGCCACGGGATTGCCCGAGATATTGACGAACACCAGCCGCGGATTGGCCTTGGCGAGCGCTTCCACGAGCGCATCCTGGCCGTAAGGCAGTCCGTAGTTCTTGCGATCGGTGCCCTCGCAGTCCTGATAGCTGCTCTTGTTGAGCCCGCCGAAGACTATGACGCAGTCGGCTCCGCGGGCTTTCTCCACGGCTTCGCTGATGAGCTCCTGCGCCGTTCGCAGGTCGTAGAGGCTGCGCCCCACGGTGACTCCGTTGTAGCTCTGGACGGTGTCGCCCACGTAGCCACGGGCGTAGTCGCACTGCACGCCCTGGCTGGCGCACAGCTGCTGCAGGGCGTCGAGGGGCAGCACCTCGCGCTGCACCTTGAGCGACGACGAGCCGCCGCCCACGGTCATCATCTTGATGGCGTTCTCGCCCACCACCAACAGGCGTTTCATGGTGGACAGACGGAGCGGCAGCACGGGCGCGCCTTTCCTGCCCCCCACCCGCTCGTTGCGCAGGAGCACGATGCCCTCGGTGGCTATCTGCCGCGCGGCCTCGTAATGGCTCTCCGAGCAGAGGAAGCCCAGCGGACGCTGGCGGTTCATAGTGGTGCGGAAGAAGAGCCGCAACACGCGGCGCACCTTCTCGTCGAGCTCCTTGGTGGTGTATTTTCCCTCCTTGATGCCCTGCTTGTAGGCGTTGGCCAGGTGATACATGTCGTAGGCATTGGTGGCGCCCATGGTGAGTCCGTCGGTCCAGGTGCCGAACTCCATGTCGAGCCCGTTGTGCACGGCCTCGTAGGTGTCGTGGCATCCGCCCCAGTCGCTCACCACGACGCCGTCGAACTGCCAGTCGCCCTTCAGAATCTTGTTGAGCAGCGTGGCATTATGGCAATTGTGTTGGTTCTGATAGAGATTGTAGGCTCCCATGATGCCCCACGCTCCGCCCTCGACGATGGCAGCGCGAAAGGCTGGGAGATAGATTTCGTGGAGGGCACGGTCGCCGACGATGACGTTCACCTGATGGCGGAAGTCTTCATCGTTGTTCAGCGCGTAGTGCTTCACGCAGGCAGCCACGCCCTGCGACTGCAAGCCCTGCACATAGGGCACCACCATGCGCGAAGCGAGGAAGGGGTCTTCGCCCATATACTCGAAGTTGCGGCCGCAGAGCGGCGTGCGCAGTATGTTGACGCCGGGGCCGAGAATCATGTCCTTGCCACGATAGCGGGCCTCTTCGCCAAGGCTCACTCCGTAGAGGCGCGCGAGGGCGGGGTTCCACGTGGCGGCCAGGCACGTCAGCGCGGGGAAGGCCACGCACGAGTCGTTGGTTTGTCCGGCCTGCTCCCATTCGTCCCAGAGCACGTCGGGGCGCACGCCGTGAGGCCCGTCGTCGGTCCAGAAGTCGCGGAATCCCAGCCGTCGGACGCCGGGCGATGAGAACTTGCTCTGAGCGTGGATGACGGCTATCTTCTCGTCGAGCGTCATGCGGCTCAGCGCGTCGTCGATACGCTCTTCCACGGGTCGGCTTTCGTCCAGATAGACGGGCGTAGTCTGGGTAGCGGCAGTCAGCCAAGCCATAGCCACGACTGCCGAAAGGAATAGTTTCTTCATAAGGTGTTCAAGGAGTTTATAGGAGTCCAGGGAGTTCAAGGAGTTCGGAGTTACGAGCTACGAATGACGAGTTGTGATTACTTTTGGCGCATAAGGCTATTTCAAACTCAAAACTTGTCACTCGTAACTCTGAACTCCTTGAAAACTCCATGTACTCTTTGTTCACATTACCCTAAAAACGTTTACTTCTGGAATACGCGAACGTAGTCAATCTCCATGGTGCAGGGCAAGGCACTCTCGTCGATGCCGTAGGTGCCGCCCCACGTGCCGCCCCAGGCCAGATTGAGGATGACGTAGAACGGATCGTCGTAGGGCCAGTCGTCGCGGCCCAGTCCGCGGTTGTCGTAAGAGAGCTGCACCTGGCCGTCGACGTAGGTGGTGATGTTCTCGTGCGTCCATTGTATGGCATAGGTGTGGAAGTCGTCTTCGGCACCTTCAAGATACATCTCGTGGGTCACCTGCGTGTTGTTGCTGTGCACGTGGGCATTGGCATGCAGCGAGCTGCTGACGTAGTTGGGGTGTCCGCCCACCTCTTCCATGATGTCTATTTCGCCGTCGGCCGGCCATGACTTGAAGTTCACGGGCATCATCCAGAAGGCAGGCCACGTGCCCTTGCCCTTGGGGAGCTTGATGGAGGCCTCGATGTAGCCGTAGGTCCAGCCTTCCTTCACCTTGGCATAGACTCGGCCTGAATACACCTTGCCGTCCTCCAGAAGACAGTTGATGCGGAGCTTGCCGTCCTTGATTTCGGTCACCTTGGCCCCGGCGGGGGTGACGTGGTTCACGTAGTATTGTTTCTCATCGTTCACCGTGCCCTTGCCCCACACCTCGTGGGTCCAGTCGTTGGCATTGAGCTCTGAGCCCTCGTCGAACTCGTCGTGCCACACCAGCGAATAGCCTTCGGGAGCATTGTAGGCCGACTTGGGAGCCGCCTCCTGAGCCACGGGAATGTATTTGCGGGCGGTGCCCGACATGATGATGACAGAGCCCTGACGTGCATAGGGGTCAGGGTTCTCGGAAACCGTCACGACGACGGTTCCCGACTTTGAGGCAGTATTCTCCGTGCTCACGCTGATCCACTCTTCGTTGCTGTAGGCGTTCCATTCGGCAGCCGTGGTGGTGGCTTCGAGCGTGAAGGACTCTCCCTCGTAGGCTGCACTGAAGCTCTCCTTCGAGCTGGTTATGGTGGCATTGGGGGCCGGTTCGCCTGGCATGTTATAGGTGTCGTCGCCGCAACTGGCCATCAGCCCGGAGCAGACCATCAGTAATGAATATATAAACATCTTCTTCATTGCTATTGATTGTTTAAAATGTAATCGTTGTTTGAAATGTTAAGAACTGTCTATTCCTTGATGAGAATGATGTCGCTGATTTCAACATAGGTGCCGACGGGCGAACCGCCGAAGTCGAAGAACAGCGAGAGTGCATGGGCGTCGTTGAGGGGCAGCGTGGCTCCCTTCACGGTGTAGACGTAGGGCTCGCCGGCCTTGAGGTCATGACGCTCGGCAAAGTAGAAGTTGGAGTCGTGCTTCTGGTCGTCGTCGCTCTCGGTGAGCTTGATGGTGACGCCTTCGCAGTCGTTGTCGGCCAGCAGCGTGCACGAGAAGCTGTACTTGTCGGCCTGCTTCGTGGCAATATTGGTGTGGATGGGGAACTGGCCCTGCCACTGAGAGGAACCCATCTCGGCAGGCAGCGTGAGCGACCACGTCTTGCCGCTGTGCGACCATTCGGGGTCGGCAATCTGCGCCCAGCTCTGGTTGGCAAACCAGGGAGAGACGCCTACGAGCCCGTCGCCACTATCTACATTCTTCCAGAGATTGGCGTCGCTGTCGTAGCTCAGGCCGCTGCCGCCAGCACCGCCTTCGCTGTGCTTCTGGATGATGATGTCGCTCAGGGAGAGCTCGAAGCCCACGGGAGCACCGCCGAGGTCGATGAAGAGCTTGGCCTTCTCAAAGCCTGTGTCGGCACCGTTCTTCTGGGCCTTCACGCCGATGAACTCCACGTAGTTCTCGCCCGGCTCCAGCGTCAGCTGGCCATTGTAGACCAGCGTATTTTCGTCGTCGCCCTCGTCGCATATCTTGAACGTGTAGCGTCCCAGTGCGTCGCTGGCTTCAATCTTGGCACGGATGTCATAGAGCTGTCCGGCCTCGATGTTCACCGTGGCGTTGTGGATGGAGTTTTGTGCCTGCCACTCGCTGCCGCCGTTTTCGGTGGCGGTGATGGTGTAGACGCCGTTGCTATAAGAGAATTGCGGGTCGCCAATCTGTCCCCAGCCGGCATCGGCCCACCAGAACTGCATGGTTCCTATCTTGTTGAACTCGGCTCCCAGGTTGTCGGGAGAATCCACTGCCACCCACGAAACGGCCGGCGTGTCATCGCCGTCGGAGGGGAGCACGGTGCCATCGTCGTTGGCATGATCCTTCAGCACGATGTTGCGCACGTTGACGGTGGTGGGCTCAGAGGCATGTCCGAAGTCGAAGACGAGTTTCACCTGATTGAGGTCGATGCCCTCGAGGTCGCTCTTCCAGAACACGAAGTCTTCTCCGGCCTTGAGGCTGATGTCGGCCACGTCAATCATGGCCTCTGCATCGTCTTCCTGCGTGAGCTTCAGCGTCACGCCGTCGATGTCGCGGTCGGCATTGAGTATGCACGAGAAGTCGTAGTGGTTGGCAGCCGAGGTGGTGAGGTTGGTGTGGAAGTGCATCTGTGCCTGCCAGCGATCGTTGCACGCATCGGGCACGCTGACGGTATAGTCGTTGTCGCCAGCCGTGAACGAGCCTTCCATCTCGCCGGTGCGCACGTCGGCCCATCCGGGCTGGAAGTGGAACGACATGGTGGGCGTGATGCCCTTCCACAGGTTGAACTGACTGTTGGCATCAAATCCCTCGAAGGCCTTCTCGCCTTCCTTGCTGGTGAAGATGAATCGCCAGGAGATGCTCTGGTCGGGCTTCTCGTATACGAGCACCATCTTGGTGGCCGTGAGCGTCTCGATGCGGAAGCGGGGAGACTGATACTGGTCGTCGCTGCTGATGTAGGGGAAGAACGTGTTGGGAGCCAGCACCAGATAGTCCACATCGACAACCTGGCCCTCGCTGTCGGTCCACTGTCCGCGCTTGAATTCGAACGAGGACGTCTGCGTCTGGTTGGCCATGTCGAAGTCGGCTGTGGCACCGCCGTTGTCCCAGAGCGAGCAGCCTATATTAATATAGGTGTTGCCGTCGTCGCCGGGATTATAGGTGAACGCTCCGCCCACCGTACTCTCGGCCACAAAGGAGATGCGGTCGTCGTAGACGCCGAAGTCTTTCTTCTCATTGGGAGCAGCACTCCACCACCCCGTGCCGTCGCCGCCATAGGGGCCACAGGCCATGTGGGCAGGCTCGGCGCTGTCGATGCGCCACTCCTTGCCGGCAATGCGGTTGAGCAGGCTGGTATAGTTGACCTTCGTCTCGTTGAAGGTGAAGGTCTTCTTCAGTGTTCCCTGGCTGACGCCATGGCGGTTGGCCAGTTTCATTTCCACCGTATACGTGCCGGCGTTGGTGTTGGCCCAGCCAGCCTTGTTCAGCGTGGAATAGGTGGCACCATTGAATATCCAGATGGGATAGACTCCTGCCGTCTCAGGATAGCTGACGCTCACCTGGTTGACTTCCTGATCTACTTCCATGGTGAAGTCCTGACCGGCAACGGTTGGTATCTTCGTCTGGTCTGCGCCATCGAAGCTCTCGGGCGAGCAGGCCGTAAAGGCCAGTCCGGCAAGCAGCGCGCAGCCAATATATTGAAATAGCTTTTTCATATATATATAATATTAATGTGTTAAAGTGATGAGGGGGGGATTTTAATAATTGTTTTGCTTCAACGTTGGGTCGGCATCGAGCTCACTCTGAGCCAGCGGTATGTGCTTCTTGCTGGGTGTCCATGAGTTGGTGCGATAGCCGTAGTTGTCGGGAACAAGTACTGTAGAGGCTTTCTGTGTTGCCCCGGGTATGCCCTCGGCACGCACGAGGTCGAAGTAGCGCTTGCCTTCGCCGCAGAACTCCAGGTGGCGCTCGGTGAAGATGTCGTCGATAGTCACGTTGTTGAGTGCGCCCAGGCCGGCACGTGCGCGCACTTCGTTCACGTAGCCCGTGGCTTCGGCCGCACTGCCCCCCGTCTGGAGCAGCAGCTCGGCTGCATTGAGCAGCGTCTCGGCGTAGCGATAGATGCGCTTGTTGTTGTTGTAGTTCAGGTTCTTCGACGTGGGGCAGTCCTTGTTGTTGTCCGACTGCGGGCGATACTTGCCATGCCAGATGTGGGTGTCCTGATAGCGCTCGGTGTAGCTGTAGCCACGCAGGTCCCAGCAGGTGACGTCGCGGCGCAGGTCGCTCTCGTCGTACATATTGTAGGTCTCCACCTTCATGGGCAGGAAGCCCCAGCCGTCGTTGCCGCCGTCCCAGCCTTCGCCGCCGCCCCAGCCGTTGGGCGAGCAGAGCGTGGGGAACACGGTGCCGCCGGCATTGATGGCAGCGTTGCCCCAGTCGCGCTGAGCCTGGTCGTCGTTGTAGTTGATTTCGAAGATGCTCTCCGAGCACCACTCGCCACTCTCCTTCCAGAGATTGCTGAAGCTGGGGTTGAGCGAGTAGTTCGAGTCAGCAATGATTTGCTTCATGTAGCTGAGAGCCTGGGGATAGCGGGCCGTATCGTTCTGATACATCACCATCTCGGCGTAGAGCATGTAGGCGAAGGCCTGGCTCACGCGGCCGCTCTCGGCAGTCTCCCAGCGCATGGGGAGCACGTTGGAGGCGATGATGTCTTCCAGTTCGGGCAGCAGCTGATTGTATATCTCGTCGGCCGAGAGCTGCGGGGCCGTGTAGGGCAGCGAGAGGTTCTCCAGATAGAAAGGCACGTTGCCATAGTAGTGCCACAGGATGTTGTAATAGTAGACGCGCAGCAGACGGGCCTGCATCTCCATGGAGCGGCAGAAGGCGGCGCTGGCGTTGTTTTTCCAGCCGGCATACTTGATGGCGTCGTTGCAGCGCTTGATGCCGCTGTAGAAGTCGCCCCAGAGGGTGCCCAGCGTGTTGTTGCCGTCGCCGGCGAAGTTGAACAGCCGGTGCCAGTGCTGGTTGTCGGTATTGTCGGATCCGCCCACCCAGAAGTCGTCGCCCATGATTTCGCCGTCGATGGTCAGGTCGTTGTAGGCGGCATTGTCCCAGTCGGGCCAGTGCAGGGGAGCATAGGCCGAGGTGAGGGCCTCGTTGAGTGTCTCTTCGGTGGTGTAGTATTCCTCGAGAGGTTCGCCAGTGGGATTCTTCACCTCAAGGAAGTCGTCGCTGCAGGCAGCACAGAGCGCACAGAGAAGACAGCTGACACAGAGGCTGCGCATGATGTTATATTTCTTGGTAATCATAATGATAGATTTCTAATTACTGATGTCTGTGATTAAAGTGAAATGTTGAATCCAATGGTGTAGGTACGGGCCTGCGGATAGACGCCATAGTCGACACCGAGACTGGTGGAGCCGGAACCTATTTCCGGGTCGAAGCCCCAATACTTGGTCCACGTGAGAAGGTTTTCAGCCCTGCCGAAGATGCGCAGGCGGCTGATGCCGATGCGGTTGGTCAGGTTGTGGGGCAGCGTGTAGCCCAGCGTGACATTCTTCAGGCGCAGGTAGCTGCCGTCTTGTATATACATATCGCTGACCACCCAGTTTTTCGAGTCGCCCAGCGTGGGCACGGTGTTGGAGGTTCCCTCGCCGGTCCAGCGGTTGAGCACCCAGGTGGGATAGTTGCCCGAGGCGATGTCCTGGCGATAGGTGGCGTCGAACACGTCGGCTCCGCTCACTCCCTGGAAGAAGAGGCTCAGGTCGAAGCCTTTCCACTCGGCATCCAGGTTCAGTCCGAAGGTCCAGTCGGGCACTCCGTTGCCGATGTTGGTGCGGTCGTCGCTGGTGATGGTGTTGTCGCCGTTGGTGTCGACGAAGCGGAAGTCGCCGGGCTTCGACGACGTGCCATATTTTGAGTTGTAGGCATCGGCCTCAGCCTGATTCTGCAAGATGCCGTCGGTCTTGTAGCCATAGAAGAAGGGGAAGGGCTGACCGTTCTCGGCGCGTGTGCCGCCGTCGCTGAACTGCGAGATGCCGTAGTTCAGGAATCCCGTGTCGTTGCCCAGGTTCTTCAGCTTGTTCTTCAGGTAGGAGGCGTTGCCCTTCACGGCGAAGTGGGCGTCGGCGATGTTCCACTTGTAGCCCAGTTCAAACTCCCAGCCGCTGTTCTCCATGTCGCCGACATTGGCCAGCGGGCGGGCCTCACCCACGTAGCTCGGGATGGGCATCTCGATAATCATGCCGTTGGTCTTCTTGATGTAGTAGTCCACGCTGAAGGTGAGCTGGTTGTTCCAGAAGCCGAAGTCCAGTCCCAGGTCGGTCTGCTCGCTTTCCTCCCACTTCAGGTCTTCGTTGGCCAGCCGGTTGGCCTTTGAGCCATACACCATGGCGGCCGACTGTCCGAAGTAGTAGTTGCTGCTGGCTCCGAGTGCGGTCAGCGTGGTATAGGCAAAGTCGCCGATATTGTCGTTACCGTTCTTTCCCCAGCTGGCGCGCACCTTCAGGTTGGTGAGCCAGTCGCGGGTCTGCTCCATGAATTTCTCGTTCATCACGTTCCATCCCAAGGAGAACGACGGGAACGTGCCATACTTATTGTTGGAACCGAAGCGGCTGCTGCCGTCGCGGCGGATGGTGGCCTGCAGCATGTAGCGCTCGTCGTAGTTGTAGCTCAGACGGGCGAAGAGCGACGAGAGCCGATGCTCCACGTAGGGTCCGCCATAGACTCCCACGAGGCTCTTGGCACCGGTCATCTTGCCGTCGCCGTCGTAAGAGAATTCAATGTCGCCGCCCGTGGTGTAGTTGATGGAGGGCTTGTCGGTGTTCACCAGATACCAGTGAGAGCCGCCCAGTTCGTCGCCCTTGAACTTCAGGGCACTCTGTCCGAGCACCACGCCGATGGTGTGACGGCCGAACTGCTTGTCGTAGGTCAGCGTGTTTTCTATCTGCCACGTGGTGTTGTTGCCCTTGTAGGCCGAGGCCTGGGTGTGGTCGGCATTGTTGTTGCCCGAGAGGTAGTACTTCTGCAGCGTGGCTCCTTCGTTGCCCCAGAACGAGAGCTCGGCGCTGTAGGTGAAGTGATATTTCAGCTGGTCCCACAGCTGCAGGTCGATAGAGAACTTGGGCATGAACTTGTGGCTCCAGCCCTTGGTGGGGTTGAGCATCATCATGGCCATGGGGTTGTTCTGCTCCTGATAGCTGCCAATGAAGTTGGGAATAGTGTAGGGGTTGCCGTTGGCATCGGTGAAGAGCTCGTAGGCCGCATATTGGTCGATCATGCGCTGGCCGATGTTGGCCCTGCCGTCGGCGTCATAGCCGCCCTTCAGCGTGACGGGCAGCGTGGGGGCCAGATAGAGTGCCGAGCCGAGGGGTGAGCCCCAGGTGGAGTTGGCATCGATGCCCGTGCTGTGCACGCGCATATAGGAGATGTTGGCCCCGATGTCGAGCTTGTTCAGGAAGTTGCGCTCCTTCGAGGCGTCAAACAGATTGTACTGGTTGTTCGAGCGGATGGTCAGACGGTCATAGTTAGACTGTCCGTAGTTGCCGCCCACGATTCCTTCCTGGTCGAAATAGCCGAGCGAAAGATAGTAGTTCAGCTTCTCTGAGGCACCGCTGATGCTCAGGTCGTGCTGCTGAATGGGGGCATTGTCGTTGAAGAGCAGCTCCTGCCAGTTGGTGCCAAATCCCTTGATGGCATCGCCGTTGGCGTCGACCAGATGATAGGGGTCGGCATAGAGCGGGGCCAGGCCGTTCTGCACGCGGCGCTCGTTCTGCAGTATGGCATAGTCGGTGGCACCGGTCACGTCGCGCTTCTTCCAGGCCGACTGCCAGCCATAGGAGAAGTTGTAGTTGATGGAGGCCTTGCCCATCTTGCCCTTCTTGGTGGTGACAAGAATCACACCGTTGGCGGCACGGGCTCCGTAGATGGCTCCCGAAGCAGCATCCTTGAGCACCTCAATAGACTCGATGTCGTTGGGGTTGACGCTCTCCATACCGTCCTGGTCGGTGGGCATGCCGTCGATGATGTAGAGAGGATTGGAGTCGTTGATGGTGCCGATACCGCGCACGCGAATCATCGACTTGGCTCCCGGCTGGCCCGAGGCCGACGTGACGTTCACGCCCGCTGCCATGCCCTTCAGGGCATCCTCGGCACGCAGACGGGTCTTGCCGTCCAGGTCGTCGGAGCTCACCTTGGCAATGGAGGCCGTCACCACACTCTTCTTCTGAACGCCGTAGCCAATGACCACCACGTCGCTCAGCGTCTGAGCGTCTTCCTTCAACGTGACGGTCATGCCGTCGCGGGCGGCCAGTTCCTGAGAAACATAGCCGATGTAGCTGATGACTACGGGCGTGCCCGCAGCCACGTTGATGCTGAACTGGCCATTGAAATCGGTAATCGCTCCGTTCTTTGAGTTTGCTTTCTCAACAACCGAAGCCCCGATAATCGGTTCGCCCAGTTCGTCTGTCACCGTGCCCGAGATGCTTTGGGCACGCGATGCCACTGCCACCACGAGCGACAATAGCAACATGAGTAACCTGCTTTTTTTCATACTTTGGTTTTTAGTTATTTAATAATGTATATGGTTTTTCAAGATGTTTTCACGGCAGAATGGGTTCCGATTGCAAAGATAAAAGAAAAAAACACTCTTTGTCTGGCAGAAAACAGAAAAAGTGGATTCCTTGAAAGGCAGAAAATCTGTACTCGCCTGATTATCAGCCTTATAGCAAAATCGGCAAAAAGCAAAAGAGTGGACGAAATATAGAGGTGTAAAACCTACATTTATCCACTTTTCAAGCCCTTTCAGGGGGCTTTTCCATCCTTCGGACGAACCAATGGAAGCCGTCAAAGTGTCCAGGGAAAACAATAACATCTATTGTGAATCATATTAAACGAGATGCTTTGAGAAAGACTCCTCAGAGGGGGGCTTGCATGACGGCCAGGCAGCAAGACCGTCAGGTCGTTTCACCAGGCACCAATCATAAGGGTTTCAGCTAAACATGCTTCATGATGCAACACAAGCGTTCCGGCAATTCTCTTCGATCGTAGGCGCGTCCCTACATGAGCATTCTGAACAGCCCGACGAAAACGCTCGCCATTTTGTAAAAATAATTCACAACTTTTTGCGCCCTCGCATAACGACTCCGTAAAGAGCTGAAAATCAGTATAGGGGAGTAAGAACGCCACTTACGGGTAGTAAGCACGCCACTCACGCCTCGTAAGCACGCCACTTACTCATCGTGAGTGGCGTGCTTACTGGTCGAGCAGGTACGGCTGTCCTTCCGTTTTGTAAAGAAAATTCACAAAAAGAGAACCGTCATTCTGAAGGCAGCATCCAGCGGATGTGCGGCAGTCTTCTCAAACGGGCTCATGGACGGAGATGAACTATTGAGCGAATCATTATCCACAGACACCAATAAGAGCATTACATTTCCAAAAACATTCCAACACTCTTCTTGCGCCGAACCCACACCAAACTGCTCAACTTTCTCTATGTAATGCAAACAAGGGGTTCAAGGAGTTACATGGATTCAAGGAGTTGCACGGCGTTCAGAGTCATTCGTAGCTGGTAACTCAGAACACCTTGTAACTCCTTGAACTCCTTGTAACTCCTTGAACCACGAATAGCCTCAGAGCTTGCGATGCTTTATTATATAATAAGGTGGGGGCCTATGACTGCGCCTTGCGTTTGGCCTCTTTGTCGGAACTGTTCACCAGGCCGAAGCCGAAGAGTGCCACGACGATATAGCCCAGAAGCGGAATCATGAAGGGCACCACCAGGTCGGTGGCATCGGCCACGACGCTCATGAGCAGGAATCCGCAACCGCCCACAGGCGTCATCATGAGTATGGAGGACGCGCTCTTGGTGAGGCTGCCCAACCCTCGCACGGCAAGCGAGAAGATGGTGGGGAACATGATGGCCTCGAACAGATAGATGCCCAGCAGGGCGCAAAGTGAAACGGTGCCTATATTCATGAGCACCGTCATGGTGCAGGCCACGGCTCCCACGCCGCAGATGAACAGCATGCGCTCAGCCTCGATGCGCTGCATGATCCAGCTGCCCACGAAGCGGCCCACCATGAAGAAGGCCAGCGCGCCCGTGAGCACCATCGAGGCGGTGCGGTCGGTCATCCAGCCCTGTCCGGTGACGAAGTTGATGAAGTAGCTGTTGATGGAAATCTCCGACACCTCATAGGCCAGCAGAGCCATCAACCCGTAGACAAACGTGCGGTGATGCCATATCTTGAGCAGCGGTTCGCGCCCATACTTGGCCTTCTCCTCCAGTCCGTCGTCGTGCTTGATTTCGGGCAGGTTGACGCGCGCAAACACCATGGCAATGACGAGCACGAGCACCCCGAGAATGGCGTAGGGCACGGCCACATTGCCACTGTCGGAAGAATCGCGGAAAAGAAACTGCCCCACGGCAAAGGTGGCAAAAAGACAGCCCAACCCGTTGAACGACTGCGAGAAGTTCAGGCGGCTGGTAGAGGTGGGCTTGGGACCCAGCTCGGTGACGTAGGGGTTGGCAGCCGTCTCAAGGAATGTGAGCCCACAGCCGATGATGAACAGGGCGCCAAGAAAGGCGTAGAACGTGCCGGCCTCGGCCCCGGGGATGAAGAGCAGCGCACCCATGCCAAAGAGCAGCAGCCCGAACACCACGCCACGACGATAGCCATAGCGATTGATGAAGAGCCCGGCGGGGATGGCCATGAGGAAATAGCCCAGATAGGTGGTCACCTGAATGAGCGACGACTGGGTGATGCTGATGTGCAGTTCGTTCTGGAAGTGCTTGTTGAGCACGTCCAGTATGGCGCGGGCAAAACCCCAGAGGAAGAAGAGCGAGGTGATGAGAATAAAAGGAACGAGATATTCCTTGGTGGTCAGTTTATGCTTTGAGTCGGACATGATAACTACATAAAAAAAGGAGCCTCATCCCCCAGTAACTTCTCCCAGGAGATGAGGCCCGATGTTGCTGTCTTACTTCATTATTTCTGCGGTTCGATGGCCTTCCAGATGCAGGCAGCGCAGGCAGCGCCGATGAACGGGCCCACGATGAAGATCCAGAGGTTGGCCAGAGCGCTTCCACCCTGGAAGAGGGCCGGACCGATGGAGCGGGCGGGGTTAACCGACGTGCCGGTGTAGCGGATGCACACCAGATGAACCAGCACCAGGCTCAGACCGATGGCCAGACCGGCAAAGTTGTTGGTAGCACCGTTGGTCTTGGCAGTGGCACCGAGCACCACGAGCACGAAGACGCAGGTGAAGATGATTTCGGCAATCAGACCACCCAGCACACTCACGCCCTGCTGCAGGTCGTTGGCACCAGTGCCGCTCAGCGTCTCCACATTGCTGGTGAGGAGCCAGAGCAGAATAGAGCCGATGATGGCTCCGATGCACTGGAAGAGCATATACATGCCACAGTCCTTGGCATCGATGCGGCCTGTGAGATAGCATCCCAGCGTGATGGCGGGGTTGATGTGGCAACCCGAAATGCCACCGATGGTATAAGCCATGGCTACTACGGCCAGACCGAAGGCGAAGGCCGTTCCTACTACTGCCGGAATGTTGTTTACCGGATCACAACCCAGGCTGACAGCCACGCCGCAGCCCATGAGCACGAGCACCATGGTGCCCACCATTTCTGCTAAATACTTTTTCATGTTAATTATGTTTTAAAAGTTGATGAATTGGCTCTTAACGATGACAAAAATATAAAAATAATTGATAACTTCCAACATATTTTCACAAAAAAGCACTTTTTATTGACAAAATCATGGTTTATAATGAGGTGTCGTGGCCATGTGGTCAGGAGGCAGCGAAGGCTGTAAGGCAGAGAAACGCCCCACATGCAAATGCCCAGCCTACCCAAAGGGCGGTTTTTGCTCCGCCCGCATCTCACAAAACAATTGGAAAGGGAAACGCCTCCTCGGCTGTGCAAAAAGTAAGAAACAGGCAGGCGGAAAATAACATTATTCCATTTTTTTTTGCAAATTAGAAAAACTTTCATATCTTTGCACAAACTATGTTTAATTAACAAGAGTTTAACCAAATCACACAATAATCATTTAAAAGAAAGGATTAAGCATGAAAAAATTTACTCTTATTTCCGCTCTGATGCTCTTTGCCGTCGTGGCGTTTGCACAGAGAAATGTCAACATGCCGAAGGCTAAAGCCCTGCCCGTGCAGGCAAAGATGGCTCAGCAAGTAAAAGCGCTCGACCGCAAGGCCACAACCACCATGCGCAAGGCTCCACGCAAGGCCGACGAACTGGTAACGGCTCCCAATGCCGGAGAGCAATGGTACATTGCAGACGGTGGCTTGTATAAAGGAACACAGTCAGGATGGACAGACGTCACATCGGAGGCTAACATCTATGTATGCATCGACGGCAGCGACATCTACATTCAGGGATTGGCCTATTGGTTCCCCGAAAGCTGGATTAAAGGAACCATCAGCGGCTCTACCGCCACCTTCCCCTGCGGACAGAAGGTTGGAGAAGACGATTATGGCCCTGAATATATGGTGGGTCAGCCGGCAGGCGCGCAAACAGCCGAGGAGCCCGGCGTTGACATCGTGTTCGACTATGATGCAGTAGCAGGAACGCTGAGCCTCAACGCAAGTGTTGAAGCCATTCTGGAAAGCGCCTCTCCGAATGCCATCAATCAGACCTATTGCTACTGGTATGGACTGGTGCTCTCGAAGAACGCACCAGAGGTTGGACCGATTGAACTCGAAGGCGAACTTGTAACTCCACCTGCCGGACTTGAAGGTGAAGTTTGGACGGCCAAAGGTGTTGAAGTCCAGTTGGTAGCAGACGATAGCGGTAATATGACTCCTGAATTTGGAGAAACAATGTATACCATTTCAATGAAAGTCATTTTCGATGGAAACGATGTCTATATTCAGGGATTTGGCCCCTTCCAAGGAGTAACAGAGGCCTGGGTTAAAGGCACCCGTGAAGGCAATAAAGTAAGCTTCCCAAGTGGTCAGTATTTAGGATACGTGCTCATGGGAACCACTCCCTATCACATGTATTTCAACGCGTTTGGTACGGAAGGTATTGGCAACATTGTCTTCACACTTAATGAGGAAGAAAATGTCATGGACAATACCGAGGCAAATTGGGTTATCACATCTGCTGCTCCCAACAGTGCCGCTAATTATTATGACATTTTCCTCTACACCACTATCACGAAAGGCGATCCCACTGGCATCAACGCCATCAGCAAGGACAAGAATGCCGGCACATTCTACAACCTGCAGGGCGTGAAGGTGAACCCCACGCAGAAGGGCATCTACATCCAGAACGGCCGCAAGATGGTGATCAAATAGCACCACGCTGACAGCGCAAGCGCGATAAGCGCAAAAAGAAAGGACCAATTGTCATCCGCACACTGGATGGCAGTTGGTCCTTTCGCGTAGGGATGCATTCCATGCATCCCAGAAGGTGCCCTCACCAGACTTAAGGGCAAAAAAAATGGTCTACCGCCGTAGACCAACCTTGTTAACCTTAAATCTAATACTATGAAAAACACATTGCAAAGATACAATGTTTTCAGTAACTTGCAATAGATTGGGACTTCTATTGGTGTAAAACTGACATTTTCTTGACATAAATCAAGAGAAACGCTTACACTTACCCCATTTTTACCCCCATTTTTCTACGATTTGCTCTTCTGTGGGTGCAAGAAAAACGAAATCGTAAGTTCCGCCACGGGATTCCGTTTCTGCTCCCCTGCCTCTATCTCTTGAAGTGATATTCCACGAAGGCCTCCATGGCTTCATAGCAAGCCAGACCGAGATCGTCGTAGCACTTGGCAAGGGCACGGTTGCGGTCTTCGGCGCGCTGCCAGAAGAGGCGCTCGTCGTTGCCCATAAAGGGCGCACTCTCCATCTGGCTCTGATGGCGCAGAATGGCGTTGCGCTTCTCGCGCAGTTCCTCGGGGCTCATGGGCACGCACATCTCGATGTCGGCCACGTCCCACTCGGCCCAGGCACCGCGATACATCCACACGCGGCAATCGTCGAGCCAGCGGGCACCCGCCTGCTGCTCCTCGTCAATGGCAGCCAGCACGGCGTCGGTGCATTTGCGGTGGGTGCCGTGCGGGTCGGCCAGGTCGGCAGCCACATATATCTGATGGGGCTGCACCTGGGCAATGAGTTGCTGCACGATGCGCACGTCGCGCTCCTCCATGGGCAGTTTCTCTATGCGGCCCGACTCATAGAAGGGCAGGTCGAGGAAGTGGATGTGCTGCTTGTCGATGCCGTTGTAGGCGCAGGCCGAGCGGGCTTCTCCACGCCGGATGAGAGCCTTCACGGTGAGGATGTCGCGGCTGTCGGTGTCGCCCGCCTGCTTGCTCTTCAGAAAGGCTTTTATCTCGCCATACTTGCGGCAAATCACCTCGTCGGCTCCGGCAGCAAAGAGCTGGTTGAAGCCATTGACAAAGTGCATGTAGCGCTCCACCTCCTCGTCGCCCACGGCAATGTTGCCCGACGTCTCGTAGGCCACGTGCACCTCGTTGCCCTGCTGTATGAGCCGGCGAATGGTGCCTCCCATGGAGATGACGTCGTCGTCGGGATGGGGCGAGAACACGATGACGCGCTTGGGGAAGGGCCAGGCACGCTCCGGGCGGTTGCTGTCGTCAACATTCGGCTTGCCGCCTGGCCAACCGGTGATGGTGTGCTGCAGCTCGTTGAACACCTCGATGTTCACGAGTCCGGCCTGTCCGCTGAATTGCTCCACCAGGTGGCCCAGTCCATTGTCCACATAGTCTTTCGTTGAGAGCTTCAGCAACGGCTTGTTCACCTTGCGGCAAAGCTCAATCACCTGCCTGCGCAGCGCGTGCTCAGGCATGGTTATCTGAGAAGTGAGATTTAGGTTCATCATATGAATGCGTCTTGATATGTTAGGTTGTTGATTGTCTGCTATTCTTCGGGCAGCAGCACCACGCCCTCCTGCTTCTTACCGTCCATGAGGATTTTCAGCGGATGGTCGAAGCGCACGTGACGCACGTACTCGGTCTCCTCGACGGCTTCCATGCTGTCGAGCAGTTCCTTGCGGAAGAGTCCGTCGTCATTGAACGTGTTGATGGTGAAATAGCCCACGCCGAATGACGTGAGGTTCTGGAAGAAGTGGGTGCCTTGGCTCGGGTCGATGCGATAGTTCTTGAGCCCCGACTCCACGATGACGCGGGCAGCCGATATGTGGGGCCACTTCACGGGTATGCCCAGCCAATAGTCGCTCGAGCCCCATCGGCCGGGGCCCACGAGCACGTAGTTCTTGCCCTCGTCGAGGAACTTGCGGTTCATGCGCTCTATGTGGTCGGCAATCGTGGGGTTGTTGGCGGCAGTGAAGTTGTCGTCGGTCTTCACATACACCACGTCGGTCACGTCCTCGGAGATGCCATGTCCCAGCGAATTGTGCGAGCGCAGCAGGCACCGCTCGTCGGCAATGGCGGCCACGTCCTCCTCGAGCATCTGCTTGCTGTCTACGATGGGTCTTATCTGCAGCAGATAGAACTCTCCGGTCTTGTCGGGCTCCACGTTGCATGCAAACTCTATCTCCACGGGGCGCTTCATGCTCTCCTGCCCATATTTCATCGACATCTGCAGAATCTCGGGCAGCGGGAACACGCCCTGCTGCAGCACTCCGGCAAACGAAATGATTTTCCGCCCGCCCTCGTAGAGCCCGTCGCGAATCACCTGGTCGTAGGGGTCGTAGGTGGAAGCGATGTAGTGCAGCGCGCCATCCTTGTCGGCCTCCTTCACCTTCAGTTTCAGTATGTTGAAGCCATCGTCCACCTGGAAGTCGTCGCCCACATGTTTCATGTCGAGCGCATAGAAGCGCGTCTGAGTTTCGCGCAAGGCCGTCTCCATCTCGCTGGTCTGCAACACCTGGTGGGGATGATAGGGCGAGACGCGCAGCGTCTGCCCGCCATCGACGATGTATTTTCCCAGTCCGAGGGCCAGGCTGGCAATGCCTTCCTCGGCCGTTTCGTCGCCAATGGGATAGTAGTTGAGCGAGCGCAGCACGCCGCTCATGTTGGGATAGAAGCGGTCGCCATGCTGCTTGCCCACCACCTCCTGCAGGATGACGGCCATCTTCTCCTGGTCGATCACGTTGCTGGTGGCCGTCATATAGGCCTTGGAGTCTTTATAGTAGACCGAAGCATAGACGGCCTTGATGGCGCAGGCCAGCATGCGCAGCATCTCGTACTTGTCGTCGAGATGGGGA
The DNA here is from genome assembly GCA_946622085.1 of uncultured Prevotellaceae bacterium. GTDB lineage: Bacteria > Bacteroidota > Bacteroidia > Bacteroidales > Bacteroidaceae > Prevotella. The sequence continues at coordinate 12,638 of CAMOPD010000002.1, read as the reverse complement.
ATCATGTAGGTGCTGTAGATGCCGGCAAAGGGCTGATAGTGGCTATCCTCAAGCAGACTGGAGGAGCGTATGGCGATGGGCGAGTTGGTGGCCTCGAAGAAGGTGAAGAAGTCGGCTATGTAGGCATCGGGGAGCTGGGCGCGCAGGAAGTGCTTCAGTATCTCCTCGTCCGAGGCATCACTCAGGGCAATGGGATAGAGGTTGTTGGCCTCCATGAACTCGTCGAACACATCGGTGCAGAGCACCACCGTCTTGGGTATGCTCACCTCCACGCCTTCGAAGCGGTTGAACTCCGGGTGGCGCTTGATGATATTGTCGAGGAAGGCCAGTCCGCGCCCCTTGCCGCCCAGGGAGCCCTCGCCGATGCGGGCGAAATGGGCGTAGCGGTCGAACTTACCGCGGTCGAAGACGGCCACGATGCCAATGTTCTTCATGCGCCGATACTGCACGATGGCATCGAAGATGATCTGGCGGTGGGCATCCACATCCTGCAGCTTATGCCACGTGACGTCCTTCAGGAATGCCGACACGGGGAAGATGGCCCTGGCGCAGAGCCAGCGGCTCATGTGGTTGCGCGACACGTGATAGTGCATCGAGTCGTTGGGAATCTTGAAGATGTTGTCCTGCAGCTCCTTCAGTGTGCTCACGCGTGCCACCTCCTCGTGGGTCTTCGGGTCGCGGAAGATGAAGTCGCCGAAGCCCATGTGCTCCTCCATCACGTGGCGCAGGTCCAGATTCATGGTCTTGGAGTTCTTGTCAATGAACCTGAACCCCTCGGCCTCAGCCTTGGCGCGGTTGGCCGTTTCGGAGCTCTGCAGGATGAGCGGCACGAACTCGTCGCGCTCACGGATGGCACGCAGTAGCTTCAGTCCGGCCTCGGGGTCGCTCTCCACGCCGCGCCGCTCCAGCGAGGGGTTGGTGGCGTCGCTGCCTGCCGAGAGGGGGAAGCGCGTGTCGCTGATCACGCCCAGCGTGTTGCCCGCCCAGCGGGTGTAGTACTCCATGGCCTCCTCGTAGCTGCGCGCGAGCACCACTTTGGGGCGTCCGCGCTTGCGTTGTGCTGCGGCGTGGGGGTTCAGGGCCTCGGTAGAGAAGCGCTTGCTCTGTATCAGTATGTAGTTGTAGAGGCTCGGCAGGATGCTGCTGTAGAAGCGAATATTGTCCTCCACGAGCAGAATCATCTGCACGCCCGCCTCGCGGATGTCGTGCTCAATGTTCATCTTGTCCTCAATGAGCTTGATGATCGAGAGGATGATGTTGGTGTTGCCCAACCAGCAGAACACGTAGTCGAATATCGACATGTCTTCATCCTGCATGCGCCGCGTGATGCCATGGCTGAAGGGCGTGAGCACCACGCAGGGCATCTTGGGGAAGGCGGCCTTCACGTCGCGTGCCACGGCAAAGGCGTCGTTGTCAGCATTGCCGGGCATGCAGATGACGAGGTCGATGTCGGTGGTCTTCAGCGCCTCGAAGGCCTCCTCGGTGGTGCTCACCTGGGTGAACGTGGGCGGATAGCGCAGCCCCAGCTCCATATACTCGTCGAAAATCTTCTCGTCCACTCGCCCGTCGTCCTCCAGCATGAAGGCGTCATAGGGGTTGGCCACAATCAGCACGTTAAAGATGCGCCGCGTCATCAGATTGACAAACGACACATCTTTTAGATAAAACCGCTCCCACTCGTGCGGTGTCTTGTTGGAATCGCTCATAGATAGATGAAAAATTGAAATACAAACATCGAGAATAGGCTGACTGCCGATTCTCAAGCTCCTCCGCTTCATTTCTGCAAAAATAGGCATTTATTCCCGAACTGCCAAATAAAGTATGCCCGATTTGCTCCCGACAACAGAGTTCTCGTAGAGTTCTCGTGGGTACGAAGGTACGAAGGCACGTGGCTCGAGAATAGAGTCGAGCGCTTGAAGCATATCTCGCGCCCACGTTCCCACGACTCCATAACTCCAACGAAGTTATTAATATGCGAAACTTAAATAATTAATAATGACAGGCCCCACCCCCGCCCATCCCTTCAAGGGGAGGTGGCAGGGGTGGAGTCTGTCATTATCATCCTGCGGTGGTGCTGATGCCAAGGCGGCTACTTCACAACCACCTTCCGGCCGTCGATGATATAAATGCCAGCCGGCAGCTGCCGGTCTCCCGGGTTGCGTGGATTGAAGTTCATGCGGCGGCCCTGCAAGTCGTAGACCTGATGACCGTCGGTGCCATGGCTGCGCACGTTGCTGATGCCGTCGGTCAAGTCGTCGTCCATCTCGTCGTTGACGTAGATAGTGAAGGCCGAGGCCGATGAGTCCATGTTGCCATTATAGGGCAGATAGGCCTTGTAGGGCGGAATCCACTCGCTGGGGTTGTTGTAGTAGTAGAATCCCAGCGTGCCCTGGCTGTTGTAGCCCAGCGTGAGGATGCTGCCCCTATTGCTGGTGCTCTGCCCCGAGGTGCTCAGCCCGTAGCTGTAGCCTCCACGTCCGTCGGCTCCAATGGCGGTGCCTTGCAGCCAGTTTTCATACTTCAGCGCTTCGGGCACACTGCCCTCATAGGGCACGAGCTTATAGACACCGGGCTTTTCGGCATGGATAATCACGGGCGTGGTGTAGTGGAGCAGGTTGTTCATGCGCTTCAGCTCCACGCTGGTGGTGGTTTCGTCAAACTGATAGTCGCTGGTCTTGTGCACGCGGTAGGCCTTGAGTCCCTTGGGCAGCTGGGTGGAGAATCCAATGTAGAGCGTGGCCCACTTGGCGGCGGTCACCTGCAGGGGGAAGTAGCGGTGCAGGTGGCCCGTCTGTGCATAGCTGCGCCAGAGGGGCTGGCTGATGTATTCCTTCATGAGCACGCCGTCGTAGAGTCCGCCGTTGCTCTCGGTGTAGGTGTCGTCGTAGGTGCCGTCGTTGATGTAGACGTCAATCATGCCGCCGTTTTCCTCGTCTTCATGCACGAAGCATTCCTCGTCGCTGAGCATGGCGGCAGTGCCGTCAGGCTTGGGATTGTCAATATAGACCGCCTCGAGCTGTGGTATGCGATAGAAGGCATGGCTATAGATTTCGCCGATGGGGCCGCTGATGGTCACTTCGCTCTCGCCACGGCCGGGAGGATAGCCCACCAGGTCGGCAGTGCCCTGGGTGAAGAGGGCGTTGCTGCGCACCTCGAACACCTCGTTGTGGGGATTGACGGTGATTTCACGGAGCGAGCTGCCGTCGAGTGCTCCCGGGGCCACGCGTCCCAGCGTGGCCGGCAGTTCTATCGACGCCAGGGCCGAGCAGCCGTTGAAGGCGCGGGCATTGATGGTCTTCAGCTGTTTGGGCAGCTGCACTTCGCTGAGCTGGTCAATGCCCGAAATCATGCCCTCGCTGAGCGTAGTGATGGCGGCGAAGAAACGCATTTCGGGGAAGAACTCCACGCCCGCCTCCTTGGCCTTGGTGCGGAAGCTGCGGAAGTTGGCCACTGAGGCCGTGGCGGCATTGCGCAAAGTGACCTCGCCAACGCTCGACTTGAACACCTCGAGCCACGACTGCTTGCACTTGGGGTCCTTGAACTGGATGCCCACTACACCATCGGGAAGCGTGTTGATGGCTATGATGCGCAGTGCCCTGGTGCACTCGCTGCGCACGGTGTTGTTGGTTGCATAGATGTACTCATATTGTTTGCTGGGCGTTGCGCTCATGGGCGAGGCAGCTCCGCACTCGTTGACAACATCTACATAGGTATCCCCGCCAGCGGCCGTCCACGTGACGTTCTCCGTGGGGAACTCAAATATCTGGCTCACCTTGCCGGCATAGTCGTCCTCAGCGAAGAAGACGGGCATGGAAAGGATGTCGCCGTAGGGCGTGTTGGCAAACTGTCGGAGCATGGGGTAACGGCCTTTCTCGTGTTGCCAGGCGGGAACATCGCTGAACAGGTCACCTTGGGTCATCTCCGTTGTGTTGGAGCAGTCGCCACGATCTCGCTGAGACCACATAGGAGCGTCGTTCATCATCTGCAGGTCGTAGTAGCACGTGGGCCACTCGCTATGGGCAGCACTGCCAATGCCCTTAGGATTGCCAAAGTTCTTGACGATGCTGGTGCTGACGCAGCGACGAATGGTGCCGGCCACGCCGCCCATGATGCCGCCACCGGAAGAAGAAGAGGAGATACCTTCCGTGGCATAGCTGTCCACATGGACGCAGCTGAAGCAGTCCTCAATGATAGCCTGATTGCCGCTGTTGGCACCAACGAGACCACCCGCTGTAAAGGAATACACGTAGCCATGGGCCAGACAACGCTTGATGGTAGCCGCGCCGTAAATCTTGCCACAGAAAAGCCCGCCATAGCTATTAGTAGTCAGATATATCATACTCTTGACATAGGAGTCAACGATGGCCAAGTCGGAGATGTGGCCATAGAGCATGTGGAACAAGCCCCGGCGTCCGTACAGTCCGTAGATGGTATGTCCGCCACCATCGAGGATGGCATTCCACTCAGCCGTCTCCGTCCACTGGCGGGCATCACTGCGTGGTGTCTCGTCGGTCTGCATGAGATGGATATTGAGGAAAATGTCGTTGGCCAGCTTGAAATAGACTCCCTCGCGGTTGCGGTCGGTATCGGCGATGGCCGTGAGCAGCTGCGACGCATTCTGAATCATGTAGGGAGTGTCCTGGGTTCCGTCGCCCGCCAGAATCTCGGACACCTCGTTGTCGTTCCACTCCTGACCATACGCAATGTTGAGATGAATCTTGCGCGTCAGTCCGCAGCAGCTCACGGTGAGATCGGCCTCGCCCGGGTCAATGGGATAGACCAAGGTGTTGTCGTTCTCGTCGTAGACCACGTTCGACAGGCTTGGCGGCAGCGTATAGGTGGCCAGCTCGTGGTTGGTGGCATTGCTCACCAGCGGAGCCAGCGAGAAGGGCGTAGTGATGTAGTGCACGGAATAGGCGATGCTCTTCTTGCCCTCAGTCACATGGAAGGGCACTGATGCCAGGATGTAATTGTCCTTGAAGCTCACCTCCTTGCCGTCGTGCTCGCTGGCATAGAGCAACATGCTTTCGCGGGGCAGTGTGTAGCAATATTCATAGCCTTCCTGGTCGCTGACAAGGTCTTTGGTGGCTTTCCACTCAATGCCTTCCAGTTCGCCCGACGACGTGGCGGGCAGGTTGCACATGTTCTTGTCAACAATCACATCGTTGAACGCATCGTTCTCGTTGAGCCCCTGGTCGGGCTGGCACAAGCCCACCACGCTTCCATATTTCATGGAACCAGGGTTGATGTTTTCAGTCCCACTGAATGTTCCGGCAAACCAGCAGTTGGTGAAATAGGTATCACAGAGGTTGTTGCCCTGGTCTCTCAAGTCGCCTATGAGACCTCCCACTTCGGTGCAATCTTGAGTGATGTGTATGTTGCCGCTGGCAAAGCAATCGCTCATGGTGAGAGGGTGACTTGCCATCGCTATGAGACCGCCTTCCACCTTACCTTTCTCTATGCAAACGGCGCTGACACAGCGCTCTACGATTCCACTACTGGTAATGCCGAAAAGACCGCCCATATAGACAGAAGCCGCCTGGAAGTCGGTAGAAGTGATGTGGCCCGAAGAGGAACAGTTGCTCGCCACTTCCTTCGCAGCAAATTTGCAATGTCCGCACAAACCGCCTGCTATAAAGGGATTATAGCTGAAAGACTCTGGCTCCATCTGTATATCCACAACGCTGTGACAGTCTTCCATAGTGGTGGTTAAGCCTGCTTCGCTGAGTCCTATAGCATTGTCCATCATTCCCACGATGCCTCCACAATAGTTGCCCTTCAGAGTGACCTTCGCCACACAGCCGACAAACGTGCAGCCACGGACCCATCCGGCAATACCGCCAGCATAGCCCAACCGGCCTCCACCAATCACGGCATTGTCCACCTTGCAGTCTTTGATAGTGACCATACCACTTTGGTTCTTACATCCAAGGATTCCGCCCATCATGGTGCCCGCAGAGCTGCTGCCGCTGATGTTGACATTTTGCAGGGTGACGCCTTCGACGTTGCCCTCCATCCAGCCAAAAAGGCCGAAGGCTCCCTCGCCGTACTCTGCAACGCTCACGCGGATGGTCAGCCCCTTAATGACGTGTCCCTTACCGAGAAACGTCCCCTTGAAGGGAGCTGCGCCCAACTGGCCTATGGGCACCCAATTGAGCTTCTGCGACTCTCCCTCCACCGTAATCTCCTGGCCCAGGTCGATATCGGCTTCCAAGGCGAAATACTTTCCCTCAAACTCGTTATTTTCCTTATTTACTATATAGGACAGCTTGGCAAGGTCGGCAGCCGAAGCGAGCTTGTAGGGACTCGTCTTGGTGCCTTCGCCCTGGAATGAACTGCCCGTGCTGCGTGCCTCATACCATGTAGGACCGTCAATACGCTCTACCTGCGTGTAGGCCATGCCTTGCAGACAGCTCATGACCAAGAGGGCACACGTGGCCAACATCTTCTTCATTGATTTCATATTTCTACGTCGTTAGTGTTCAAAAAAACTGTATTTATGCAGAAGGTCAGAACCTGAATTTCAGAATGTCCTTACCGGTGCTGAGCATATAGACATCGTGGTTCTTCAGCGGAACGAAGATGCTCCCGGTGCTGGAAGGCTTACTATAGACCACGGCACCGCTGGAAGCAAACACTCTGATGCGATAATCCTTGCCGCTCTTGTCTGTGCCGGTGGGCAGGCCGCTAATGAGCACGCCGTCTTCCTCTTCGGTGATGGTGATGCCCAGCAGGGCTTTCTTCTCGCTGAAGCGCTTGGGGTTGATGGCGGTGGGGTCGTTGCTGGGCTGCAGCTCCACGCAGTGCACGTTGTCGCTATAGCTCATGTTGGTCACCAGCGGCGAGTTGCCCGTACCCTCAAGCTTCGTGTTGTAGACATGGGCCACGAGATAAGCCTCGGCTGTCTCGGCCACTCCGCCCACCTTGATGGTGGCATAGGCCTTGCGCACGCCTCCGAAGTCGTGGAACTGAGAAGCCTTGACCACGGTCACCGCATCGTCGGCTACGGGCACGGGATAGGCCGGATGGGCATAGGCTCCCACGTGCACCTCGCAATCAGCGTTCATGCCTCTGGTGGAATGGTCGATCAGCTCAACGGCGAACATATTGCTGCCTTCTTCTATGGCCTGCCCAATGAGTCGCATCTCGATGTTCTCCATAGAGACGTGCAGCTTGTTTGAGGCCTTTTCCTGACGTGTCAGGCTGAGACTCTTGCGGCGGACATGAGTCTGGGCACGGAACACGTTGTCGTATTCCACATCAACCTTCGTCGAGATGTAGCCATCGAAGCTGTCGGTAATGGGATAGTCGAGCACGAACGTGCGGCGCTGCAGAGGCTGCACATAGGAGTCGTCGATGGAATAAGCCTGCTCGTTGATGTGTGCCGTGACGTGGCGTATGGGCGACGTGCCGGTGTTGAACACGGTGATGCCGACGGGCAGCGAACTGCCTCCGAGCAGCGCCGTGCTGGTGTAGTCCACCTCGTGGGTGAAGCTGTTGGTGAAGTATCGCTCGCTCTCCATGATGACGGCCTCATCGGTCTCCACGTCGGAGAGAGAATAAACCGCCTTGATGTGCTGGTCGTCAAGGAATCCGTCGAAGTCCATCATGTTCAGCCCGTCGATTTCAGCGCCCAGGGTGAGGGGTGCCGTGATGCGCATGGTGGGGTCGAGGGCTATGCGCGAGGCATTGAGCATCATGCGCGTCTTGCCCGTGTCCTTGCCTGTGCCCTCGGCACCGTGGGCGGTGTTGTTCATTTCGGTCCAAAGGATGGCAAAGTCGTTGAGCCGTTCTACCGAGCGGTCGCACACGATTTTCACCAATTCGGGCGACGAGAAGTTCACTCCCAGGTCGTTGCCGGCCAGCCCGTTGCCACGCCCGTTCATGGAGAGCGTCTTCACGTAGATGTCGCGCAGCGTGTCGTTCTTCTGATAGAGCATGGTAATGATGGCATGCTCTCCCACCCTGTTCATGAAGAAGCGCTTGGGGCGGATAGACTCGCTGGTGTAAGAGGGTTTCTTGGTGGAAAGGGGCACCGAAGCGTAGGTGAACAGGGTGACGCGTGCACTCTCGTCGAGCAGGTTTTCGGTGATGTTGGCTCCCACGAGCACGGTGTCGTTGCGCATCATGAGGTCGTATTGTGCTGCCGAGTGGTAGGCGTCGAGCCTATGCAGGTCGATGGGCTCGCTCCACTTGTTGCCGTCAAAGACCGAGAGCACCAGGCTGCCGTCGAGATAGGTGTTGAAGATTTCGTTGTCGGCAACCAGTTCGGAATTGTTTTTCCTGATCACTCCGTGCTGCCATACGCAGGCAGCATGGCCGTCCTCCTGAATGGTGACGATGGGTTTGGCATCGGCCATGTCGGGATTGTTGTAGATGGTCATGTTCTTCCATTCTCCGCCCTCGGTGCGCATGCTGGCCATGATGCTCTGCTGGGTGCCCAGCTGGCTGGCCGTCTGCACGTCGTCGTCGCCGCTGAGTTCGCTGCCCTCCACCTTGCGGTTCATCTGCTCGAAGACCACGATTTCGTGCTTTCCGCGCTTCGAGCGCATGTGCTTGTCGGCATTGGCTCCTGCCTGCGAGAGTGTAGTCGTGGTGTTGTCCTTGGTGTTGAGGACTACAATGCGGTCGTCGTTGAAGTCGTCAGCATTGACGGGGTCATCGTATACGACGCAGTCTTGGTCGATGTAGTGGGGATTGGCGTTGCTGTTCACGCCCGTGACGATGGGCCGTCCGAAGTCGGTGTCTTCGGGTATCTGGATGGCTTTCCTCACGCGCTTCGACACGGCCCTGAGCGGAAGCGAAACCACGTCGTCGTACTCCTGCGGCTCCCAGAGAGCATTGCCCTGAGGAGTTTCCTCGTCGGGAGTCCAGAGCGGATTGGTCTTGGCACTGGCCTTTGGAGCCCAGTAGGGATAGTCTTTGTGGAAGGGGTTGTGGTCGCTGTCGGGGAAGAGCAGTTTGTTGCCCACGTGATATTCTGCCCGTGCCTCACCCGTGCAGATAAACGAGCGCAGGAAGGCGTAGGCCTCGATGACACCTATTCCCATGAGCAATCCGCCTACATCGTTATGACTGCGGAAGTCGGTTCCGTAGCCCACTCCGGCTGCCACTTTCAGTCCGGCACGCACGCCAGCTCCCATGTGGAGGAAGGGGTTGGGCGGTGTGTGCAGTTCCAAGAAGGCGCCTGTCTTCATCTGTCCCGTCAGCGTGGCCAGCAGTCCCCAGCTGTCGGCATTATAGAGTTCGTCCTTTGCCGACCAGTTCATGATCGACACTTTCAGGTCGAATCCTGCCTGCCACATGGCTCCGCACGAAATGAGATTGAGTTTTGACAAGTATTTGGAAATCCATTTCCCGGGTGTGCCCAACTTGCCGGAAATGGCGTCCATGAAGTCGGGGATGCTCAGTCCGTAGGCATACTTGAAGTATCCGCCTCCCTCGGAGAGGATGAACTTCGTGCCGGTCTTGTATTGCTCTCCCGTCTTGGAGTCTTTCTTCGTCTTAGGCAGGCTCCAGAATCCGGCCACATTCAAGCCCAGGCTGATGCTGTGTCCCGGTGTGGGGAGGGCAAAGATGTCGTTGGTCTCCTTGAACACCCAGTCGCTCATCTTGACGGCCGAGCCGTTGCCGATGATCGTGGCGTCAATGCCGTTCCACTTCTGTGCCTTGCCGTCGGGGTCGAACATGTGGCCGTCTTCTTTCAGCTTGTTCCAGTTGCGCAGCTGCTTCTGCTCCTGGCGCATCTGGCTGATGGTCTCGTCGCCGTCAAACTTATTGGTGAAGTCGAGCGAAGCCTTGAAGTTCCAGCACCGCTTCGTGATGCTGAAGTCCCACGTGAGGTTCAGCCTGAGCGAGCGCGGTCCCTTCGAGCCGTCGAGATCCTTTGGCATCCAGTTGAACGAGCCCGGTATGCCCCAGTCGAACCCGGATTCGGCTCCGCCGCCGGTTATCTTCATGGGGTCGTTCTTGGTCACGTTGCCCATCATTTCATCTACCACCTCTTTGTCGGCATCTTCCGACTGCTCCTCGCGTTCGAACTTCGAGCGCAGGAAGGCGGGCAGGTCCTCATAGGTGCCGTTGCCGGTCTGCAGGTGGAGGCGGCACTCGCGGTTGAGCTCCAGCTCGCACAGGTCGAACTTCACGTCGTAGTAGTCGTAGGTGAAGACGGGAATCACCACCACGCTGTTTCCTTCGGCCTGCGACTGGAACGTCTGCACTTCGTCCCAAGACTCGGCGTCGTAGGCCTGCAGCTCGGGAATCTGCATGTTCTGGGTGGTGCCCTTCTCCTTGCTGAAGGTCATCACCAGCTGGGCATACTTGTCAATGGGCCGTCCGTTCATCAGTTTTCCGCCCTCCTGTCCGCCGTCGGCATAGTAGTAGATGGTGGTGGTGGCGGGCTGTCCGGCCAGGTCGACGTCCTCCAGGTCGCAGAGCACATGGTCCTCACCGCGGAACACCACCACCTTCTTCGTGTCGCGCAGTCCGTAGAAGTGCTGGTTGCTGATGGCGAAGTCGGCATACTTGGCGTTGCCCGGGGCCATGATGACCTCGGCCGTGCAGCGCTCCTCGTCCACGATGCCCGACACGGGGTCGGCGGCACCCGGATAGCGGTAGAGCGTGGGGAAAAAGCCTGGAGCCAGAATCTCCAGGTAGACGGGATTGCCCATGGTGAGCACCTTGTGGGCCTCGCGGCTCTCGTCGTATCCACAATACTTCACCTGGTTGTTGGGAATGTAGTTGCCATCGGCGTCCACGCGGGCCACATTGATTTTCTCAATGTTCTTGATGCTCATGCCATTGCTGCGGCGCAGCTTCACGTAGAGCGTGTCGTAGCTCTCGAAGAGTCCCGACCCTATCCAGTTGAAGTTCACCAGCTCGCGGTTCACGTGGCGGTCGAGATAGAACGTTGGCGAGAGGGTGAGGAAGTTGAAGTCGTTGTCGGTGCCCGCACCCACGTGCAGCCGTTTCTTGTTGATGCGCAGCCGCTTGGCCTTCTCGTTGCCCGTGGTGGCGGTAGTGGAGAGATACACGTCGCTGAGGTCCTTGTCGGCAGGCACGTAGAAGCTCTGGAAATTGTTCTTCTGCAGCTGCAGCGTGTGCACCTCGTCGTTGGTGAGGCCCTCGTCGTCGATGCTGCTGAGCACGTATTCCAGGTTATAGGTCTCGCCGTCGGCCTGGCGCTTGGAGTCGAGCTGGAAGATGTAGAGGTTCTGGTCGTTCCAGTCGTGCACGTGATATCTGAAGGTCAGCGTGTCGCCGGCCTCGCCCACCTTCCACACGCGGATGGTGATGGGCTGCTCCTGCAACGGCATGTTGGCACAGAAATAGCGGCTCACGGTGATGTTGAGCTTCTTGCCGTAGCCATCTGAAGCCTCCACGCCATAGGCATCGTTGTTCTTCAGGCCATCGTTGATGCGGAAGCAGAGCAGCGAGTGGTCGCGCATGCGCCAGAACTGCTGCTGCTGGGGAAGGTTCTTCATGCTGGTAGAAGCAAACATCTCCATGACGCGGGCCACCTCCGGCCCGTTGGTATACACGTCGCCGCCGGGCTGCACCTCGTGCCAGTCGAGCTTGGCCGTGCCATCGTTGATGGTGGTCAGGTCTTCAATATCCGAGATGTTGTTGGCAAAATAGAGCTTGAAGTTCTGCGCCCGCATGCCGGTCGAGATGCCCCATAGCGCCACAAATGCGATGATGGTGATAGACAGTATCTTTTTCATTGCTAAATATTATCTTGCTGTCAAACTCTAATTCCTGTTCGCTGGTTTCACTCTCAGTCATCCCACACCGACCGTGGTTCTGGCGTCTCTGCATCGGCATCGAAACTACCCTCACCGGCGAGTGCGTCGCCGGTGCCGTCGCCAGGATTGAAAGGCATCTCAGGACTTGTCTCCATCAACCAGGAGCTGTCGATGACCTTCACGCGGATGGCTGGCTTCATATATTCAGTCTTGTTCATAAGAAACATTTGGGCTTTGTTTAGGCGGCACCGCAGAGGGAAGGAATCTCTCGCGCGTACCTTTATATTATTTATATTTAAATCTTGCTGCAAAAATAGATTAAAAAACGCTAACTTGCAACATTTCAAATCAATTATTTGCCAATATTGTTGCGACAGCAACGCCTTGTGGGCGACAAATCGCAGCATAGGGATGAAAAAATGTCGCCCATGGAGCCACTGCCTCTCTCCCACTCCACTCCCTGTCAGCACACAACGGGAAAACGGTAAAGGCATTTCACAAGAAACTGCCCAGAAGAGGCCCAGCCAGAGAGCTCCCGTTAGAACAAAAAGCACTTGCCAAGTGCTATGACACTGACACACGAGCCGAGAAGCGGCTGGAGAAGACGCCGCCGGGGCCCAGGAGGACTAAATTGCAAGCCGAACGCTCAAAAAACAGCACGCTTTAATGCTTTTATGGGATGTTTTTTGTACTTTTGCAACCAAACTAACAAAAAACGCATCAAAATGGAAAAGAAACTACGCATGGCCTCACTCTGCGTGCAGGCCGGATATAAAGCCAAAAACGGCGAACCCATAGAGCTGCCCATCATTCAGAGCACCACGTTCAAATATGACGACTCCGACGAGATGGCCAAGCTCTTCGACCTGGAGAAGGAGGGCTACTTCTACACCC
>CAMOPD010000001.1 GCA_946622085.1 uncultured Prevotellaceae bacterium | reverse complement strand
GGAAAAACTCAGAAAACGGGCTGCAAAAACTAAAATCACGCCGTGATTCCATAAAATCACGTCACGATTCCATGAAATCACGTCACGATTCCATGGAATCACGACGTGATTTTAGTTTTATCGTGCCGCTCAGACGGTTATTTAGCGGCAGGGAGAAGCTTTTATCATGGGGGTTGGGAAGAAATTCTGAAAGGCTTTCCTTTCCTACTACTGTCCTGGCACTTATCCTGAATAGCACGCACGCGAAAAAGAAGGTGCAAATGCTTTGTTCTATTGTATAGTTTTCGTAACTTTGCGACAAAAGCCGCGAAGTTACTCCGTCTCGGCAAAAAAAGAACAAGTTTCTTTGTTTTGCCCTCGACTTTACGTAACTTTGCAACGAAGACAAAAGAACAATGAAACGCAGCATACTTACAACTACACTGGCATTGGCCCTGAGTGCTCAGGCGCAGGCGCAATTGCTGATTAACGAACTGATGCAGTCGAACATTGACTGCGTGATGGACGACATGAACGAATTTCCCGACTCCTGGGTGGAACTCTACAACGGGGGAACGGGAGCGGTGAACCTGAACCAATATAAACTGGGCATCACCGACAAAGCTGCCGAGGCCTGGCAGCTGCCCACGCAGATGGTGGGTCCGCAGCAGCGGGTGCTCATCTACTGCGACAAGGAGTCGACGGGGCTTCACGCCCCCTTCCGTCTGGAGTCGGGCAAGGGATGCGAGGTCTATCTGTTCAGCGGCACGGCTGTGGCCGACAAGGTGACGGGGCTGAAGAAGCAGCCTGCGCCCAACGTGGCCTACGGGCGGCAGACGGATGGCTCGTCCACGTGGGGCTACATGCTCACGCCCACCCCTGCCGCTGCCAACTGCGGCCAGGTGAGCAGCCAGATTCTGGGCGATCCCGTGTTCAGCGTGCAGGGCAAGGTGGTGACCAGCAACCAGGCTTTCGAGCTGGCCATCACGCCACCGGCCGGAACGCCCCAGGGAGCAGAGATAAGAATCACCACCAACGGCAGCGAGCCCACCCGCACGAGCACGCTCTACGTGAAGCCCATCAGCATATCGGGCAACCGCGTTGTGAGAGCCAAGCTCTTCTGCGACGGATGGATTTCGCCGCGCTCAGTCACTCAGTCGTACATCTTCTTCCCCCGCGAGCTCACGCTGCCCGTGGTGTCGATAGTCACCGACAACAAGTATCTCAACGACAGCAAGATAGGCATCTATGTTGACGGAAACTATCAGAGCGGCAAGAAGAACTACGAGTTCAACTGGCGGCGCCCGCTCAACGTGGAGATGTTCTTCGACGGCGTAGGCACGCCGAGCAACATCAATCAGCTGGGCGAAATGCGCATACAGGGCGGCGCCACGCGCAACAACAAGTTCAAGTCGCTGGCCCTCTATGCCCACAAGCGCTTTGGCACGAAGCGCTTCAAGTATGAATTCTTCCCCGACCAGCGACCGGGCATCACCGACTTCAAGTCTATCGTGCTGCGCAATTCGGGCAACGACTTCGACTATCTCTACATGCGCGACGCCGTGATACAGCGCAGCATGGCCGAGCGCGTAGACCTGGACTGGCAGGCCTGGCGGCCCGCCATCATCTTCATCAACGGCGTATACAAGGGCATGCTCAACATTCGCGAGCGGGCCAACGAAGACAACATCTACACCAACTACGACGGGCTGGAAGACATCGACATGATAGAGAACTGGTGGGACCTGAAGGAGGGCGACTGGGACCACTGGAACCGATTCCAGGCGTTCTACAATGAGCACGGCCACACCATGGCCGAATATGAACAGTGGATGGACTGCCATGAGTTTATCAACCTGATGCTGATGAATCTCTACTACAACAACCAGGACTTTCCGGGCAACAACATCGTGATGTGGCGCCCACGCACGGCCGACGGCCGCTGGCGCTTCATTGCCAAGGACACCGACTTCGGGCTGGGGCTCTATCGCTCTTCGGCCACCTACAACACCATTGAATGGATTTACAACCCCAACTACGACTACAATCGCAACTGGGCCAATGGCTACGAGCACACGCGGCTCTTCCGCCGGCTGATGGAGGACAAGGACTTCAACCGCGAATTCATCGACCGCGCCGCCATCTACATGGGCGACTTCATGAACGCCGAGGGAACCCACGAAATGTGGGACCCCATGTACGAACAGATAAAAACGGAATATCCCAACCACCGCAAGCTCATCAATGAGTGGTGGCCCAACTATCAGGATGAGATGAACTTCATATCCAGCTGGCTCAACCAGCGCACGGGCGAATTCTACAAGCAGATAGGCAACTACTACAAGCTGGGCACCCCGCTGGGACTCACCATCAACCCGGGCATGACGGCCGAGGAGCTGCAGGGGGCAGAGATCACCTTCAACGGCGTGAAGCTCACCAAGGGGAAGTTCAACGGAAAATTCTATCCTAACCGCGACGTCACGCTCAAGAGCAACCCCGTGGACGGGAAGGTGGTGACGGAGTGGATAGTGACCCACGTCAACGGCAGCCAGACAACGGCTCAGACCATCATGGGCGACACCTACTCGTTTGCGATGCCTGCTGTGGGCAGCGTGGTCATCAACGCCAAGTTTGGTTCGGCCAGCGGAATAGACACGGCTGAGGCCGACGCCGCCGACTTCGCCTGGCATGCCGACGGCAACCAGCTGTCGATAAGCCGCCTCAGCGAGGGCACCTGGGTAAGACTCTACGACATGCGCGGCATGCTGCTCCACGAGGCACAGGCGCAGGGCTCAGAGATGCAGCTCAGCATCAAGAGCGGACAGATGTATATCCTGAAGGTGGGAGCTAAGAGTCTGAAAATCAGGAATTGATTTGTTTCGATTTTTTGTCAAGGCTCGGGGGTACGGGGGTACGAGAATAGTAACGAGCGCTGAAAATCACCTTACGATACATATCTCGTACCCCCGAGCCCTCGTACCCCCGTACCCCCGAGCCCTCGTACCCCCGAGCCCTCGAGCCCTCGATAAAAGAAAAAGAACTACTTGAGAGAGAAAAAGAATTGGTGGTCTGCAAATTCGCAGGCCACTAATTCGTATCTCACGAAGCGTGCCAGCATGGCAATCACCTTGCGCCTGGGCAACCGCGAGCGGCGCACAATCTGATTGAGCGTCTGGCGAGGCGATGAAGCCATAGCGCCAATGAGCTTGCTTTCGGCTTCAGAATAGACGGTGAGTGCTCCGCTGCTGGCCGACTGTTCGCGCCAGATGGCCAGATGAACGGGCGTGGCCACAATGTTCTCATCGGCTATCCTGATGTAGGCACGCGCCCGCCCCTCCTCATCGACAGCGCAGACGGGTTTCTTCTCGGCCGGAGGCACGGTGGCAACGACGATGGTGCGGCCATCGACGACGTAGGTGTCGAACTTGATGGAGGCCGAAGGGCGGCAATACCGATAGGCAGCCGCATGCATCATGTAGATTTCCTCCTCGGAACGCACGCCCGACAAATGGCCGTCGTCGCGCACCCCGATGAGCAGACGCCCACCGTCGGTATTGGCAAATGCCGACACCGACTTGGCCAGCTTCGGAGCATCGGTCACCTTGTATTTGAAGTCTTGCTGCTGATGCTCGCCTTCATCAATGAGATGGAAGAGATATCTACGTTCGTTCATCACCATAGGCAAAGGTTTGTTGCAAAGGTAGCACAAAAGACGCAAAAAACGCCTCCTTTTGAAGAAATTCAACCATAGCGACCATTTTTAGGCTTGCCGAAAGGAGGTATTTCAAAATTATTGTGTAAGTTTGTAACTGAATGAATATAAACGAAACAACCGATAACCCCATGAAGAATATCTTCCCGCTTTTTCTTTCAGCCTTGCTCTGCAGCCCCCCAGCATGGGCTCAGAACAGCACTCCCAACAATGCGCCGACCGACTCGACGCACATGCGCAGCATCATCAGTCTGGGATCGGTAGACGAAGTGACGCAAGACCGCATGAACAAGGGCCTTGTGACCAATTCGCTGAGCGCCCTGAGCGGCAAGGCGGCAGGTGTGAACATTGCATCCAACGGCTCCGACCGCATGGCCATGCTCAGCTCGGTGCGCGTTCGAGGCACCACATCGCTCACCGGCGGCAACGACCCGCTCGTCATCATCGACGGCGTGAACGCCGACCTGGCCACACTATCGAGCATCTATCCTGCCGACATTGAGAGCTTCGCCATTCTGAAGAATGCCGCCGAGACCGCTCCCTATGGCAGCCGCGGCGCGAGCGGAGTGATACAGGTGACCACCAAGAAGGGCCACAGCGGCAACTTCCACATCACCTACGACGGCAACGTGGCCGTGGAGAACGCCTACAAGAACATCGAGATGCTGCGCCGCAATGACTACATTGCCACGGCACAGAAACTCGGCGCCTTCTACAACGACGGCGGATTCGACACCGACTTCCCCGACGCCATCACCCGCACAGGATTTGTTCACAACCACCACGTAGCCTTCAGCGGAGGCACGGAGAAGAGCAACTATCGTGCCTCCATAGGCTACATGAACCACGACCTGATTATCCGCGACCGCGAAGCCCGAAACTTCGTCACAAAGATAGACCTCAAGCAAAAGGCTTTCAACGACTTCCTCACCGTCGACATGGGGGTGTTCGGAAGCAGCCAGAAGAACAAGGGCATATTCGACGAGCAGAAGCTCTTCTACTCAGCAGCCAGCCACAACCCCACCTTCCCCGACGGGATGAACAGCCAGGGAGGATGGGACAAGAATTCGGGCGCAAGCCAGATAGCCAACCCCATAGCATTGCTCTATGAACAAGAGCACGAGAAAGCACTCAACATCAACACCCACCTGCGGCTCACCTTCGACATCTCGGCCGACTGGAAGTTCATCCTTTTCGGCTCTTTCGCCTACAGCTCCGTAGAGAACATGGAGTATCTGCCCACATGGGTATGGGCCCAGGGACAGGCCTATCGGGGAGAGCGAAAGAGCGAAGACCGGCTGGGCAACGCCACACTCACCTACAACCACACCTGGGGCAACCACCGGCTCAAGGCCGTCGTGCTGGGCGAATATCAGTCGAGCCAGCGGCAAGGCTTCTTCACCACGGTGAAGGGGTTCACCACCAACGAGTTTGGCTACCACAACCTCGGAGCCGGCAGCATAAGGCCCTATGGCGGCACGGGCAGTGACTACGAAGATCCGCGCCTGGCATCGGCCATGGCCGGAGTGGAATATGGCTTTAAGGACATGCTCACACTGGCCGTCAACACCCGTGCCGACGGCAGCTCCATGGTGGGCAAGAACAACCGCTGGGGATTCTTCCCCTCCATCTCCGCCACATGGGACGTTCTGAAGATGCTGAAAGCCACGCCACACTTGCTCACCATGCTCAAGATGCGGACAGGATACGGACTCTCAGGCAATCTGGGCGGCATCAGCTCATACAACTCTCTCTCCATGCTCATGCCCACGGGCATCGTGGCCTGGAACGGTAGTCCCATCGTCACCATGGGATTCGTGAGAAATGCCAACCCCGACCTGAAGTGGGAAAGCAAGACATCATTCAACATCGGTGCCGACATGGGGCTGTGGATGAACAGGCTGGTGCTCACCGCAGAGTATTACTACACCAAGACGCGCGACATGCTCTATCTCTACGACGTCAGCGTGCCGCCCTTTGCCTACGAAAAACTGCTGGCCAACATGGGGCAGATGAGCAACCAGGGACTCGAAATAGGACTGGGACTTACGCCCATACAACATCGCGACATGGAACTCAATGTCAACGTGAACCTCTCCTTCCAGAAAAACAAACTCATATCGCTCAGCGGACAGCACAACGGACAGCAGATGACGGCATCGGACATCACCGCCATCGGCGGACTCGACGGAGCAGGATTCCACAGCGGCAACAACAATATCGTATATCAGATTGTGGGACAGCCGCTCGGCGTCTTCTTCCTGCCCCACTGCACCGGACTGAAACAAAATGACGACGGAAGCTACAGCTACCAGTTGGCCGACCTCAACAACGACGGGCAAATCAACATCGAAGCCGGCGACAGACGCATCTGCGGACAGGCCACGCCGAAAATGACCCTCGGTTCCAACATCTCACTGAGATACAAGAACTTCGACATCAGCCTGCAGATGAACGGTGCCTTCGGCCACAAAATATACAATGGCACAAGCCTCACATACATGAACATGGCATCGTTTCCCGATTACAACGTGCTCAGAGAAGCACCCCAGCGGAACATCAAGGACCAGATGCCCACCGACTACTGGCTGGAGAAAGGCGACTACCTGAACTTCGACTATCTCACCCTGGCCTGGAACGTGCCGCTCGGAAAGACCCACTATCTGAGTGCCCTGCGGTTGTCGCTCAGCATCAACAACCTGGCCACCATCACCTCCTACAGCGGGCTCACGCCCATGATCAACAGCTACGTGGTCAACTCTACCATGGGCATCGACGACAAACGCTCCTACCCGCCATGCCGCACCTACTCCATAGGACTCGGCATACAGTTCTGAAAGAAAGCTGAAGTATGGAAGAAGCCACGAGCCCTATACATCTTTTAAACCCTTACCCCAATTCCTACCGTTAATCATCATGAATCATCAAGCCATCAAGATCATAGCACTTCTGTTGCTCTCGTCGACAGCCATCTTGCTCACAAGCTGTCTTGACGAAGAACCCAAAGACCAGCTCACCGAAGAGGAACTTTTCAGCAACTCCACCTCGCTCATACAAAACACCGTGGCCACCCTCTACAACTACATCGGCGGCTATGCCAACAGCCAGGGGCTGCAGGGCACCACCCGGGGTGTCTACGACCTGAACGAGTTCACCACCGACGAGGCCATCATCCCCACACGAGGCACCGACTGGTATGACGGCGGACTGTGGCAGAGCCTCTATCTGCACACGTGGACGGCCAACAACGAAGCCATCTCCGACACATGGAAATACCTCTACAAGGTCATCGTGCTCTGCAATCGCTCCCTGAGCCGGCTCAACCAAAACCGCCAGCTGCTCACCGAAGAAGAGCTGCAGCAATACACCGCCGAAGTGAGAGCACTGCGCGCCTTGTTCTATTTCCATCTGCTCGACCTCTACGGCCGCGTGCCCATCGTCGTCTCTGAAGACGTGCCACTGGCCGAAGTCAAGCAAAGCGAGCGCTCCGAGGTGTTCTGGTTCGTCGTCGACGAGCTTCAGCAGGCAATCCCCCATCTCGCCATACGAAGGAGCAACTTCGAAGGACCCTACTACGGACGCATCACCACCCCCGTGGCTTGGTTCCTGCTTGCCAAGCTCGCCCTCAATGCCGAAGTCTATACCGACGACCAGTGGACCGACGACCGCTATCCCGACGGCCGCAACATCAACTTCACCATCGGCGGAAGGGAGTACAACGCCTGGGAAGCATGCATTGCCTGGTGCGACCGCATCAGCTCCTACGGCTATCAGCTCGACACCGACTACACCACACCCTTCTCGGTGAACAACGAGAGCTCGCGCGAGAACATCTTCACCATACCCATGGACAAGACCCTCTACTCCAACCAGTTTCAAAACCTCTTCCGCTCACGCCACTACAACCATGGCTCAGCGCTCGGCATGGGCTCAGAAAACGGCCCCTGCGCCACCATCACCACCGTCAAAACCTATGGCTACGACACCAGCAACACCGACTCCCGCTATGAGCTGAATTTCTTCAGCGGACCCGTCTTCGTCGACTCCCAGCCCGTAATGCTCCAGAGCGGCCAGCAGCTCACCTACTACCCGCTCGCCGTCACCAGCGTAGACATCACCAATTCGCCCTACGAGAAAACCGCCGGAGCGCGCATGTACAAATACGAGATAGACCGCACCGCCTACTCCGACGGCAAGTTGCAAGACAACGACATCGTGCTCTTCCGCTACGCCGACGTGCTGCTCATGAGGGCAGAAGCACTGGTGCGTCTGGGGAACGATGGCAACACCAACTTCAACCGCGTCAGACAACGCTCCAAGATGAGCCATCGAGAAGCCACACTCGCCAACATCCTCGACGAGCGCATGCTCGAACTTTGCTGGGAGGGCTGGCGACGGCAAGACCTCATCCGCTTCCGCCAATTCCACCTGCCCTACGACGTTCGCCCGCAGGCACCCGGTGAAGCTGATGCCCATACAACTGTGTTCCCTATACCGCAAAGCGTCATCAATCTGAACCATTACATCAAGCAGAATCCCGGTTACTGATCAGCGCACAGCGATGGCAAACGCTATCGAGCTATAATATAGGCGTCAGGTGAACATGTTTCATAATTGAAAGAATGCCAACCAGTGTTATACGATAGTGGGCTCGTCAACTACAGTGTAAAGACGAGAAAACAACCCAGGAAGCGGCCACGATTTGTAAAATAATTTCACAACCTTTTTAGTCCTTACAATACGCCTCCGTAAAGTGCTGAAAATCAGTCTTGCGTAGTAAGCACGCCACTCACGCATAGTAAGAACGCCACTCACGCATAGTAAATGGCGTTCTTACTATGCGTGAGTGGCGTGCTTACTAAAGGGGAGAGGACAACCGCATCCCCGATTTGTAAAAATTATTCACAAAAGAAATCCCATTTCCCGAGCACTCTTTCCCATTTCTTCAGTCCTCGCCATAGCGTCATGGTATGAGCAGTGAACTGTCGCCATAGCTGAGGAAGCGGAAATCGTGGCTCAGCGCATAATCGTAGATGGGGCGCCAGTTGCCTTTGACGAAGGCGCTGACCAGCAGCAGCAGCGTGCTCTTGGGCTGATGGAAATTGGTAATGAGTTGGTTCACTATTTTGTATTGGTAACCCGGCGCGATGATGATTTGCGTGCTGGCGTGGAGCGTGGATAGCTGATTGGCGTCGAGCCACTGCAAGATGGCCTGCAAGGACTGGGGGGCGGTGAGTTCGGCGTGGGGCTCGTAGGGTTCCCACTGGCTCACGTGGAGCGCTTCTTCTGAGGCTTGTGGTCGTTCGGCGAGATGCAGGCCTATGTAGTAGAGACTTTCGAGTGTTCTCACAGATGTGGTGCCCACGGCAATGGCCTGACAATGGTGGTCGAGAAGTTTCTCGATGGTCTGCCGGCGCACGCTGATGTATTCGGTGTGCATGATGTGGCCAGCCATGAGCGGGCTTTTGACGGGTCGGAAGGTTCCGGCACCCACATGAAGAGTGAGCTCTTCGCGATGAATGCCAGCGGCGTCGAGCTGACTGAGCACGCGTTCGGTGAAATGCAGACCAGCCGTGGGGGCTGCCACGCTACCCTTGATTTTGCTATAAACGGTTTGATAAGTGGTGAGGTCGCTCTCCTGGGTGTCGCGGTTGAGATAGGGCGGTATGGGCAGTTCGCCCACGGCATCGAGCACGTCGGCAAACGCCACGGATGTAGTCGGGTCATTGGAGTTTTGGCCGCTCTCATCATCGCACCATGCCCACTGGAAGCTGATGAGTTGGCTGGTTCCCTGTTCGCCCTGGCGAACGGCTTTAATCTGAAGCACTTTTCCCTTTACGGTGACAGTTCTTGAGAGCTCGCCTTCCTTCCATTTTTTCAGATTACCCACCAGACAGAGCCACGAGCACTGGCTGGTGGTTTGGAACATCTGCTCGTAGTCGGCGGGTTGGGCCGGTTCGAGCAGGAAGACTTCGATGAGTGCTCCAGTGGGCTTACGGAAGTAAATGCGTGCCTGGATGACTTTTGTATTGTTGAAAATCATGAGCGCACCTGACGGCAGATGCTGGGACAGATGGGCGAAACAGTCCTCGGCTATCTGGCCATGCCGATAGATGAGCAGCTTGC
The DNA here is from genome assembly GCA_946622085.1 of uncultured Prevotellaceae bacterium. Taxonomy (GTDB): domain Bacteria; phylum Bacteroidota; class Bacteroidia; order Bacteroidales; family Bacteroidaceae; genus Prevotella. The sequence goes on along the minus strand of CAMOPD010000001.1, from coordinate 36,095 downwards.
TATGGTCGCGCGGAGTGACGGGGAATTTGGCAATGCGCTCGTCGGGGAGCGGGTAGTCGTAGTCGCTGATTTGAATGTTTTTAGGGTCGGAATGCATTAAAGATGAAGAATTAAATATTAAAATGATAAAAGCGTAAAACCTTTTTCAGCTTTTCAATCTTTCAACTTTTCAACTTTTTAGTTGCCCCATGCGGCATAAAGGGTGGCATAGAGGAAGGTGAATGAAAGCATGGTGAGCATGATGTCGATATCCTCTATGGCATAGCCTGTGGGGGTGTATTGTGAAGACACGTAGTTGATGTCTGGCGAAAGGCGCTGGCGGAAATGTTGGTAGAGGCGATAGACCAGCCACCCCACGAGGAAGCCCCATGCAAGGCCCACAAGAATGTCGGAAGGATAGTGCATGCCAAGATAGAGGCGCGTCCAGCAATTGACGGCCGACCACACCATAAGGGCGATGACGGCCAGCCTGTGACGAATGAGGAAGGAAAAGAATACGGCGAGGCTGAACGTGTTGGCCGCATGGGCGGAGAAGAAACTATAGCTGGCCGACCAGACGGAGGTGACGCTATCTACGGCATCTTTGAAGAAGGGGTCGTTGAGCGGTCTTGGCCTGGCCACAAGAGGTTTGACGATGCCATCGGCCAATGCGTCGGCCAGGAGGACGCACGAAAGGGCGCACACGATGGTGAGCGCTATCTGGGGCATGGTGTCATTGTTCTTGATGACGAGATAGAGCAGCGCCACGTAGAACGGCATCCAGGCTAAACCGGAGGTGAGCAGGGTTGCCAGTCGATCGAGAAAAAGGCTGTCGCTACCGTTGAAGAGGAGGAAGACGGCCCTGTCGAGTTGCAAGAGGGTCTCGGGAAACATGGCGTCAGATTTTTTCGAGTTGCGAAGTGAGCATCCAGCCCTCCTTGCCGTCGGCTGTGCGCACGCCCTTCCAGTCGATCATGGTGTCGTCGGTAATATCGACGCGCGTTCCTTCGTGCACGACAAACTCTTCGGTGCTGCCGGCTGCTGGAGTCTTTTTGACGGAGGCTACGGGCGAAACCACGATGGCTCCGTTGCGATGGGTGAGCTGCTGACGTTGCTGCCAGGCAAAGAGGTTGGCGGCCACGAAGACAACAAGCAGGGCGATGGCTCCAAAGAAAGCCAGCTTGCGCAGGGCGATGCGGCGTGCAAAAAGATAGACAAGCAGCAACACGAGGGCGGCGGCAAGGCTGATGAGGGCCAGCCGGGCCCAAGCGTCGACGCTCATGAGACTGACGAGCGACCTGTACCACGTGACGAAGAACATCTGCGACTCGGGCGTAATCTTGTCGATGGTCTTGCTGCGGGCCATCTGGAGGTTGAAGCGAATGTCCTCGTCGCCTGGCGAAAGGAGCAGGGCGCGCTCGTAGTTGATGACGGCGCGCGTGATGTTATCGGTGCGATAATAGGCGTTGCCGAGGTTGTAGTAGATGTCGGCACTTGCGTTCTGCCTGAGCAGTGCTTCATAGTCCTTGATGGCCTGAACGTAGTTGCCACGGGCATACTCGGCATCAGCCAGCGACTTGCTGATGGCGTGAGCCTGGGTGGCCAGACAGAGAAGAAGCATCACGAGAAGCCCCGCCTTGACCGGCTTGCGGCCTGCTTTCAGGGCGTCTTCTATTCTCATAATGGCGTTGACGGCGGTATCGTATGTTTTGTTCATATTGCCTGCGGGGTCGCCGGGTGCATAGCGTTCGAACTCACATTCGTCGAGTGCCGAGATGAATTGGCTGATGGTGGTCGAGTCGACGCCCTTGGAAGTGAGCTGGTCGGAGATATTGTCGCGTGAGAGTTGCTCCACGGGCATGTTGAGCTTGTCGCCCACATATCCCCAGAGGGCCCTCAGCACCTCATCATAGAACGCTCCCTGCTGGCCTTGGGCCATGAGTTTGTTGGCCATTTTCAGTCGTTTCACGGCCACCTTGTTGGCTTTCTTTCCACGCATTTTGCCGATGTTGGCATTGTCGATGGCTCGCTTGCGGAAAATGATGAGCAGGGCCATGAAGATGGCGGCCAGCGCTCCCAGCACCAGCCAGTAGGTGGTGGAGCCAAAGAAGAACTGCCCCATGCGGGCAGAACGTGCCTCGCCGGTTTTCAGTGGTCTGATGTCCTGATTCTTCAGGTCGCTGGTATAGTCGGTCATGGAGCTGGAGCCGCTACCCTTTTCCACGTTCAGCTCGAAAGGCTTGCTCTTGAGCGTTTTGTAGGCGTTGGCCTGCGTGTCGTAGTAGACAAACTCTACGGCAGGAATGGTGTATTTGCCATGATTGCGGGGCACGGCCAGGAAGTCGTAGACCATGTTTCCCTCCACACCGTTAACGGTGAGTTTGGTCTTGTCGGTCACCTTGGCGTCATACTTGTCGAAGTCCTTGGGGAAGTTCACCACGGGCTGCTTGATGAGCTTCAGGTTGCCCGTGCCGCTGACGACGACGCGCAGGGTGACGGGGTCGTTGGCCTTCACCGTAGTCTCACTCAACTGGGCCGAGAGATTGAGTCGGCCCACGCCTCCGGAGAAATTGGCCGGCCTTGCCGGCAGGGGTTCGACTTTGATTTTCAGTCCCGGAGCCTTGATGGAGCGCTTCACTTCAATATATCCGGAACCGCCATTGAAGAAGGCTTCGAAGGGATCGACGTCGCGATTCTGCTGAATGACGGTGCCATCGAAGGTGATGCTTGGAATCTCCAAGTCGCCAGTCATTTGTGGATACATCACATATTGGCTCCACGTGACGCAACGGTAGGGACGACCGTTGACGTTTTCCACATGATAGCGTTTCTGTTGTGGGAGAGGTATTTCCTGGGTGTGGAATCCGGTGAGGTCGGGCATATTGCCATTGAGCGAAGAAAGCTCCACCAGCGTGTAGACTTTATAAGTGAGCAGGATGGGCTCTTGCTCGTGCACCCGGCTCTTGTTGGCGCTGACCTTGATAAAGAGGTCGTTGCCCGAAATTTTGGAACCGGCCTGGCGCACCTGGGCGTGGGAGTTGTCGTCGTCTTCGTGCATGTGGGGAGCCCCGTTGGGGTTGGCGCGAGGGCTGCCCGACACGCTAATCCTGGTAGCCTGCGAAGTGATGGTCTTATCGCCCACCTTCACACGTGCGGGAGGGATGGTGTAGGTGCCGTTTTTGTTGGCACATATAATAAAGGTGTAGGTGATTGACGAGCTGCTGCTTGTGTGGCCGTTGATCATCTGATAGCTGGACTGTTGCGACATATATGGCCCGGTGATGATTTCGAGTTCCTCGGGCACGTTGCCCACATGGAAATCAGAAGCATTCTGGGTGTTCACGGTGTAGGTGAGACGGAAATTCTCTCCCGTGGCCACCCTCGATGGCGCATTCACCGTCAGCGTCTGGGCTGAGATGAAGGCTGCCACCAGCCATGCGTGTAATAAGAAAACATATCTCTTCATCATGATCGACTATCCTTCTTCTTGTTTACCAGTTTTTCTGCAATCTGCGCGAACGAGGTTGCTGCATGGCTTTCTTCATTCGCTCCTTAGTGGCCTTTTCGGCCTGAATGGCAGCGTTGAGCAGCTGTTCGGCATTTTCCTTGCTCATTTGCTCCTTGGGCTGTTGCTTTTGCTGGTCGTTGTTTTTCTTTTCCTTGTCTTGTCTATCTTGGTTTTGTTCTTTTTCCTGCTTCTTGTCTTCCTTAGGCTTGTTCTGCTGGTTTTGCGGCTGGTTCTTCAGCAGGCGTTTGCAAAGAGCCAGATTGTAGCGGGTCTCATTGTCGGCAGGATTATTGCGAAGGGCCTCCTTGTAGGCCTCAATGGCCTCGCCATACATCTGATGGCGCTGGCAGATGAAGCCAATGTTGTGAAACGACTTGGCCTTACGCATCTTGCCCTGCTCCATCTTGCCGGCATTCTGAAACTGCACCACGGCTGCGGAGTCTTTCTCCTGCGCCATGAGCGCACAGCCCAGATTGTAGACGGCCTGTGCATTGCCGGGATTCTTCGATAGAGCCTTGCGGTATTCCACTTCTGACTTGGCAAAGTCCTGATGCCGATAGAGTTTGTTGCCCGACCGGATGATTTGGCGGTCGTTCTGAGCCGACACAGCTGACGATGTGCCGAGCAGAAGCAGGGTGAGGAGCAGGGGCGCGATGCCAGCGCCTCTCTTAAACAGCCTGACGTTTCTCAGCATGGGATTCTTGCTCTCGAGAACGCAGATCTCGATAATGAGCAGCAGCAGGGCAAGAATGGCAAACGCCTGGAATTGCTCATCGTATTCGCTATAGACGGTGCTCGATATCTCGCCCTTCTGCAGCTTGATGAGCTCGTCGTTGAGTTTGTCTTGCGCCACGTTCGTATTGTCAACGTGGATGTAGGCGCCGCCTCCGGCCTGAGCCACCTTGCGGCACATATCTTCATTCAGAGCCGAAAGAACGGTCTGACCTGTTTTATCGGTCATGTAGCCGCCATCGTCGGTCGGTATGGGTGAGCCTTTCGGGTCGCCCACACCCAGCACAAACACCCGCATGCCCTTCTTCTTGGCTGCTTCGGCCGCTTCAAGTGCACCTCCCTCATGATCCTCGCCATCAGTTATCACGATGATGGCCCTCCCCACCTTCTCGGCCTGCGTGAAGCTGTTGGCAGCCATGTTGATGGCTTGGGCAATATCTGTGCCCTGAGTAGCAATGAGCGATGGGTCAATGTTCTGCATAAACATCTTGGCCGAGACGTAATCGCTCGTGATGGGGAGCTGCACAAAAGCGTCGCCGGCAAAGATGATCAAGCCTATCTTGTCGTTGGTGAAATGGTCTACCATATTCTCCACCAGCATCTTGCTCTTGTCCAATCTCGAGGGTGCCACATCGCGCGCAAGCATGGAGTTGCTGATGTCGAGGGCAATAATGGTCTCAATGCCGCTTCTTTTCTCATGGCTTATCTTGGTGCCCAACTGTGGGCGTGCAAGCATGACGATGAGCAAGGCCAGGGCGGCCAAGAGCAGCCCAAACTTCACATCGGGGCGGAAGCGCGACACATCGGGCATGAGCTGCTTCAGCAGTTCTGGGTCGCCAAAACGGCGGAGCTTCCGTTTGCGTTGTCTGATGGCCACAAGGCGGACAATTGCCAACAGGGGAATCAGCAACAGCAGATAGAGGTATATGGGATTTTCGAATCTGAACATTTACTTAAATCTTTTTTAGACAACCAGATGATGAGTTTATCCTACGGAATGCGACGGAACACCGTTATGCGCAGAAGAATTTCAAGGAGCAAGGAAAGCACGGCAATCAACGCGAAGGGCTGGAAGGCTTCGAAGTGCTTGCTGAACTTCTTCACGTCGAGCTTGGTCTTCTCCAGCTTGTCAATGTCTTTGTAGATCTTCTTCAGCTCGGCCGTATTGGTGGCACGATAGAAGTTTCCATCGGTCTGGGCTGCTATCTGGCTTAATGTCTTGGTGTCAACGTCGGCACGCATATTGATATATTGTGTGGAACCTCCTACTATCATAGGATAGGGAGCCACCCCATTGGTGCCCACGGCGATGGTGTAGACGCGAATGCCCAGGCTCTTGGCTATCTGGGCAGAAGTGAGTGGCGAGAGGTCGCCGCTATTATTGCTTCCATCGGTGAGCAGAATGACTATCTTGCTCTTTGTTTTGCTGTCTTTCAGGCGGCTCACCGCGTTGGCCAGACCCATGCCGATGGCCGTGCCGTCCTGAATGAGTCCGCGGGCCGCAATGTCGGTCCTCACGTTGTGAAGCAGATTAAGAAGCGACTGGTGGTCGGTGGTCATCGGGCATTGAGTGAAAGCTTCACCGGCAAAGATGGCAAGGCCGATGTTGTCGTTGGGACGGCCGGCAATGAACTCGCCAGCCACGTTCTTGGCTGCTTCAATGCGATTGGGCTTCAAGTCTTCAGCCAACATACTGGTGGAGACGTCCATGGCCAACATAATGTCGATGCCTTCCACGGTCTTGTTACCCCACGAAGTGTGGGTCTGGGGCCGTGCCAGCACACAGATGATCATCACCATCGTGAGCGTACGGAGCAACATGGGCAGATGGATGAGTCTGATGCGCCAGCTCTTAGGTGCAAACTGATAGGCGTAAGTGTCGCTCATGCGCATGGTAGGCTCAGTCTTCTTCCGATAGAGGAAGTACCACATCACATAGGGTATGAGCAACAGCAGCAGGAAGAAATTTTCTTTGTTTACAAACTCCATGGCACTCCTCCCTTAGAACAACAACAAGTAAGACTGATAGACCACATAGGCCAACAGGCTCACCACCAACACGGCCATGGCGACTAACACCCACTTCAAGACCGTCCGTGAGCGCATGCTGCGCTTGGCGGCTTCGGTCAGCGTGGGTTCTATGCGCTCTTCCGTGGGCTGGTTTTCCTGTTTAGTGGTGTTGATAAACTCGATGGCATTCACCAAGTTGACATCGTTCTCATTGATAAGCGTGGAATACTTGGCAAACTTCACGAGGTCGGCCGTGGTGAAGAGTTCACGCAATTCGTCAATCATCTTCTGGTCGCCGGTCTCTTGGAGCCGACCGATGATTTCTGTCGATGTCATCTCCATGGCATTGAATCCGAATCGCTCCTCAATGTATTTGCGCAACGTGTCGGTGAGCTGAGTGTAGTATTCTTTCTGGTTTTCCGATGTCTGCAACTGCTCAGCCTTGATTTTTTCTATCTGTTGCATGGCACGCTGATGGGGCAGCACACGCTTCACGATTCTCACGCTGGCTATAATGGGTTTGTTGTCGCGAAGCCTTATACGCAGGTAAACAACTGCCAGACAGAGCAATAGCATCAGAACGCTCAACCAGAACAGCGGGCTCCATTCACTCCATTGGAAGGGATTGTTCTGTACATCCTTTGCAGGGAAGAATTGGTTGGGATGAAGCGTGTCTACAGGCACCGTGAGGACCTTGAGTGCCAGATTGCGGCTGGCATACTCACGCCCGTCCACCTTCACCTTGAACGGCGGCAAATAGTACAGTTTCTCGTCAAACGAGGTCAGCGTGTAGCGCTTGCTCACCTTCAACATATCGTTGTCAAGCACAGATGTGTCGGCCTGTGTCTCGTCCAGCACCTCCACGCCTTCGGTGATCTGTTGCGAGGGTTTGAACGTGGGGAACGCCAGCTTCTGCCCACGCTTCATCGTCACGTCGACAGTCATCTGCACCTGCTCGCCAATGAGAATCTCCATGGAATCGATGCGCGATTCCACGTTCACCTGGGCGGAGGAGGCCTGAACTGTCAACATGAGGAGGCCTGCCAAAAAAAGTCTCAAAAAATGATCTCGTATCAATTCTTTCTTTTCTCCTTTAGTTCTGTTTTTCCTTTCTCCCCTACCCGCGCATGGCAAAGAGTTGCATGAGCGACTTCACGTAGTCTTCGTTGGTGGCTATCGACACATGGTCTACGTTGCTCTTGTTGAACGTCTGCCTCAGAGCAGCCTGCCGGTTCATGAAATAGGCCGTATGCGCCCGTCTGAGTTTCTTGCTGCCCGTGTCGATATACATTTCATGCCCCGTCTCGGCATCCACCACTTTCATCAAGCCCACGTCGGGCAACTGCTTGGCACGCTGGTCGTACACTTGTATGGCCACCACGTCGTGCTTACGGTTACAGATGGTCAGGGCGTTCTCAAAGTCGGAGCGCACAAAGAAGTCGCTCATCAGGAAAGCTGTACAACGACGCTTTAGTACGCCAGTGAGAAATTCCACGGCATGTCCGACGTCGGTTTTCTTGCTTTCGGGATGGAAATCGAGCATTTCACGTATGATATAGAGAATGTGCTTGCGCCCTTTCTTGGGCGGGATGTACTTTTCTATCTTGTCGGAGAAGAACACCACGCCAATCTTGTCGTTGTTCTGCATGGCACTGAAGGCAATGGTGGCCGCAATCTCGGTCACCATGTCGCGTTTCAGCTGCCCCGTAGTTCCAAAGTCGAGCGAACCGCTGACGTCGATGAGCAGCATCACGGTCAGTTCGCGTTCCTCCTCAAACACCTTCACAAAGGGTTTGTGGAAGCGAGCCGTGACGTTCCAGTCGATGTCGCGCACGTCATCACCGAACTGATATTCACGCACTTCGCTGAACGCCATTCCCCTTCCCTTGAAGGCCGAATGGTATTGCCCGGCAAAGATGTTAGCGCTCAGTCCACGCGTCTTGATCTCTATCTTGCGAACTTTCTTCAGTATCTCGCTTGTCTCCATATACTCAATTAGGAATCAGCAATTCTGTCATGTGCAATGAGATGATTGCTCATTGACGCCCATTACCCAAGCATCAGGGCACTTCCACCTTATTAATAATCTTGCTGACAATCTGTTCGCTCGTCACGTTGGTAGCCTCAGCTTCATAGGTGAGGCCTATGCGGTGGCGCAGCACGTCGTGGGCCACGGCTCGCACGTCCTCGGGCACCACGTAGCCGCGGCGCTTGATGAAGGCATATGCACGGGCAGCCTTGGCCAGGTTGATGCTGGCACGCGGCGAACCGCCAAAAGAGATGAGGTCTTTCAGTTCTGAGAGCCCGTAGCGGTCGGGGTAACGGGTGGCGAAGACAATGTCGGCAATATACTGCTCTATTTTCTCGTCCAGATAGACCTCCTGCACCACTCGGCGGGCACGGATAATCTCGTCGGCCGTGGTCACGGGTTTCACCTCGGGCAGCCCGCCCATGATGTTCTCGCGGATAATCTTCTTTTCCTCTTCGAGCGTGGGATAGTCAATCACTACCTTCAGCATGAAGCGGTCCACTTGGGCCTCGGGCAGAGGATAGGTACCCTCCTGCTCAATGGGGTTCTGCGTGGCCATCACGAGGAAGGGGTTTGGCAGCGAGAAAGTTTCGCTACCGATGGTCACCTGATGCTCCTGCATGGCCTCGAGCAGCGCGCTCTGCACCTTGGCTGGAGCGCGGTTAATCTCGTCGGCCAGCACGAAGTTGGCAAACACCGGTCCGCGCTTCACCTGGAATTTTTCGTCTTTCTGCGAGTAGATCATCGTACCGATGACGTCGGCCGGTAGCAGGTCGGGAGTGAATTGTATGCGGCTGTAGTCCGAGTCGATGAGCTGGGCCAGCGTCTTGATGGCCAGCGTCTTGGCCAGTCCCGGCACACCTTCAAGCAGGATGTGTCCATCGCTCAGCAGTCCGATGAGCAAGGAGTCCACAAGATGTTTCTGCCCCACGATGACGCGGTCCATGCCGCTCACCAGATTGGTCACAAAAGAGCTTTGCTGCTCTATCCGTATGTTCAGTTCACGGATGTCTATAGCTTCTGCCATAATGTTGTTTTCGTTTTAGTGTCTGTCAGAAAATTTTCAAGTGCAAAAGTACAACAATATGGGCGGATAGACGAAGAAACGTGACTAAATAATATTAAAAATTATTGCAGTCCGATAAAAACAACCCGACAGGATGCATGATTGTCGATAATTGGTTTTCACCTTAAAATGATATGCATCTGCATCGGCTCATAGCGAAAGGGAAAAAGGTTCATTCATCACAGAACGTTCATGGCTGAGAAGAAATATCTCGTAGGACGAACAGAAGATGAAGGAGCGAGAGAAGAAAGAAGCCCCATTCTCGGTGCAACAGTTTTGAGAACGGGGCTTCAACATAGGAGGAAATGTAGCAGCGAGCCTATTGCCCGCCTCTAAGAGAGTCTTAATCCTTGAAATAGCGTTTCAGCAGTCCGGCGAATCCAGCTCCATGGCGTGCCTCGTCTTTTGCCATTTCGTGCACGGTGTCGTGAATGGCATCAAATCCGGCAGCCTTGGCGTTTTTGGCAATGCGGAACTTGTCTTCACATGCACCGGCTTCGGCAGCTGCGCGCTTCTCAAGATTGGTCTTCGTGTCCCACACGCACTCGCCCAACAACTCGGCAAAACGACTGGCGTGGTCAGCCTCTTCGAAAGCATAGCGCTTGAAGGCTTCGGCTATTTCAGGATAGCCCTCACGGTCGGCCTGCCGGGCCATGGCCAGATACATGCCCACTTCGCCACATTCGCCGTTGAAGTGGTTGCGCAGGTCTTGAATCATCTCTTCACTCACGCCTTCGGGCTTGCCGTCGCCAATTCGGTGAACGGTAGCATAGGTAACGTCGCCATCGTCCTTCAGCTCAGAGAACTTGCTTGCCGGAGCCTTGCAGATGGGACACTTCTCGGGTGCTTCGGTGCCCTCGTAGATATATCCACAAACGGCACAAATAAACTTCTTCTTCATAGTGTTTTTGTCTTTTTAGCTTGAATAATTGTTTTTACTGTTCCACAAATATAATACAAATAAGCCAAACCGCAAAACTGTTTGGCCGAAATAAACTTTTTTTTGCTAAATTATTTCCACCGGGCGCCCTCACGCATGATGAATTTCACCTTTTTATAATGAGGCACTACGGGTCGTTGCCACTCTCCGGCGCCTATCATGACGGTGGATGTTTTGCCAGCGGGAGCGGCGTCTACGGCGTCTTGAGGGCTGAAGTAAACGGCCGACCCGTTGGTGGCCACCGTGAGATCGTAATGACGGATATAGGGTTTCAGTGCTGGCACGGCCTTGCCTACGGCTTCGGCCATCAGGGCTGCCACTGTGTGGGCCCCTTGCACATTGTAGTGGGTGTTGTCCTGTCGCCCTGCTGGCACGCGCGGGTCGCCGGGATAGAACCACATGTGCAGATGGCGCGAGGCCTTGCTGCCGAGCCCCTGCTCCAGGTCGTGAGTGATGCGGTTGGCGTCAACAAAGGCTACGCCCATCTCCTGGGCAATGCGCTGGGGCACCTTGGCATATTCTCCGTGCGTATCGACGAGCACTTCGCCCTCTTCGCTGCTCTGTGCGCTGAAAGACTGCTTGCGTAGCGCCTCGTCGTCATCGTTCCGAGGTGCCTGCACGGCAAAGTTTCTCCTCACCACACTATTGAACAGCACGGGTATAGCTCCTTTGGAGCGTGCTTCGCTGACAAACTTGCGCAGATTGTCGTCGAAGGTGGAACCTGGCTCCGTGTGGCGTTCTGGCTGGGGTTTTTCGTCGTTGTGACCAAACTGAATGAAGACGTAGTCGCCAGGCTTGAGCTTATCGAGCACGCGCTGCCAGCGCCCTTCGTCGATGAAACTCTTCGATGAGCGCCCGTTGACGGCGTGGTTGTCGATACGCACGTCGTCGCTGAAATAGCATGGCAGCACCATGCCCCACCCTCTCTCCTGGTTGTTATTGTCGAGTTTCTTGTTGGCCATAGTGCTATCGCCAATCATGTAGATAGTAGGTTGGGTTCCGGCGGTGAATGCCGAGAAGATGATGGCCGCAAAGAGAGCCATCGCCAGTAGTTTGTTGTTTCTCATGCTGCGTTTTTGTTTAATAATAAGATGGCGCGTTGGAAACGCGCCTTACTAAAAAAAGAGGAGGAAAAGAGGAGGGGGAAAAGACTCTTCATTCGCGTCATGCCGCCAGGGCTGTTCTCTCTCCTCTCTTTCCTCTAAACATTCTATTTCCCGCAGAGTTTCCCTATGAGCTCATCCGGAGTGAGGGCCATTTGCTCGCCCGAGAGCATGTCCTTGAGGGTGATTTTGCCTTCGGCAATCTCGTTATCGCCAGCCAAAGCCACGAAGGGAATGTTTTTGGCATTGGCATAGCTCATCTGCTTCTTCATCTTCACAGCGTCGGGATAGATCTCGGTGTGCAGGCCGGCGGCGCGTGCCTTAGCCACGATGGGCAGGCAGTAGGCCGTCTCCTTGGCTCCGAAATTGATGAAGAGCAGTTGTGTGCCGTTGACAGCCTCTTTGGGATAGAGGTCAAGGGCATTGAGCACGTCGAAGATGCGGTCAGCACCAAACGAGATGCCCACGCCGCTGAGCCCAGGCATTCCAAAGATGCCCGTCAGATTGTCATAGCGCCCACCGCCCGTGATGCTGCCTATCTGCACGTCGAGCGCCTTCACTTCGAAGATGGCTCCTGTATAGTAGTTCAGTCCGCGGGCCAGTGTCAGGTCGAGTTGAATCTCGTTGTGCAGCCCCGTCGTCTTCAGGGTGTCGAGAATGAAGCGTGTTTCTTCCACGCCTTTCAGTCCCGTTTCCGAAGTCTTGAGCACGCTTGCAATGGTTTCCAGCTTCTCCTCGTTGGTTCCCGAGAGCGCAAGGATGGGCTGCAGGCGGTCTATGGCCTGCTGGCTGAGTCCGTTGGCGAGCAGTTCGGCATTCACGTTGTCGATGCCTATCTTGTCGAGTTTGTCAATGGCCACGGTGATGTCTACAATCTTGTCAGCCGCTCCTATGACCTCGGCAATGCCGGTGAGAATCTTCCGGTTGTTGATTTTGATGGCCACTCTGACGCCAAAGCGGGTGAAAACGGTGTCAACAATCTGCATGAGCTCCACCTCGTTGAGCAGCGAGTCGCTACCCACCACGTCGGCATCACACTGATAGAACTCTCTATAGCGTCCCTTCTGCGGGCGGTCGGCGCGCCACACGGGCTGAATCTGATAGCGGCGGAAGGGGAGCTGGAGCTCCTCACGATGCATCACCACGTAGCGTGCAAAGGGCACGGTGAGGTCGTAGCGCAAGCCTTTCTCACAGAGGCGGGCAGCCAGGTGGAGGGAATGACGCTCGCTGAGTTCTTCATCGCTCACCTTGCTCAGGAAGTCGCCGCTGTTGAGCACTTTAAAAAGCAATTTATCGCCTTCTTCGCCATATTTGCCCATCAGTGTCTGAAGCGTTTCCATGGCTGGCGTTTCTATCTGCTGGAAGCCATAGAGCGCATAGACGCTGCGTATGGTGTCGAAGATGTAATTGCGCTTCGCCATCTCAATGGGCGAAAAGTCGCGCGTTCCCTTGGGGATATTCGGTTTTTGTGCCATGGAGTTATTATTTTCTTACGATGGTCTGTTCCCTGTCGGGACCTATGGAGATAATCTTAATAGGTGTCTCGAGCTGGGCTTCCAGGAATGAAATGTAATCTTTGAACGCCTTGGGGAATTGCTCTTCCGAGGTGAACTTTGTCATGTCGGTCTTCCAGCCAGGAAGTTCGCGATACACGGGTTCAATGCCCTCCTCAATGTTGTAGGGGAAGTAGTCAATCTGCCGTCCATTCTGCTTGTAGGCCACGCATGCCTTGATGGTGTCGAAGTCGTCGAGCACGTCACTCTTCATCATGATGAGCTGGGTGACGCCATTCACCATGATGGCATATTTCAGGGGCACCAGATCTATCCATCCGCAACGACGCTCGCGACCTGTCACTGCTCCGTATTCATGACCCAGGGCACGGATTCGGGCGCCCGTCTCGTCGAAGAGTTCCGTTGGGAACGGTCCTGCTCCTACACGCGTGCAATAGGCTTTCATGATGCCATACACCTCTCCTATCTTATTGGGGCCAATGCCCAGGCCAGAGCAGGCGCCGGCACAGATGGTGTTGGAAGAAGTGACAAACGGATAGCTGCCGAAGTCTACGTCGAGCATGGTGCCCTGGGCTCCTTCGCAAAGCACACTCTTGCCACTGCGGAGCATCTCATTGATTTCGTGCTCCGAATCCACCATCTTGAACTGCTTCATGTATTCTATGCCCTCCATCCACTTCTTTTCCACTTCGGCAATGTCGTAGTCGGTGAAGTTGAGCGATTTCAGGATGGCCTCATGGCGAGCCTTGTGGGCGGCATATTTCTCCATGAAACGGTCGTCGATGTCGCCCACCCTGAGTCCGTTTCTCGATATCTTGTCGGTATAGGTGGGACCGATGCCTTTGCCGGTGGTTCCCACTTTACTCTTGCCCTTGGCCGCTTCGTAGGCCGCATCGAGCAGCCTGTGGGTGGGCATGATGAGATGAGCCTTTCGCGAGATGTGCAGACGGCTGCGCAGGTCGTGACCGCTCTTCTCCAAGTCACGGGCTTCCTCCATAAACAAGTCAGGAGCCAGCACCACGCCATTGCCGATAATGTTCACCTTGCCACCTTGGAAGATACCCGACGGAATGCTTCGGAGCACATACTTCTCGCCTTCAAACTCGAGCGTATGGCCAGCATTGGGGCCACCCTGAAAACGTGCCACCACATCATATTGCGGGGTGAGCACGTCGACAACTTTTCCTTTACCTTCGTCGCCCCACTGCAATCCGAGCAGGACGTCCACTTTACCTTTAATCATAAAATCACTTATTTTTATTCGGTTTCTTATTCCTCTGTCGTATCTTTCTCGTCTGGCGAGCCTGGCAGGTGCTGCAGATGCCATAGATGTACATGGAGAAGACATCCTTGTGGAATCGCCGCAGCCGGGTCTGCTCCACTGCTGCGGCTATCTCGGGAGCCTTCACGTCGGTCACCTTGCCGCACACCGTGCAGATTTGATGACAATGGCTCATGGTCTGATAGCACGCTTCATACTTGGTGACGCCTCCCAGCCGGTGCTTGATGAGCAGCCGCAGGGAGATGAGCAGCCGCAGGTTGTTGTAGAGCGTGGCGCGGCTCACCCGGAAATAGTCGCTTTCGAGTTTCTCGCCGAGCTCTTCCAACGTGAAGAGACTGCCAAAACAATATGCTGCATCGAGAATGGCATAACGTTCCGGCGTTCGGCGCAAGTTATTGGTTTCCAAATAGGAAGTCAACACCTGCGCAACTATTGTCCTTGCGTTCTCTTTCATCTGCCGACTGGCCCATGACAAAATTCCTCGCAAAAGTACAACTTTTATTTGTAATTAGTAAAGGATAAGGGCTAAAAAAGTCCTAAATCATAAGATTTAAGTGCTTTCCGGGCTATGAGCCGATAGTCATCGCCCAAGAGAACAAACCTCTGCACGCACATCAGTGCGGCATGGCTCAGGCCACGGTTGCTACTGGCGAGTGCCGTCTCGGCCTGATCGAGAAACTCGTTGATGCCCCGTTCGTTGGGCTCCTGACCGCGCATAAAGAGGCGCGTCAGTACCAAATAGCCGCACATCTGCCTCATCTCGTCGGCAGCGGCCATCCACTGGTAGGCCAACACGGGGGCGAACTGCAGATGCTGGTAAAGATTGAAGCAGGCCTGTTCGGCCACCTCCTGCGAGTGGGTCTGCTCCATCCATATGTCCACAATCTCGGGAAGCATCTTCTCCGGCGGCATGATGAGCGTAGCCAGAATCTTGCATTCCCTGATGTTCTCTTTCCACAACTCAATGGCCAGTTCGTAGTCCTTGCCATATTCAGCCGCCATCTGCCGAAGGTCGGTCAGTGCCACGCCCCAATTCAGGTGATAGTCAAGTCCTTTCTCGCGCATTGACTGGGCAGCCACTCCGTTCATCAGCAATCTGAACGACTGCTTGATTTCTTTCAGCTTTGCATGGGTTTCTTCGTTCATAGTCAGCTCTTTATTTACCCTATTACTCCTTAACTCTTTCCCCTTGCCTATCGTCAGATGAGCGTCCCATAGTCGGTGCTATAGCGCAGCATCTGGTGCTCATAGGTCTCAGTGTAGTCAGCCTCGATGTCGACAATGTTTCCCTCGGCATCGCTCACGGGGCGGAGCCACGGATTGATGAAGCCCTTGTAGGGTGCCAGGTTGAGCCGCTTGTAGCGCGCCAGCACCTCTGCATGCAACTCCGCATCCACTTTCACCCCATAGCGCTCCACCAGGCGGCGGGCCGACTCGAAGTCGCCCTCGCTCTTGATGCGCTGCACCTCGGCCAGCAATTGGGCCACCAGCCTTCTCAGCTGCGGATAGTCGTCTATGCGCAGATAGGTCTTCCCGTTGCGCCGAGTGAGTGTCATGGCGTTTCCCTGCTCCAGGCACCAGTGGGCAATGAGTGCCCTGTTGCGCATGTGGGCTTCCTCTATCTGCCGGCCGGGCTCAATGCGTATGAGCTGAGTCATGAGGCCGTTCATCATGTAGGTGTAATACTGTGCCCGATAGGCTCCCTCGTCGGAAATAAGTCCCAGCTCCACCAACTTCTTGTCGGCCATATAATAGAGCCCGAAGAGGTCAGCACGCGCCTCCTCGATGGTGTTGCCATAGGCCTTGAGCGCGTCGGGACTCACGCCAGGCAGCAGCTGTCCGCTGCCGTGTCCCAGGCACTCGTGCAGGTCGGTGTGCAGGTCGTCGCACGCGTCGCCGTAAGTGTCTATCAGCCGCAGCGTCTCCTCGTCAGCCACGAATTCCTCCTTGAAGCCGTTGCCCCGCGCTGCCTTGTTGTAGGCATCGGTCAGATTGCCTATGGTGACGCTCTTGCTGCCATGGCGCGCCCTTATCCAGTCGGCATTGGGCAGATTGATGCCGATGGCCGTCGAGGGATACTCGTCGCCACCGAGCATGGCGGCGCACACCACGTTGGCCGTGACGCCCCTGACGCGCGTCTTCCTGAAGCGCGGGTCCACGGGCGAATGGTCCTCAAACCACTGCGCCTGGTCGCTGATGGTGCGGGTGCGCCGTGTGGCTTCCAGGTCGCGGTATTCCACGATGCCCTCCCACGAGCCTTTCAGTCCCAAGGGGTCGCCATACACCTCTATGAAGCCGTTGATGAAGTCTATGCGTCCTTGCTGTTCGCCAATCCATGCTATGGAATAGTCGTCGAACAGCCGCAGGTCGCCCGTTTCATAATAGTTGATGAGCAGGCCGATCACCCGTCGCTGCCCGTCGTTCTCGGCCACCGCCGCCGCCCGTCTGAGCCAGTAGACGATCTTGCTGATGGCACGCCCGTAGTGTCCGTCGGCCTTCCATACAATTTCCTTCAGTTCGCCGTTCTCCTTCACCAGCGTGGAGTTGAGCCCGAACGAGGGGCACTCCTCGCCGGCCCCGTCCTTCAGCCGTGCATAGAATGTCTCGGCTTCCTGCTGCGTCACCCCGCCGTCGTAGAAGTTGCAGGCCGACGTGGCCACCAAGTCCTCACCGTCGGCCTTGTTCACACGCTTGGGCAGCACGTCGGGCTGGAAAATCACGGGAAAGAGCTCCCCGCACATCTCGTCGAGCGTCTGCCCCTGCAGGGGAAGCAGCTCTGCGTCAACCTCGTCGAGCAGGCGGCGCAGATAGTCGGCCGAGAAGCCCGGCGCAAATTTCTCCGAGCCATAGTGATGATAGATGCCATTGGAGAACCAGAGGCGCTTCAAGTATACCGTCAGCGCCTGGAAGTCCTCGTCACTACGCTCTCCCCTGAAACGCACAAATACAACCTCCAGCATCTTCCTGATGCGGAGATTGTATTTTCCAAACTGGTCGAAGGTGATGTCGCGCCCGTAGAGCGTGGCTTCCGAAAGACAGTAAACCAGTTTTTTCTGTTCCAGCGTCAGCGTTTCAAATCCGTTCAGACGATAGCGCAACAACTGCAAGTCGGCAAAGCGCTCGTCTGAGTAACTGAAATCTTGCTGCATTGTTTTCTTTCTTTTCTTCTTCTCCCTGTGGCAGGGACTCACCGTCGGGCGGCGCGGGGTGCACGCGCGGCATGCCCCCACCCCGGCGACGTTCAGTTTCCAATCGTCACCTCAGCCATTACCTTGGGTCTGCGTCCGCGCTTGGCGGGCTTCTTCTCCTCGCTCTCCGGCCGTGGCGGCATGTGCTCCAGCCGGTAGTCGCGCGGCGTGGAGCCATTGATCTTGTAGAACGACGCATAGAACGACTGTCGGTTGGAGAATCCCACCAAGTCGCTGATGTCCTCCATGCTGTGGTCCTTGTAGCGCCGGTCGGTGAGCAGCGTCATGGCCTCCTCTATGCGATAGGAATTCACCAGCGACGTGTAGTTCATGTGGAAGCGCACGTTGACCACTGCCGAGATGTAGCGCGTGTTGGTTCCTAACTCTTCGGCCAGCTTCTTGGCCGAGAAATTCTTGTCACGATAACGCTTCTGAACGAGCAGCACGTTGATGATCTTCTCCTTCAGCTCGTCCATCAGCATCGGGTTCACCAGGCTGCGATAGGCGGCGTCGCGCTCTTTCTTTTGTGTGATGTTATATTTTGCCATACCTCAATTAAATAAAAAGGTTATTTTTAAACAATAAGTATCTTTCTTTACCCTCATTTTTGCAAATATAATAAAAAAATCTGAAAATGTAAAACCTTCTCAGTGTCCGTTAAGATTCTTTCACAATTCAAAACTCCCTGATTGATTGTCAGTTGCAGGTCCTTTTTAACTTCTTTCACACTGTTAATTCATCAGTTTTTTTCCAACACCTTTTCTTCGGGCTCTGCCGTCACTGATGCCGTAAAAGGCCAATGCTTTCATAGAGCGACTGCACACAAATACGCTGACTGCAAGCATCTTCCGAGCCGACTGAAAACCCTTGAATAAGCCTATGACAACGGGTTTCATGCAACGGCCATTCGCGCTTGAATCACCGAAATCCGCTAACCATTTTCCGTTACTTCGCCCGAAGGAAACGCTTCGTAGGCCACTATGGCACAGGGAAACGATTTTATATTTTTAACTATTTTTTCAAGCGGAGAATGATAGCCTGATGGTCTTGCTGCCAGAGCAAAGCGGAAAAAACAAGAAGCGAATAGCCAAGATGGCGGTAGGTGACATCTCAGCCGCTGCGTGTATGGCCTACACTATTGAAAACGTTTTCGTTTGATTTGTGCCCTTTTGCTATATAATATAAGGTATAAAAGGCGTATCTTTGCCGCCGGAAAGCTCGCTGACGAGTTTTCGCAGCCTGATTCTACAACTAACAACCAAAATACAAATGAAAAAAAATCTACTCCTCACTTGCGCTTTGGCGGCACTCTTCTGCACGGGTGCGCTGGCCGAAGGCAACCAGACGGTCACACTGAACGGTACCACAGTGGACAAGACAGTAAGCAAAATCACATTCAGCGGCAACAGCATCAAGCTGCTCTTCACCGACGGCACGGAGATGACCACCGAAGACGCCGAGCAGCTGAAGATTGCCTTCTCGGTGGTCGATGCCATACGCTCGCTCAGCACTGAACGGCAAATGGACAGCGTCTTGGTGTTCGATGCGCAGGGAAAACTCCTGAGCAACGTGCGCGGCAACGCGGCCAACGACTGCCTGAACGGTCTGCCTAAGGGCATCTACATTGTGAAGAAAGGCAGCAAAACCGTAAAACTCATCAAAAACTAAACCGACCGAAACATGAAAAAATATCTTATTCTTTTGGTTGCCCTGCTCAGTTTTGCGGGTGCCAAAGCGCAAACCACATGGGATTTCACCGTAGAGAATGCCAGCGACGTGGCTGCCCTGAAAGCGGCTACCAGCGAATGGACCTACACCGAAACCAATAACAGATTTGAAAGCAAGAAGGCCATCAACGGACCACTCACCGCAGGAGGAACGGAACTGCAGCTTACCAAGGGACTCCGTTTCAGAGGCGATGCCAAGAAGATAAGAATCGACGTGGCCAATCGCATACAGCTGGCTGGCAAGGAAGTTTCGGTGACCATCCCCGGACTGAAGAAAGGACAGGTGGTGACGGTGACGTGTGCCTCGACGGGCGACAATGCCACCACGCTCGACAATGCTTCCAATCTTGCCGGCATCAGCGGATTCCAGGCTGCCGACAAGAACACCAGACAGCAGGGCACGGGCACCGTGGCTCAGGATGGCGACGTGACGCTCTCCTCGAGCACGGGCAGCATGAACGTTTACACCATCAGCGTGACGGAAGCACCCGAAGGCCAAGGCGGCGAAGAGAACCAGGACATCATTATGAACAATGTGGCCAAGAATCCCTATAAGATGCAGGCCGTGATGAATCTGACGTCGGGCGAGAAGAAATACTACAACACCGAAGACCTCGAGAGCATCGACATCGACGACGCTTCGAGCAAGGTGACGGTGATTCCCTTCGGCGCCAACGTGAACGATGAATACAACAACAGCGTGGCCGACATCACTTTCACCAAGCCCATCGACGAAGGCCAGCAGGGAGAAATCAGCAACAACGGCGTGGAAATCACCGAAGCCAAAGGCTGGTTCGAGACGGTCTATGCCAAATGGAGACTCCTTGAAGGAGCCACCTCATACGCCGTCTATGTGAAGGGCGGCAACTATGCCGACTACACTAAGATTGACCAGCAGCTGGTGAGAAACTACGGTTCTTACGGCCGCGCCGACATGGTGGGACTCGTGGCCGGCGACTACTCGCTGAAGGTGGTGCCTGTGATTGACGGCAGCGAGGACGACAGCAAGGCCAGCACGGCCGACCGTCTGGCCGTGGTGAACTATCCGCGCGAAGGATTCGCCTTCAAGGATGGCTATTCGCCAGGAGCCTACAATGCCGACGGCTCGCTGAAGAGCGGCGCCAAGGTGTTCTACGTGACGAAGCAGACGGCCAAGACCATCACCACCACCGTGGCCGGAGCTGAGTCGAATCCCTGTGTGGGCATCCAGGCCATCATCGCAGGTTATGAAAAGGGCGGCGACACCACGCCCATCGCCTTCCGATTCGTCGGCATGGTGGAGAAAGACGACCTCGACGATTGTGGTTCTTCAGAAGAAGGACTGCAGGTGAAGGGGCGCAGGGCCGACTCTGAGATGAACATCACCTTCGAGGGCATTGGCGACGATGCCTCGCTCAAGGGCTTCGGATTCCTGGTGCGCAACTGCAAGGGCGTGGAGTTCCGCAACTTCGCCATCATACGCTGCATGGACGACGGCCTCTCGCTCGACACCGACAACTCGAACATCTGGATTCACCACATAGACATGTTCTACGGCAAGCACGGCGGCGGCGACCACGAGAAGGGCGACGGCTCCATCGACGTGAAGGCAGACTCGAAGCTCGTCACCGTGAGCTACTGCCACTACTGGGACACGGGCAAGAGCTCTATGTATGGCATGAAGAGCGAAAGCGGCCCCAACTACATCAGCTACGACCACAACTGGTTCGACCACAGCGACTCGCGCCATCCGCGCGTGCGCACCATGAGCGTGCACGTTTGGAACAACTACTTCGACAACGTGGCCAAATATGGCGTGGGTGCTACAACGGGTGCCAGCGTGTTTGTTGAGAACAACTACTTCCTCAACACCAAGAAGCCCATCCTCTCGAGCAATCAGGGAACCGATGCTAAGGGCAGCGGCACCTTCACGGGCGAAGACGGCGGCATCATCAAGGCTTTCGGAAATTACTTCGACCGCTCGGCCAAGAACTTCCGCTACTATACCCAGAACAATCCTGACCCCACGACGGGATATGATGCCTACGAAACCCAGACTCGCGACGAGCAAGTGCCTGCAACGGAAAAGACACGGCAGGGCGGCCACACCTACAACAACTTCGACACCAACGGCAGCCTGATGTACGCCTACACGCCCGACGAGGTGGAGGATGTGCCCTCCAAAGTGATGGGCTACTATGGAGCCGGCCGACTGAACCATGGCGACTTGCAATACACATTCACCGACAACATTGGCAACGATGATGCCGACTCGGCCTACGACACCACTCTCGGGGCTGTACTCGACAGATACACGAGCAGCCTTGTTGGATTCTTCGGCGACGACAATACGCCAAGCGTTGAGCCCGGCGGCGGCGAAGAGCCTGGCGGCGGCGAAGAACCGGGCGGCGGCGACGCCCCCACAGGAACCATCATAGCCTCGTTCGACGGTTCGCCCTCGAACAGCATGTTCACGGTTGCCGGCGACTATGGCGACGGCAAGTCCACCTACATGGGTACTTATTATAAGAAAGGTGTGAAGCTCAACAGCAAGGGTTCCATCACCTTCACGCCCTCGCAGAACTACAACATGACCATCGTCATGGCAACAAGCAAATCGGGACGCGACGTGACGCTCAACGGCCAACTGACAACCGTCAGCGGAACCGCCAACACCGATGGTGCCTACTACGAGCTGGAGCCCATCGCCGTCAGCGCAGGCACCAAATATGTCATCACCAAAGGCAACGCCGAAGGCCTTGTCATGGTCATCAAACTGGTGCCCGTGGAATAAAAAAAAGAGAAAGACCATAAACAAAAAAACAAGAGATGCCAACCTAAAGAAGTTGGCATCTCTTGTTTTTTTCTTCATGTCATGATTATACTTTACCTGAAACCAATAATTTTTAATTGAGGGATTATTACCCTTGCGACCTCTTGCGTCACCTTACGCGCACCGTTCGGCGTAAGGCGGCTGAAATGGCACTAAGGCTGAAGCCGCTACACACACCCGAAAAGCATCGTTTGCGACTATGGAGCGAACCATACTTTGTAAATATTTTTCAAAGCAAAAAAGGCCAATTTTAGCATCCATTTTAGTGGAGGAAACCCTAAAAGCGAGCAACTCCCGCAAATAGCTGATAATCAACACATTGAAAGAAACCCCATTTTTGGCGTTTCGTAAGCACGCCACTTACGCATAGTAAGAACGCCACTTACTCATCGTGAGCACGCCACTTACTCGACGTAAGTGGCGTGCTCACTATAACGAGAATGAATAGGTCCGACTGCAGTTTGTAAAAAAAATTCAAAATGATTTCGCACATCAGAGGGGGACAAGGAATTCAAGGAGGGTTGCTAAAGTTGAATCATTCACAAAAGAAAAAGTCGCTATCCAGATGACTGATTCCACTTGATGGGAGGAAATGGTGGTGAGGGGCGGGAGGAACAGGCCGAGTATTTGCCGCCAGCTTCCTTCTGTTTCCTCGTAGCAGCCGACAGCCTTGCTCTTCGATTTCCACATCATCAGGGCTCGCTTGGTACGCCCATGTTGTGCATACCCCCCAAAAAAAGGAGTTTATCTTCACAGACAAACTCCCTTAGGAAAATGATAAATATAGATTAAAATTACTAGTTTGCTATTGCTCCTTGCAATAACACTGCAAATATATGCTTTTCATCCGAACAAAGCAAATATTTCGGCGACTTTTTTTCGACAAGAGGAGGATTTTTGCCGACAGATGGGGCCTAAAAGTGTTGCAATTCGCTGTAGATGCGCTGCACGGGCAGCCCCATCACATTGAAATAACTGCCATTGAGCGCCGTCACTCCGATGTGGCCTATCCACTCCTGAATGCCGTAGGCGCCAGCCTTGTCCATGGGCTTGTATTTGGAAACGTAATAGGCTATTTCGTCGTCGGTGAAAGTCTTGAAAGTGACATCGGTGCTCACGCTGAACCTTCGCTGGCGGTCCTTGGTAGTGAGGCAGACGCCAGTGATGACCTGATGGGTCTTCCCGCTCAATTCGTGAAGCATGCGCACGGCATCGGCTTCGTCATGGGGCTTGCCCAGCACTTCGTTGCCCAGCACCACAATGGTGTCGGCAGTGATGACCAGCTCGTCGTCGGCCATCGAACGCCGATAGGCGTCGGCCTTCTTGCCGGCAATGTATTGGGCAATCTCGCCAACGGGTAGCGTGGGTGGGTAGCTCTCGTCAATGCCGGCGAGCACCCGCACGCTGAAATCAAGGTCGAGCCCCGCCAGGAGTTCCTTTCTTCGGGGCGAATTGCTCGAAAGGATGATTTTGTGGTTTGTATTCATTGCTGCATGTTGATTTATTAGATGCTACCATCCGAAAGCTTTCTCGCTGCTGAGCCATTTCTCCTGGGCGCGCAGCACCTGCTCAATGACGTCGCGGCCACAGCCATAGCCACCGGGAAGATGGCTGATGTAGATGCTGACGGACTTGATGTCGGAACAGGCGTCGGCCGGACAACAGGGGCATCCGCAACGGCTCATGATTTCGTAGTCGGGTATGTCGTCGCCAACGTAGATCACCTCGTCGTCGCTCAGCCCATATTTGGCCAGAAACGCCTCGTAGGTCTTGATTTTCACGGCGCATTGCATGTAGATGTCTTCCACCCCCAGCCGTTCATAGCGCAGCCTGATGCTCTCGGTGTTGCCACCGGTCATGATAGCGATGCGAAGTCCCATTTTCTGAGCCAGCTGAATGGCGTAGCCATCCTTGATGTTCACCGTGCGCATGGGCTCACCGCTGGGGTGAAGCGTGATGGTTTCGGCACTCAGCACGCCGTCAACATCGAATATCACGGCGCGTATTTTCTTCAAGTCGTAGTTAATCATTTCGTTGATGTTGATGAATACTCTTGCTCATTAGTTGGTATAGCTCGGCCATGTCGGCATGTTCCTTCAAGAGGTCGAGATGCCGGCCCATGACATTCT
The DNA here is from genome assembly GCA_946622085.1 of uncultured Prevotellaceae bacterium. Taxonomy (GTDB): domain Bacteria; phylum Bacteroidota; class Bacteroidia; order Bacteroidales; family Bacteroidaceae; genus Prevotella. The sequence continues at coordinate 12,076 of CAMOPD010000001.1, read as the reverse complement.
CATCGTAGCGCACGGCGGGCCCCGTCTGAGCCTGGCGAGGCTCCATGAGATGAACTTTGCGTGCCGTCTCGTCAATGAGCGGCAACATCACACTGAAGGGGACACCATGTTCGGCCAGGATGTCGGCCGAGAGGGCATAACAATGGTTGACAAAGTTGCATGCAAAGACAGCCGAAAGATGAATGTAGCGACGCTGGGCCGAAGAGACTTGATAGACGCTGCCGCTCACCGAGCGTGCCAGCCGCTGAATCACGGCGTCGGCCAGAGCGTCGGATGCTTCAACGAAGACAGGAATTTCGCTGAAGTCAACCTCCTTGCCCTTTGAGAATGTCTGCATGGGATAGAGCACGCCATAGTGGGCGGCATGGCCTTGGAAGACACTCATAGGCATGCTCCCCGCGGTGTGCATCAGCACCCCTTCTGCCCCACCCTTGCCAAGCGTTTCCACCACCTGGGCGAGCGCCGAGTCCTTCACGGCGATGATGTAGGCATCGGCATCGGTAGCGACGTCTTCCAGACGGGTCGTTGCCGGAGCGTTCAGCCGTTCGCCCAGCCATTGGGCCGACTCGATGGTGCGCGAGAACACCTGCACGATGTGGTGGCCGGCTTCCTGCAGGGCACGACCCAGATGGGTGGCCAAGTTGCCGGCACCCACCAAGACAATGCGCGCCGGCCGTTCCTCCATGCTTACCATTGCCCGATGTGCACGTTTTCCCACTTCAGCCGGTCTTCATTCTGCGGTTTGCGCTCGTCGGCCTTATGGCCAAAGGCAAGCACGCAGAGAATGCGCTGGTCGTCGGGAATGTTGAGAATGCCGCGAATCACGTCTTCAGAAGCCGTGCCGTCGGTGAGATGATTGTCGCGCATCTGGGCCCAGCAGGAGCCCAGCCCCAAGTCCTCAGCCTGCATCTGCATGCTGATGGCCGCGATGGCCGTATCTTCTATCCAGCACTCATCTTCGGTGGGACTGCAGCTCACCACCACGGCGAGCGGTGCTCCAGCCACAAACTGGGCGTAGAGTTCCTTGGCATCGGCCAACTTCTGAAGGTCGGTCTTGTCGTCAACTACGGTGAAATGCCATGCACGACGCCCTTTCGACGTTGGCGACATCAGGGCGGCCCGCAAGATGAGCCTCACGTCGTCGGCACTGATTTCCTCGTCGGTGAACTTGCGGTGGCTGCGGCGCATCTGCACCAAATCTTTAAAGTCTTTCATTGCTTCTATTAATAAATAAGATATGTATATTATTCATAGATTCTGTTCAGCAATTGGAACGCTGAGAACAGGTCGGCGGCCTGGCGCAGCTGGAAAATCTCCATGTCGTATTCCAATTCCGACGGATATTCATTAATCACTTTCTTTGTTTTGTTGTCAATGTATCTGTCGATCACCCAACCAGTGGTGTCGGTGTCGAAGTAGGCCCGGTATTCTCGTGTCTGCCCTTTCTCCTCTGCCGGCGTGCGCAGGAAGTAGAAGGCAACCTTCCCCTCATCGTCGTAGAGATATTCGGTGTAGATGCGGCCTTCTGTCTGGCGCACCATGACGAGCTTGCAAGGATAGATTTCGAGTTCCTTGGACATTTCGGAATTGTCGAATATGAACTCCGTCTTCTTCTCCGTCGTTCCCAGAGGGTCGCTGACGTTGGCTACGAATACCTGTGAGTTCTTCCGTGGTCCCATCAGCCCCGCGTCGGCCAGCTTCACGGCCTTCGCATATTCGTTTCTGATTTGAGTCATTCGAGCTTTCATCTTGCTGCTTTGGGCGTCTACGGGCATGATGCCGACCACGAGAAACGCTACACACAGCAGGAACATCTTGCTTGCTTTCATGTGTTTTAGGTTTGTTATGTTGAAGGAATGTTGTAAATACACTGAATAAAAAAAGACAGGACTACTATTCGGCGGGAACGGCGAATCGGTCGCCGGTTTGCTGAATGAGTCCGCGTGCGAACTTCTCGTTGAATCCGGGACGCTTGACGGTAGCTCCCAGGCCCTCCTTGGTGCGCAGGAAACGGCCGTTCTCATCGGGCTTCACGGCCATGTCGTTGTATTTCACAATCAGATAGGTGGCCAGCTGTTTCCATCGAGCCAGCATTTCCTGTGCCTGGGCATTGCTGTAGCCCGTGAGATAGTCGATGGCATTCTGCGGATTCTCGGCGTAGAGCATCACGGCGCGGTCCTCCACCTGCTTTTGCTGGGCCAGGTAGCTCTGCTCAAGCGAGTCGCGCACCTGCTGGAGCGACGGGAACATCATGCTGTAGCGGGGATAGACCATGTTGGCCACCCAGTTGCACACCCAGTAAGCATTCTTGTCGCTGAAGGTGAGTGCGTCGGCGCCCGGAGTATTGTAGCATTCGGGCTGCACCGTGTTGCCGCAATAGATGGGCGTATAGGCCACCATGTTGCCGTCGTCATTGCCAAACCAGAAGCATCCGCCAATCTGTCGCGGCAGCCACGAGCGCATCTGGCTTACGAAGGTGAATCCCGTCTGCTGTGTGCTCACGGGTCGCTCGTTGAAATATTCCTTGCCGTCCACCTTGAAGGAGAGTGGTGTGGGCCGATAGGGCATCTCCCAGATGCCGCCGCCCATATCATTGTCGAGGGCGAGGGCTGTGCCTTCATAGTGGTCGCGCATGCAGGCCATTACTTCCTGCACACTCACTTTCCGTGCGGGCTTTATCCAGAGGGGCATGCGCTCCACTTGTTCAAGAGGCTGCTTACCCTCGACGAAGGGCAGATAGCGGTCGAACGAAGCGTCGAAATGACGGAAGAACGACCACACGCGAGCCTCGCAATAGCGGCGTCCGCCGAAGTCGGGGCGGGCATAGGCATCGTTGTAGCTGAAGTCGGCATCACGCCCACTGAACCAGCCCTTCTTTCGGGCGTAGCTCACCACGTTTTTAGAATACATGACGTTCTTCTTGTCCTTCATGTCGAAGCGTGTGATGCGGCTCTGGTTGGCATGGGCGCAGATGGCATCGTCGGGAATGCGTATGGCCACCCAGACGGTGCGCTCTTTCGACACCTTGCGGTCGGGGCCGCATCCCATCATTTCGAGAATCCAGGCTTCGTTGGGGTCGCAGATGCTGAAGGTCTCGCCCTCGGAGTTGTAGCCGTATTGCTCCACGAGAGTGGTCATCACGCGAATGGCTTCGCGGGCCGTCTTGGCGCGCTGCAGGGTGATGTAGATGAGCGAGCCATAGTCGATGATGCCCGTTGAGTCGACCATCTCCTCACGGCCTCCGAAGGTGGTTTCGCCGATGGTGAGCTGATATTCGTTGATGTTGCCTATGACGCTATAGGTCTCCGGAGCCTCGGCAATCTGCCCGTGATACTTGTTGGTGTCCCAGTCGTACACGTCGTGCATGGTGCCGGGAGCATGCTTGGCGGCAGGGAAATGATAGAGTCCGATGAACATGCCATAGGAGTCGGCGTTGTAGGTGCAGATGACCGAGCCGTCGGCCGATGCATCCTTGCCCACAATGAAGTTGGTGCATGCTAACGAAGCGGTGAGCGCACCGCACAGCATGCCGATGAGCAAAAAGAGTTTTTTCATTTTTTCCGATTAGTATTTAATTTGTGTTTCGTATGTTTGCTGGTTGTTGCGGTTGTCTATGGCCACGAACTTCAGCCGGCGCATCTTGCCCGTAGGTCTGACGGGGGTCTGCCTGAGATTGCATCTCACCACGGGGCTCTTGGCCACTTCCTCGAAGAGCACGAAGCGGCCGTCGATGTATCCGCGGTAGGTGCGTATCCCGGATGCGCCGTCGGTGATGCTCATGCTGATGGTCTCGCCCAGCGACACGGGGTTGACTTGCGGCGGCACATCGTCGTAGGCCAGTTCGTAGGCGGCTCCCAGTTCGCGCAGGGGTGCCGTCACCCATCCGTCGTCGTTGCAGGTGCCTCCCATGAAACGCTCCGTGCCCCAATGACACACCACATAGAGTTTGCTGGGGTCCTTCACCTGCCTATGGCACTTCAAGCTCAGCCGTGCATCCGCTACGAGTGGATAGGAGCGGTCGGAGAGTGTGTAGCGGTCGGAGAGTGCCCCGGGCTGGCGTTTCACGTCGGGTTTCAACTCCATGTCCTCGGCCAGCAGATGCTTGCCAATGACGAGCTGCATGCCGGGAAGGGCGAAGTGGTTCACCCTGTCCCACCTCATCAGGCGGGGCAGACTGGGAGCCACCCGTGGCGGGATGGGACGTCTTTGGCCCCTCACCACGAAGGTGTATTCGGAGGTGTTGCCGGCAAAGTCGGTAAGGAGATAGGACAGTTGGTAGTCGCGCTCTTGGTCGAAACATACTATGCCGCGGTCTTCGTCGGCATGGAGCATGGGGAGCGTGTTGCCCGGGTCGACGAACGACTTCATGTACCACACATTGCTCCGCAGGTAGTGATGATAGTCGCCCCAGGAGTTTACCAGCCTGTTGGCATTGACGGGAATGTTGTCGACATCACTTCGGAACACTTCGCGCCCATCGACGGTGAGCACGGTGGTCCGAATGCCATAATTATTATAGGTGGCCTCCATGTAGTCGTTGGCCCAGAGCCCGAAGCCCACCTTGCCCCAGGCGGTGAACTCGCGCGTGAGGTGGTGGGAGCCGAAGCCGAAGTCCTGGTTGGCCGCTGAGCCATTGAAGACGCCTTCGCCAGGCTGGGGATAGGCCATGAAGGCGTGAGCCTGTGGCGGAGTGTGGTCGGTGAGGCAATGTCCGAGAAAGTTGAGTGGGTCGAGCATGTTCCATGAGCGCGTATCATGGATTTCGAGATGCAGATGCGGGGCTTGCGATGAGCCCGTGTTGCCGCTGATGGCGATGAGGTCGCCCTGGGCCACGGGGCAGTCGGTGGCCTTGAGGTGCACGTCGGCCTGATAGGACTGATGGGTATATTGCCAGCGGCGGAGGGCGGCCTGCAGGCGCGGTGTGAAGGCCTTCAGGTGGCAATAGACGCTGGTGTAGCCCTGTGGGTGGCGCACGAAGACGGCATTGCCGAAGCCATAGAGTCCCACGGTGAGGCGCTCCACGTAGCCGTCGGCAATGGCAAAGATGGGCTTGCCTTCCACGCGGTCGGTCTTCACGTCGATGCCGCCATGGAAGTGATGAGGTCGCGGCTCGCCGAAGTTGCCGGCAAGCTGTATTTCATAGTGTACGGGGCTTTGAGGTTGGAACTCTGAGTTTTGCACTCCCCCGCCGTTTTCTCCAGCTCGAATACCATGAGTGTGTGAAAGGAGCAGAATGAATGCCAACAGTATTCGCTTGCAGAGAGAAACGTTTGTCATGGAGGGAAGTGCAATACTCAGAGAATTTCAGGATAATGAATGTGTATGTGTGTGAGTAGGAGGGGGTCAGCAGGCCTTGAAGCTCATGTCGAGGCCCTTCACGCTATGGGTGAGGGCGCCCACGGAAACATAGTCAACGCCACACTCGGCATAGTCGCGTATGGTGTCGAAGGTGATGCCTCCGCTCGACTCGGTCTCGAATCGTCCGCCAATCATTTCGACGGCCTTGCGTGTGTTTTCCACCGAGAAGTTGTCGAGCATAATGCGGTCGATGCCTCCGCAATCCATGGCTTGCTGGAGCTCGTCGAAGGAGCGCACCTCGATTTCAATCTTCAGGTCGAGGCCCTTGGCCTTGAGATATTCGTGGCATCGGTTGATGGCGTTGGCAATGCCTCCGGCAAAGTCGACATGATTGTCCTTGAGCAGAATCATATCGAAGAGTCCGATGCGGTGGTTCACCCCACCGCCAATCTTCACGGCCTGTTTTTCGAGCATGCGCATGCCCGGGGTGGTCTTGCGAGTGTCGAGCACACGTGTCTTAGTTCCCTTGAGCCGTTGCACGTAGCGGTCGGTCATGGTGGCAATGCCGCTCATGCGTTGCATGATGTTGAGCATGAGTCGCTCCGTCTGAAGCAACGAGCGGACGCGTCCGCTCACAATCATGGCAATGTCGCCCTTCTTCACTCGCGAGCCGTCGCCCATGAGCACCTGCACCTGCATGTCGGGGTCGAAGCGTGCAAACACCTTCTTGGCCACTTCCACGCCGGCCAGTATTCCGTCTTCCTTGATGAGCAGATGCGACTTGCCCATGGCATCTTCGGGGATGCAGCAGAGCGTGGTGTGGTCACCATCGCCAATGTCTTCGGCAAACGACAAGTCGATGAGCCGGTCTTCCAATTCGTCTACACTTAGCATAATATTGATCTGTTTTTAGTGGGTTAGTCGTTGAGATAGATACCGAATCCAACTTTCAGTCCGATGGTTGAGCGGTCGGAGAAGTCCTTCACCGACATGTCGTAGTAGATGGAGGGCTCGATGGTCACCGTGCGGCTGAGGAAGAAGGCATAGCCCACCTCTACTCCGGGCACCAGGTCGTCGTAGTCCTTGAAGGGATGTTCATAGTTCACCTTGGCCCCCAGGAAGAGTCCGTTCTGCTCGATGTAGTAGCGTGCGCCCACGCCCATGGTGAGCGAGTTGGAAGCCTTGCCGTTGGTGTTGAATCCCACCTGTGCAGAGAGCATCAGGTCGTCGGCCACGAAATAGCCTGCCGTGCCATTGACGCCGAAGGTCAGGTCGTCGATGGAATTGTAGTGCAGGTCAAGCCCTGTCACGGATGCACCGAAGAACACCTTGTCCTGATGGAAAGGAGTAGGCTTATACTGATAATACTGAGCCTTGGCGGCTAAAGTCATTGCCAGGGCAATGAGCATGAATGTGATTTTTTTCATTTTCTTATTTCTGTTAGTGTGTTATTTATCTTTGATGGGTATTCTGGAATTTCCTGTACCAGGCGAAGAACCACACCAAGGCCACCACCAGGGCCACGCCTCCGAGCGTATAGGCAAGCGTCTCGTTCAGGCCGAAAGCCTGCTTGGAGACGAAGAGGAAGGTGGAGCACACGGTGGTCATGAAGAGCGCCGGGATGAGGGTGATGATGAAGGGCTTGTCCTTCTGCACCAGATAGACGGTCATGGTCCAGAGGGTGAAGACGGTCAGCGTCTGATTGGACCATCCGAAGTACTGCCAGATGGTGTTGAACCCGTCGGGATTCTCTATCTGCCAGAGGAGCAGCAGGATGGAGGCAGCAAACATGGGCAGGCAGATGTAGAGGCGGTTGCGGATGGGTTTCTGGTCGAGATGCAGAAACTCTGACACGATGAGGCGTGCGCTTCTGAAGGCGGTGTCGCCGCTCGTGATGGGAGCAGCCACCACGCCGAGCAGGGCGAGAATGCCTCCCACGATGCCCAGCCAGTCGTTGCAAATGATGTTCACCACAGCGGGAGCCGACGTGTGGAATCCGCTCGACTGGGCAGCCTCGATGAGCTGATAGCCGGGAGCCGGCGAGGCATAGAAGAAGTAGGAGGCCACGGTGGCCCAGATGAGCGCCACGAGGCCCTCGGTGATCATGGCACCATAGAAGATGGGACGCCCCATGTGCTCATCCTTCACGCATCGCGCCATGAGGGGGGTCTGGGTGGCATGGAAGCCGCTGATGGCTCCGCAGGCAATGGTGATGAAGAGGCAGGGGAATATGTTGTCCTTCCAGTTGGAGTCGGCCGCAAAGGCGCGGTTGCCAAGGCCGTCCCAAAGTTCGGGCAGCGACGGCCACTTGATGAAGAGGCACACCATGAGGGCAGCGGCCATGAAAAGTAGCGAGAAGGCAAAGAGCGGATAGATGCGCCCGATGATCTTGTCGATGGGGAGCAGCGTGGCTATGATATAATAGAAGAAGATGAGAAGCACCCACATCATGGAGGAGCCTCCGATGGTATGGAGTATCTCGGCAGGACTATAGACGAACACCACGCCCACCATGACCAGCAGCAGGATGGAGAAGACGAGCATCACGTTTTTAGTGGTGTGGCCCAGATACTGACCCACGAGCTCGGGCAGGCTGGCTCCGCCATGGCGAATGGAGAGCATGCCCGACATGTAGTCGTGAACGGCTCCGGCAAAAATGCAGCCAAGCACTATCCACAGATAGGCCGAGGGGCCGAACTTCGCTCCCAGGATGGCGCCGAAGATGGGACCCGTGCCCGCAATGTTGAGAAACTGAATCATGAAAACCTTCCAACTGGGAAGCACGATGAAATCGACTCCGTCGGCCTTGGTCACGGCAGGGGTCTCACGGTCGTCAGGACCAAACACGCGCTCGACGAACTTGCCATAAACCATATAGCCAAGCACAAGCGCCAGCAAACTAATAATAAAAGTGATCATCTACTTTAAAGTAATTTACAAAACTCAAATATGATGCAAAGATAAGCAAATTTGCCGACATGAGGAAATGTTTTGATAGAATAATCGTGCTTTCGGAGAAGAAAAAACGATTCTGACGTGCGCGGATAGGCAAATGTGTGAGTGACCCAAACACATCTTGTCATTTTTTGGACGGCGGGGCTATCAGTTATCAGTTGTCATTCTTCCAAGATGACCAATTGAAAAAACACGTGTTGGAATCATTTCTCCCACCTCTGCCCTATGCCACCCACCCGGAAAACAACGCCACGACATCCGCTCATCAACTTTTTCTGCCCCCAGAAGGCAGTTCTATTTTGTGAATTATTTTTACAAAACGGAAAGCGGGTGGTTTACTCTCGTTTAGAGAGCACGCCACTCACGATGAGTAAATGGCGTGCTTACGAGGCGTGAGTGGCGTGCTCACTACCCGTAAGTGGCGTGCTTACTTCCCGATACTGATTTTCAGCAATTTACGGAGGCGCCATGCGAGGGCATAAAAAGTTGTGAATTTTCTTTACAAATTTCGCGCGTTCCATTGGGGCGTTTTGTCTGCACCTCGTGGCGACGCGCCGACAATCCAAGGAAACGGCAGTAAAGCTTATGTTGACAGGCATCGCCAGAAATCCCATAGAGCTTATTTTTCAAATCATGAAGCATGTTTAGCGCACACCAACAATAAAAAAAACACGCTACGGCGTCTTCGATTTCATAGAAAAATAGTATATTTGCATAATAAAGTCCCCCTACGCTTGAGTAAGGCCAAGGGCCATACCAACGGCAACAGCATCGTCGTGGTGGAGAGCGACGGGCTGTTCTACATGATTCACGGCGACATCACCTACGTTGACGAGGCTTTATACGAGAACAAGCTCTCGGTGGTATTCGACGACCTGGGCGCTGCCCGCGAGACGCTCAATCGCGTGCGCGAGTTCATCAGCAACCACCCCACGGTGTATTGTTCCACCCACACGCCACAGGGCTACGAGAACCTGGAAGCCAGGCGAGTGATGGACCTGAACCATCCCGTGCCTACAGTTTTTGAGGAAGTGGAGTTCAACAAGAAGAAGGCTTCTAGCAAGTACGTATGCTCCATCTGCGGCTACGTGTACGACCCTGCCGAACACGATGGCGTGGCCTTCGAAGAACTGCCAGACGACTGGAAATGCCCTCGTTGCAAACGCCCCAAGGACAAGTTCAACAAAGCATAACAACCTAACAACTAATACAAAACATTATGAACATTTTGATCTTGCAGGCCTCTCCGAGAGCCAAAGGAAACACCGCCTGGATGGCGGAAGAATACAAGAATGCTGCCGAGGCAGCAGGTCATCAAGTGACACTGGTCAACGTGTCGAAGAAAAAGATTGCAGGCTGCCTGGCGTGCGAGTACTGCCATAACAAAGGCAATGGCGCCTGCATACAGAAGGACGACATGCAGGAACTCTATCCGCTGATGGCCGAAGCCGAGGTGCTGGTACTGGCAGCTCCCATCTACTACTTCACGCTCTGTGCCCAGATACAGGCGCCCATCCAGCGCATGTATTGCGTCAATGCCCCGGCCAAGGTGAAGAAGATGGCGCTGCTGGTGTCGTCCTATTCACCCGGTGTCTACACGGGTGCCACGGCAGAATATCACGACATCTGCAACTATTGGCATGCTGAGGACAGCGGCATCGTCACGGCCAAGAATGACGAACAGAAGACGGAAGCAACGAAGCTGAAGATACAGGCCATCGTGAACAACCTGTAGTCTGACCGTCGTTCCGAGAAAAGCAGCATCTCCCTTCGCTTGGGGGGTGCTGCTTTTTCGTCGGTTACATTGCAGGTCCACGATACTCACCACGGATGGCCGGAAAAATGGAGAATCGGTTTTGAGAAAAGGAAAAAAACACGTAACTTTGCACCCAATTTGACACTTGAAGAATGAAAAGAATCGTTTTCACACTGGTTTGGCTGATGGCCGTGCTCGCCATGAGTGCCCAGACGATATATCCCAAACACGAAGTGAGAGCCGTATGGCTCACCACCATCGGCGGCCTGGACTGGCCCCACAACTACTCCAACGGCGGAGCCTCGGCCGAGCGGCAGAAGGAGGAATTGCGCCAGATACTCAACAAGTTGCAAAAGGCCAACGTGAACACCGTGCTCCTACAGACGCGCGTGCGCGCCACCACCATCTACCCCTCGTCCATGGAGCCCTGGGACGGATGCCTGTCGGGCCATCCGGGGCAGTCGCCAGGCTATGACGCTCTGGCCTTTGCCATCGACGAATGCCACAAACGGGGCATGGAGCTCCATGCCTGGGTGGTGACCATTCCCGTGGGGAAATGGAATGCGCTGGGTTGTGCCAGGTTGCGCCAGCGCTATCCGAAGCTCATCATGAAAATCGGCCCCGACGGCTACATGAACCCCGAGAGCGAACAGACGGGCGACTATCTGGCCTCGATGTGCCGCGAGATTGTAAGCAACTACGACGTAGACGGCATCCACCTCGACTACATACGCTATCCGGAGACGTGGAACCGCAAGATGAACGTCAACGCCGGAAGACAGCACATCACGAGCATCGTGAGGAAAATCCACCGCATAGTGAAGAACGAGAAGCCCTGGGTGAAGATGAGTTGCTCGCCGGTGGGCAAATATGACGACCTGACCCGCTACTGGAGCCACGGCTGGAACGCCAACACCAAGGTGTGCCAGGACGCTCAGGGATGGCTCCGCGACGGGCTCATGGACGAGCTCTTCCCCATGATGTATTTCAAGGGCAACAACTTCTTCCCCTTTGCCATCGACTGGGCCGAATGCTCCTATGGCCGCATCGTGGCCCCGGGACTGGGCATCTACATGCTCCACCCCAAGGAGCTCAACTGGAGCCTCGACATCGTGAAGCGCGAGCTCAACGTGGTGCGCGACTATGGCATGGGCCACTGCTACTTCCGCTCCAAATTCTTCACCGACAACACCAAGGGCATCTACGACTACGTGAGCCGCCAGCACGACCGCTACCCGGCACTCATACCGCCCATGACGTGGGCCCACCCCACCCCGCCGCAAGCTCCCACCAACCTACGGGTGGCGGGCGGAAGCATCTCGTGGAGCGCTCCCCGCACGAATGGGCGTACACCTTATTTATTATATAATATCTATGCCAGCCGCACGTGGCCGGTCGACGTGGACGACGTGCGCAACCTCGTCATGCCGCGATGGCAGAAGACCAAAGCCGCCATCGACGAGCGCATGTACTACGCCGTGACCGCCATCGACCGTTTCGGCAACGAAAGCGCACCGGTGCAGATGGACAGGGGCACCGTGGTGCAAGCCGCCCAATGGCTGAAGAACGACGGGCGCTATCTCAGCATACCGGAGAAGCCCAAGGTAAGCGACGCTCAATACCTGGTAGTGGAGACTCTGGCCGGAAACATCGTGGCCACCCGACCCTATCAGGGCACGCGCGTCGACATTCGCCAGCTGGCCGAGGGAGTATACACGTTGCGCTCGGTGAACCGCCGCAACGTGACCCACCGCCTGGGGCAGTTCATCGTGAAAAGATAGACCAAGCACCAAAAAAAATGACATAGCAGAGGGCCATTTCCTATCACGGGGAATGGCCTTCTGATGATAAAAACCGTTTCGTCGATTAAAAACGCCACTTCGGAGCACAAGAAGCAATCGATTGCGCAAGAAAAAGAGTTAAAACTTGCAAAAATACGAGATTGTGTACCCACACAACGGAGAAGGCTCAAAAAAGCGTCAAAAAAAATTTTGCATTCTAAAAAAATAGTTTAACTTTGCACTCGTTATCCTGAAAACAATCTTTTTACCTTAAAAAAACTAATAC